>NZ_JBVITE010000023.1:17695-55538 GCF_055575155.1 Kitasatospora sp. NPDC034533
GTACGGGCAGCAGCAGTACGACCAGCAGTACGACCAGTACGGGCAGCCGGTGTACGGGCAGGACCCGTACGGCTACCAGCAGCAGGGCCACCAGGGGTACGACGAGTACCAGCAGGGCGGCCGGACGGGGCAGATCCCGCAGTTCCCGCAGCAGGCGCAGCCGTACGGGCAGCAGCAGTACGACCAGCAGTACGACCAGTACGGGCAGCCGGTGTACGGGCAGGACCCGTACGGCTACCAGCAGCAGGGCCACCAGGGCTACCAGCAGCAGCCGTACCAGGCCGCCGCCGCGCCGGGCGCCGTCGAGCCGGTCGCCACCGAGGCGCCGGCGCCCTCGCCGGCCGAGGCCGCCACGCCCGCCCCCGCCGCTGCCGCGCCGCCGCGTCCGCGGGTGCCCAGGCCCGCCACCGAGGCGGTGCCGGCCAAGGCCGAGCCGCCGTCCGAGCGGGTCGGCGGGGCGCGGGCGGGGAAGGCCGGGAAAGCCGGGAGCAAGGCGGCCGGGGACGGCTACGCCACGGGCGAGTTCACCTTCGTCGACGAGGAGGCGGAGGAGTCCGAGGACGTCATCGACTGGCTGAAGTTCGCCGAGTCCCGCAGCGAGGTGCGCGCCGAGCGCCGCCGCAAGCTGCGCAACCGGCTGATCGGCCTCGGCGTGGTGGTGGCGCTCGCGGCCGGCGGCGCCGGCGGCTACCTCCTGTTCACCGGCGACAAGCCGACCGCCGCCGCGGCGGCCGGCGGGCGCCAGGTCAACGTCGTCCACCTGCGCGACCTCCAGGGCAAGGTGTCCAGCGCGCTGCTGGTCAACGACGGCTCCGGGAAGAAGGGCACGGTGCTGCTGCTGCCCGACAACCTGCGGCTGCCCGGCCCCGGCGACCCGCCGGTCACCACGGTCGGCCAGGCCATGGACGGCATCGGCGCCTCGGCGACCCGCGAGGGCCTGTCCACCGTGCTCGGCGCGCCGGTGGCCGGCACCTGGCGGCTGGACACCCCGTACCTGGAACTGCTGGTCTCCCAGCTCGGCGGCGTCCGGGTGGACACCAACGCCGAGACCCACGAGGGCGGCAAGCCGGACGGCAAGCTGCTGTCGGCGGCCGGGAAGAACACCCTGCTCAGCGGGAAGGCCGCGGTCGCGTACGCCACCTTGCAGGCGCCCGGCGAGAACCGGGACGCCCAGCTGGCCCGGTTCGGGCAGGTCATGGACGCGGTGGTGCGCACCATGCCGACCGACTTCAAGGACGCCAAGGACGACGTGCACCGGATGAACGCGGTGCTGGACCCCTCGCTGCCCGAGGACGCCCTCGCCGGGGTGCTCGTCCAGCTCGCCCAGCAGGCGAAGGACGGCCACTTCGGCACCACCGCGCTGACCGTCAAACCGGACGGCAGCCTGGACGAGGCGACGGCGGGCAAGCAGGTCAAGGACGTGCTGGGCGGCACCGTGAAGTCCGCGGCCACCGGCGACGCCCCCGCCCGGGTCGCGCTCCAGGACGCGAACGGCAACGACGCGGCGGCGGCCGCCGCCCAGGTCCAGATCGTCAACTCCGGCCTGACGTTCATCCCGGGCGGGACGAAGGCCGCGCCGCAGGCCACCAGTGAGATCCGCTACACCGACGACGCCCGGCAGGGCGCGGCGAAGTCGCTGGCGACCAGCCTCGGCCTGCCGGACACGGCGGTGAAGAAGGTGACCGGGGACACCCAGAACGCGGACCTGCTGGTCGTGCTCGGCAAGGACTACCAGCCGCCGAAGAACCAGTAGGGCGGCTGCTCCGGTCCGGTGGGGCGGCGCGGCCGGGGCATCGGTGGGGGTCCGGCCGCTGCGGCTGTGCGGTCGGTCGGCGGTGCGGTCGGTCGGCCCGGGTGGTCGTCAGGCTGTGCGGTCGTCCGGCTGTGCCGTCGGGGTCCGCGGGCGTGCTGGGCGGCCGGTGTCCGGCGGCGGTTCGGGCGGGCCGGCGTCCGACCGGGCTCCGGGCGGCTCGCGGCGGTCCCCGGGGGCGCGGAAAACGGTTCCGGGCCCGCCCGGGCGGCGTGAGATCCTGGAAAACGACCCCGGCCGCGCGCCGGGGCGCCCCAAAGCCGCCGAGCCGGAAGAACACCGTGACCGTCACCGACCACAGCCAGCAGCTCATCACCGTCGCCGCGCAGGCGGCGGCCGACAAGCTCGCGCACAACATCATCGCCTTCGACGTCAGCGAGGTGCTGTCGATCACCGACGCCTTCCTGATCGCCTCCGCGAACAACGACCGCCAGGTCCGCTCGATCGCCGAGGAGATCGAGGACCAGCTGCGCGAGCAGCTGGACATCAAGCCGGTGCGCCGCGAGGGCGAGCGCGAGGGCCGCTGGATCCTGCTCGACTACCTGGACATCGTCGTGCACGTCCAGCACTCCGAGGAGCGCTCCTTCTACTCGCTGGACCGCCTCTGGAAGGACTGCCCGGAGCTGCCGCTGCCCGCCGACGCCCTGGAGTCCCGCAACCGCCCGGACGCCCACACCGACGAGGCCGGCAACGCCGTCGCCCCCGCGGACGACTTCGGCAAGCCCGAGGACCTGCACTGAGCCGGGGCGCGCGCGGCCCGCGCATCGTCTTCTGGCGCCACGGCCAGACCTCCTGGAACCTCGAATCGCGCTTCCAGGGCACCACGGACATCGAGCTGACCGGCCAGGGCGTCCTCCAGGCCCAGCGGGCGGCCCGGCTGCTCTCCGGGCTCCGTCCCGACCTGCTGATCTCCTCGGACCTCCAGCGCGCCCGGCGCACCGCCGCGGAGCTGGCCGAGATCACCGGGCTCGACGTGCAGCACCACGAGGGCCTGCGGGAGACCTACGCGGGCTCCTGGCAGGGCCTGACCAACGCGGAGATCCGCGAGCGCTTCCCCGAGGAGTACGAGGCCTGGGCGGCCGGCGAGCCGGTGCGGCGCGGCGGTGGCGGCGAGCTGGCCACCGAGGTCGCCGACCGTTCGGTGCCGGTGGTGCTGGAGGCCGTCGCCAAGCTCCCGGAGGACGGCACGCTGGTGGTGGTCAGCCACGGCGGGACGATCCGCACCATGCTCGGGCGGCTGCTCGGCCTGGAGCCGGCCCAGTGGGAGCGCTTCGGCGGGCTGTCCAACTGCTGCTGGTCGGTGCTCGGCCACGGCTCGCGCGGCTGGCGGCTGCTGGAGCACAACGCGGGCACGCTCCCGCAACCGGTCATCGGCGACGACACCTGAGCGGTACCGGTGCCCGAGCGGCACCGGCGCGGGCGGCACGGATGCCGGGGGCCCTCAGGGGCCCTCGGCGGGGCCCCGGGGAGCGGATTTCACAGTTCCGGCCCTGACCAGCTAAAGTCTTCCTTGTTCGCAGGGAGGAACGCGGCCCGGAAGGGAAGCGGGAAGCCCGGTGAGTGCGGGGCTATAGCTCAGTTGGTAGAGCGCTTGCATGGCATGCAAGAGGTCTGGGGTTCAATTCCCCATAGCTCCACTCCGCATCGGCGGTCGTGGTCAGCCAGGGTCGTCCGTGTCGCGGGGCTATAGCTCAGTTGGTAGAGCGCTTGCATGGCATGCAAGAGGTCTGGGGTTCAATTCCCCATAGCTCCACAGCAGTTCGGAAGGCCGTCACCCAAGGGGTGGCGGCCTTCCGGCATTTCGGGCAGCGGTCCGCCGTCGTTTCAGCGGGCGGGCGCGCGGTGGTGGAGACGGACCTCATGCGCCCGGGCGGGGAGCGCGCGCCCGGGGCGCACGGCGCGAGCCCGGGGAGCTCCCGGGGGAAACGGATTTCAGGAGCACCCCCCGGAGCGTGTAAAGTAGTCGATGTCGCCGAGGGAAACGGCCGGAAACAACCGGGAACCACGGTGACGACGCAGGTCAAGGGGCTATAGCTCAGTTGGTAGAGCGCTTGCATGGCATGCAAGAGGTCTGGGGTTCAATTCCCCATAGCTCCACAGCAGTCGAGAGCCGCCTTCCGGAAACGGGAGGCGGCTCTTCGCCGTTCTGCCCGCGCCGCCGGTCCCGGGGGCCGGAATCCCGCTACCGTCGTGCCATGGCCGATCTGGAGCGAAGGCGGAACGAGGAACTGGCCCGGATACTCCACCAACTCGGATGGAGTCCGGAACGGCTCGCCCGTGAGGTGAGCCTCGCCCTGCCGCCCGGCCTGGCCATCAGCTCCACCGCCCCGTACAAGTGGCGCGACCGCGGCATGGTGCCGCGCAGCCCGCACGACCAGGCGGTCTGCGAGGTGCTCAGCCGCACCCTCGGCATCGCCGTCACCTACGAACAGCTCTGGGGCCGGATGGGCGGCCACCGCGGCGCCAAGATCCTCTCGCCCCGGCTGCTCACCGACCCGTGGACCGCCGACACCGCCCAGACCTCGCTGCGCGAGGCCGCCACCGACGCCGGCCCGGTCCGCCTCACCGACCTGTTCCGCAGCGCCGACCTCGACCAGGCCGCCGCCCGACTCGACTCCCCGCCACCGCCCGTCGGCGGCGGCGAGGGCGCGCTGCGCGTCGAACCCGGACTGGTCGGCGAACTCGGCCTGTCCTACCGCAGCAAGCAGAAGCTCGAACGCTCCTGCGGCGGAGGACTCGTCCTCGGCCCCACCCGGGCCGAACTCGCCATGCTGGCCAAACTGCTGGAACTCGGCGCGTACGACGAACGGCTCGGTCGCGAGCTGTACGGCGCCGCCAGCAGACTCGCCCGCCTGGCCGGCTGGGCCGCCTACGACCTCGGCCACGACGCGGCCGCCCAGCGCGCCTTCGTCGCCGCGCTGCGCGCCGCCCACGTCAGCGGCGACGCCCGGCTCGGCGTCGCGGTGCTCGGCGCGCTGGTCGTGCTCGCCACCCAGGGCACCGGCGGGCGCGGACTGGACGCCGTCTCCGCGCTCACCAAGGCCCTGGACACCCACGGCGCCGCGCTCAGCGCCACCGGCCGCGCCCGCCAGCTCGGCCGGCTCGCCCGCGCGTACGGCCGCCGGGGCGAGGCCGCGCAGGCCGAGGCCGCCGCCGCCCGGGCCTTCGCCGAACTGGACGGCCTGCCCGGCGCCGAGGAGGCCCGGGCCGACCTCGCCGGGATGGTGGGGGAGGGGCGGCTGGCGCTCGGCCAGCACCGGCTGGCCAAGGTGCTGCTCGCCGAGGCCGTGGCCGGGCTCGGGCCGGGGCGGGCCCGTTCCAAGGCGCTGCTGATGGTGCGCCTCGCCGAGGCCCACCGCAGGCTCGGCGACCAGCGGGAGGCGGCCCGCACCGCGGCGCTGGCGCGCTCGCTCGCGGCGGGGATGCAGTCCGAGCGGCTGGCGAAGGCGCTGCGGGAGTTCGACGCGGCGGGGCGGGCGGCGGTGCGGTAGGGCCTCCGGCCGGTCGTTGTGCGGTGCCCGGCGGTGCCGGGAGCGCCGGAGGAGGCCGTGGCGGGCGCCCCGGGCCGTCCCGGCCGGACGCCCGGCGGCCCGCCGGGCCGCTTGCGGTACCCTGAGCCCATGCGAACCGTGCGCCTGCTCCTTAGCCGGCCGCGCTGACCAGGACCGGCCGCGCCCTCGGGCGGTGCCGGAGTCGGCGTGGCGTCCCCTCCTGCGAGGGGATTTTTTGTTTTCCGCGCCCGACCCGTCCCGGGCCGGGTCCACGGGCCGGCCGCCTGCGCGGTTCGCCAACCGACACCGATGGAGCTTGAAGGACCATGAGCGAGACGACCCCTGCGTCCGGCGCGGCCGAGACCGCGACCGAGCCGTTCCGGTACAGCGCCGCGCTGGCGGCGGAGATCGAGTCCCGCTGGCAGGACATCTGGGAGAAGGAGGGCACCTTCCACGCCCCCAACCCCACCGGTGCGCTGGCCGACCCGGCGGCCGGCGACGTCACCGCGAAGCCGCACAGCTTCATCATGGACATGTTCCCGTACCCCTCGGGCGCGGGCCTGCACGTCGGCCACCCGCTGGGCTACATCGCCACCGACGTCTTCGCCCGCTACCAGCGGATGACCGGCCGCAACGTGCTGCACACGCTGGGCTACGACGCCTTCGGCCTGCCCGCCGAGCAGTACGCGGTGCAGACCGGCACCCACCCGCGGGTCTCCACCGAGGCGAACATCGCCAACATGCGCCACCAGCTGCGCCGGCTGGGCCTGGGCCACGACCCGCGCCGCTCGATCTCCACGATCGACCCGGAGTACTACCGCTGGACCCAGTGGATCTTCCTGCAGATCTTCGACTCCTGGTACGACGAGGCCGCCCGCAAGGCCCGCCCGATCGCCGAGCTGGTCGCCCAGTTCGAGTCCGGCGCGCGCGAGGTGCCGGGCGGGCGCGCCTGGGCGGAGCTGTCGGCCGCCGAGCGCGACGAGGTGCTGGGCGAGTACCGCCTGGCCTACGCCAAGGAGGTGCCGGTCAACTGGTGCCCGGGCCTGGGCACCGTGCTGGCCAACGAGGAGGTCACCGCGGACGGCCGCTCCGAGCGCGGCAACTTCCCGGTGTTCAAGTCCAACCTGCGCCAGTGGATGATGCGCATCACCGCGTACTCGGACCGGCTGATCGAGGACCTGGACCTGCTGGACTGGCCCGAGGCCATCAAGCTCCAGCAGCGCAACTGGATCGGGCGCTCCGAGGGCGCCCGGGTCGACTTCGCCGCCCCCGGCGACCAGAAGATCACCGTCTTCACCACCCGGCCCGACACCCTGTTCGGCGCCACCTACATGGTGCTGGCCCCCGAGCACGGCCTGGTCGACTCGATCGTCCCCGCCGCCTGGCCCGAGGGCGTGCCCGCCGAGTGGACCGGCGGCGCCGCCACCCCCGCCGAGGCCGTCGCCGCCTACCGCGCCACGGCCGCCGCCAAGTCGGACGTCGAGCGGCAGGTCGAGGCCAAGGTCAAGACCGGCGTCTTCACCGGCGCCTACGCCGTCAACCCGGTCAGCGGCGAGCCCGTCCCGGTGTTCATCGCCGACTACGTGCTGATGGGCTACGGCACCGGCGCCATCATGGCCGTCCCCGCCCACGACCACCGCGACTTCGCCTTCGCCCGCGCCTTCGCGCTGCCGATGCGCTGCGTCGTCCAGCCCACCGACGGGCGCGGCTGCGACCCGGCCGAGTGGGACGACGCCTTCGACACCTACGACTCCGTCATCGTCGACTCCGCCCGCGCCGAGGGCGACCTGACGCTGAACGGGCTGAGCGTCGTCGACGCCAAGGCCGCCGTCACCGCCTGGCTGACCGAGCGCGGCATCGGCGAAGGCACCGTCAACTACCGCCTGCGCGACTGGCTGTTCAGCCGCCAGCGGTACTGGGGCGAGCCCTTCCCGATCGTCTACGACGAGGACGGCGTCATGCACGCGCTGCCCGAGTCGATGCTGCCGGTCGAGGTCCCCGAGGTCGACGACTACTCGCCGCGCACCTTCGACGCGTACGACTCCAGCTCCTCGCCGGAGACCCCGCTGTCGCGCAACGAGGCCTGGGTCAACGTCGAACTGGACCTGGGAGACGGCGTCAAGAAGTACCGCCGCGAGACCAACACCATGCCCAACTGGGCCGGTTCCTGCTGGTACGAGCTGCGCTACGTCGACCCGGCGAACTCCTCGGCGGTCGTCGACCCGGCCAACGAGAAGTACTGGCTGGGCCCCACGGAGAACAAGCCGGCCGGCGGCGCCGACCTGTACGTCGGGGGCGCCGAGCACGCCGTGCTGCACCTGCTGTACGCGCGCTTCTGGCACAAGGTGCTGCACGACCTGGGCCACGTCTCGTCCGTCGAGCCGTTCCACAAGCTGTTCAACCAGGGCATGATCACCGCCGACGTCTACCGCGACGAGCGCGGCTTCCCGGTGCCCGCCGCCGAGGTCGAGGAGCGCGGCGGCCAGTACTTCTGGCAGGGCGAGCCGGTCAAGCGCGAGGCCGGGAAGATGGGCAAGTCCCTGAAGAACGCCGTCGCGCCGGACGACATCGCCGACGAGTACGGCGCCGACACGCTGCGCCTGTACGAGATGTCGATGGGCCCGCTGGACGTCTCCCGCCCGTGGGACACCCGCGCCGTCGTCGGCTCGTACCGCTTCCTGCAGCGCCTGTGGCGCAACATCGTCTCGGAGACCACCGGCGAGCTGGTCGTCACCGAGGAGGAGCCGGACGAGGCGACGCTGCGCGTCCTGCACAAGGCGATCGACGGCATCCGCGGCGACATGGCCGGGCTGCGCTTCAACACGGCGGTCGCCAAGGCCATCGAGCTGAACAACCACCTGGTCAAGCGCGGCTCCACGCCGCGGGTGGTGGCCGAGCAGCTGGTGCTGATGGTCGCGCCGCTGGCCCCGCACATCGCCGAGGAGCTGTGGCGCCGCCTGGGCCACGGCGACTCGCTGGCGCACACCGACTACCCGGTCGCCGACCCGGCGTACGTGGTGGACGAGACGGTGACCTGCGTGGTGCAGATCAAGGGCAAGGTCAAGGCGCGGCTGGAGGTGGCGCCGGGGATCTCGGACGCCGAGCTGGAGGCGCTGGCGCTGGCGGAGCCGGCGGTCGTCGCGGCGATCGGCGGGGCCGAGGTGCGGAAGGTGATCGCGCGGGCGCCGAAGCTGGTGAACATCGTCACCGGTTGAGCGGGGCTCTTGCGGGAGTGATCGGGCGGGCGTCCTTCGGGGCGCCCGTCCGGCGTTTCGGGGGCTCTGCCGGGGCTTCGCGGGGGGTGTTCGTGGGGGCCTTCGTGGGGTGTTCCGTCGGGGGATTCCCGGGTTTCGCGGGGGTCTCGGGTCCCTCGGGGAGATCCCGGATCTGACCCTGATCTCCGCTCGCCGGGCCTGCTCCGGCCTCCCTCGGGCGGGGTCCGGCGGCTACCGTGGAACTCTCGGTGATGCGGCCCGCGTTGGGCCCGGTGGGGCCGGAACGGCGGCGGAAGGTGGCGCGCGATGGACGTGTTCGGCGTGATGATCGGTCTGGCCCTGCTCTTCGGAGTCGCGGTGATGGTCCTCGCCGTCGTCGGCACGGTCAAGGCCGCCAAGGCCGTCGGCGCGAAGATCGAGAAGCACGAGGCCAACGCCCGGCGTGCCGTGGAGACCGCGACGCTCAAGGCGAAGAAGTACGCCCAGGTCGGCCCGCCCGCGCAGATCGCCGCCGTCCGGCTGAGCCTGCGGACCTCCCTCGACGGCACCCGGCAGGTGCTGGAGGGCGGCCTGGCGCAGGACGGCCAGCTTGGTGAGTCGCTCGCCCTGCTGGACCGGCTCGACGCGCACGCCGCCGAGCTCGACGGCGAACTGCGGATGCTGGAGCGCGAGCCGGAGGCCGCGCGGATCGCCGCCAAGCTGCCGGAGCTGCGCGAGCGGGCGGAGCGGATCACCCACTCGGCGGAGACCATGCGCTGGGCGGCGCAGGACCGGATGCACCGGTTCGCGGACGACGAGCTGAACCGGCTGACCCAGGAGTGCGAGAGCGAGGCGGGGGCGCTGCGGCACTGGGACGGTGTGGGGGGTGCGGCCGGGGGTCAAGGTCCGGTCGGTGGTCGGGGTGCGGCCGGTGGTCAGGGCTCGGCAGGTGCTCAGGGCTCGGCAGGTGCTCAGGGCTCGGGCTCGGCCGGTGCGACCGGGCGGGCGGCCCGGGCCGGGCTGACCGACGGGAAGGGGCGTCCGAGCGCGGAGGAACTGCTCGGGCTGTCCGATCCGCTGGCCAAGCTGGCGCAGCGGCTGCGCAAGCCGTCGGCAGGGCCCTCGGCGGGCTGACTCCTGCGGGCCGTCACGGGGCCTTCGGGCCGGGCGCGGGATCGGGCGCTGTCCTCCCGGACCTACGGGGAGTAACCTCCGGCTCATGCCCTCCGACCTCGCACTTGTCACCGATTCCACGGCCTATCTGCCGCACGAGGCCCTCGACCGGCACGGGATCACGGTGGTCCCGCTCAGCGTCGCGGTCGGTGACTCGGTCCTGAGCGAGGGCGTCGAGATCTCCCCGAAGGACGTCGCCGAGGCGCTGCGGGGCAGGCAGCGGGTGACCACCTCCCGGCCGAACCCGGAGACCTTCGCCGCCACCTACCGGGCGGCCGCCGAGGCCGGGGCGAAGGGGATCGTCTCGGTGCACATCTCCGGCGAGCTGTCCGGCACCGTCGAAGCCGCCCGGCTGGCCGCCGTTGAGGCACCCGTACCGGTCCGGGTGGTGGACAGCCGACTGGTCGGGATGGCGCTCGGGTACGGGGTGCTGGCGGCGGCCGAGGCGATCGCGGCCGGGCAGGGGCTGGCCGGGGCGGCCGAGGCGGCCGGCCGGCGGGCGTCCGCGACCAGCGGGTTCTTCTACGTCGACACGCTGGAGCACCTGCGGCGGGGCGGCCGGATCGGGGCGGCGCGGGCACTGCTCGGATCGGCGCTGGCGGTCAAGCCGCTGCTGCACCTGGACGGCGGGCGGATCGAGCCGCTGGAGAAGGTGCGGACGGCGTCGCGGGCGATCGCGCGGCTGGAGGAGATCGCGGTCGAGCGTTCGGGGGAGCGGGAGGTCGACATCACCGTGCACCACCTGGCGGCGGAGGAGCGGGCCGAACCGCTCGCGGAGCGGCTGCGGGCGCGGGTGCCGGGGCTGCGGGAGCTGTACGTGGGCGAGGTGGGGGCGGTGATCGGCGCGCACGTCGGGCCGGGGCTGCTCGCGGTGGTGGTCGCGCCGCGGTGAGGGCGGGCGTTGATCTGTTGATGTGTCCGTTCGTCAGGTTGTCAGGTCGCCTGGCCGCTCGGTCAACTTTTAGGTGTCCTGCTCGCCCTTGTGAGTGACACTCTCTGTCCACAACCCCCGGGTTATCCACAGGGTTTCGCTGATTTCCGCGCGTTCGCCGAAGGACTCCTACCGTCCTCGGCATGACGACCATGGGCCTGGGCGCGGCGAAGCGCCATGCGATCGACGAGACGGTGCGGCTGCGGATGGCCGCGATGCTGCCGGGGGATGACGAGCCGTCGGGCGGTTCGGCCGGTTCGGGTGACTCGGCCGGTTCGGGCGGTTCGGATGACTCGGGCGGTTCGGGCGGTTCGGGTGGCCCGTACGCGGGTTCACCGGGCGGGCGTTCGTCGGGGGCGGTCCCGGCTCCGGCGGGGGAGCGGCCGGTGCCTGCCACCGGGCCGCCGTCCGCCGAGCCAGCGGGGCCGATTCCGCTGTCGATTCCGCCGTCGCCGGATGCGGGCGGCGCGGTCGACCCAGGCGAGGAGTCCGTGTACCTGACCGGGGCCGGGGCGCGACCGCGGTCCGCCTCCTTCCCCTCGTTCGCTTCGGCACTGGCGCTCGACCGGCGCGCGGTGGCCGGGCTGGCCATCCTGCTGCTGTTCGCGGTCGGCTACGCCGTCCAGCACTTCTGGCTGGCCCGGCCGGAGACGGTCGCCGTGCCGGCGTTGGCAGCGGCCACGGCACCGGCGGTGGCCGAGCAGTCCGTCCCCGCCGACGGCCCTGCCGCCGCTTCCAGGGCCGGGCCCGGCACCGGCGCCGAGGCCGTCCCCGGGGCTGGATCCGCCGTCGTGGTGGACATCGGCGGACGGGTCCACCTCCCCGGCCTGCACACCCTGCCCGGCGGCTCCCGGGTGGCCGACGCCCTGCGCGCGGCAGGCGGCCCGCTCCCGGAGACGGACACCAGGAACCTCAACCTGGCCCGCCTCCTGACGGACGGCGAGCAGATCCTGGTCGGCGAACAGGGTCCCGCACCGGCCGCCGGCAGCGGGAGCGGACCTCCGGGCCCGGCCGCGCCCCGAGCACCCGTCAGCCTCAACCGGGCCACGCTCGAACAGCTCGACACCCTCCCGGGCGTCGGCCCCACCCTCGCCCAGCGCATCCTCGCCTACCGCACCTCGCACGGCCCCTTCCGCTCCCTCGACCAGCTCCGGCAGGTCAGCGGCATCGGCGCCCGAACATATGCGGAGCTCCGGCCACTGCTCACCCTCTGACTCCTCCGTCGCTCCTGCCCCTGCCCGCCTTGCTCGCCTACTCGCCTGCTCGCCCTATCAGCCTCGTCGGTCTTCGAAGGGAGGCACCACCGTGTCCGCCACCACCACACCGGCCGTTCCGGCTACTGCGTCCCGCTCCCCGGGCGCCGACTTCCGTCTGCTGCTGCCCGCCGTCTCGGCCTGGGCGGTCTCGGCGGCACTTCTTCGCCTGGAGCCGGGGCACGAGGCCCTCGTCCTCAGCGCGGCAGGTCTCGCGGCGTTCGGGGGCGTCCTGCTGCTCACCCGGCCGGGGGTGCTGCGCAGCCGCGGGTCCTCGGCGACGCTGGCCGCCGTCCTGCTGACGGGCGCGGCTGCCGCGATCGCCACGCCGCTGCACACCGCCGACCTGCACCGGGGGCCGCTGCCGGAACTCGTCCGCGCGTCCGCCGCCGAGCCCGACACGGCCGCCCCGGTGGTGGAGGTGGAATTGACCGTCACGGGGGACCCGAAGACCCACACCTCCCGGGGCGGCACCACCGGCGGGCAGACGCTCCTCACCGTGGCCGCGGTGGCCGACCGCGTCACCCCGCTCCCGGACGGGCGGGCCACGCGCACGCGTACACCGGTGACCGTCATGATCCGGGGAGCGGAGAGCGAACCCTGGCAGCGGCTGCTCCCGTCCCAGCGGCTGGCCGCCGAGGCCGAGGTACGGCCGGCGGGGGAGGGCCACGACACCGAGTCCGCCGCCCTGCTGGTGGTCCACGGCCCACCCCGGCAGCTGGCTCCCCCGAGCCTTCCGCAGCGGATCGCCGGGCACCTTCGCGAGGGCCTGCGCACGGCCACCGACGGACTGCCGGCGGACGCACGGGGGCTTCTCCCGGGGCTGGTCGTCGGCGACACCTCGCGGCTGCCCGACGACCTCGACGACGCCTTCCGGGCCACCGACCTGGTCCACCTGGTGGCGGTCAGCGGAGCCAACCTGGCGATCGTCCTCGGCGCGCTGCTGGGCGCGCCCGGACAGGCCGGCACCCCGGAGCGGCGCGGGCTGGCCGCGGTGCTGGGGCTGCCGCTGCGCACCAGTGCCCTGCTCGGCACCGCGTTGACCCTGGCCTTCGTCACCGTCTGCCGTCCCGAACCCAGCGTGCTGAGGGCGGCCGGGACGGGGCTGATCGGCATGCTGGCCCTGGCCACCGGCCGTCCCCGCCGGGCGGTGCCCGCGCTCGCCGGCGCCGTCCTGGTGCTGGTCCTGCTGGACCCGTTCCTGGCGCACTCGTTCGGCTTCCTGCTCTCGGTGCTCGCCACCGCCGGGCTGCTCGTCCTCGGGCCGCACTGGGCCGAGGCCCTGCGGGCCCGCCGCTGGCCGCACCACCTGGCGGGTGCCCTCGCGGCGGCGGCCGCCGCCCAAGCGCTGTGCGCGCCGGTGACGGTGGTGCTGTCCGGGCACGTCAGCCTGGTCGGCATCCCGTGCAACCTGCTGGCCGAGCTGGCGGTGGCGCCGGCGACGCTGCTCGGCTTCGGGGTGCTCGTCCTGCACCCGATCCTCCCGGCCCTGGCCCGTCTGCTCGCGGAGCCTGCCGGGGTCCCGGTCGGCTGGCTCGCCCTGGTGGCGCGCCGCGGTGCCGAACTACCCGGCGGCCAACTGGCCTGGCCGGGAGGGTGGTTCGGCACGGTCACGGTCGCGCTGGCCGTCCTGGCGGCCTGCTGGGCGGCGCCGATCCTGCTGCCGAGGCGGGCTGCGCCGGGCGGCCCCGCGCCGACGCGGCGACGCTGGGTGCGGGCCCTGGTGACGGGGCTGCTGACGGTGGTCCTGCTCGCCGTGCTGCTGCGCCCGCCGCAGCTCACCCGGATCGCCACCGGCTGGCCGCCGCCCGGGTGGCGGCTGGTGATGTGCGACGTCGGGCAGGGGGACATGCTGGCCCTCGCGACGGGGGTGCCGGGCAGTGCGGTGGTGATCGATACCGGGCCGGATCCCAACGCCGCGGACAGGTGTCTGCGCGACCTCGGCGTCACGTCGGTTCCCTTACTGCTGCTGACGCACTTCCATGCCGACCACGTCGAGGGGGTTCCAGGGGTGTTGCGGGGCCGAAGGATCGGCGCGATCGAGGGGACCACGCTGGACGACCCACCGGGCGAGGCGGCCCGGGTGACGGGCTGGGCCGCAGGCGCCGGCGTTCCTGTGACGAGAGTCGGCCGGGGTGAACGGCGTTCGACCGGCGCGGAGTTGGCCTGGGACGTGGTGTGGCCCGTGCCAGGCGCGGCGGTGGAGGCGCCCGGCCCGAACAACGCGAGCGTCGCATTGATGGTGTCACTGACAGGAGGACTACGGATGGCACTGCTCGGAGATCTCGAACCGCAGGCCCAGTCGGCGTTGTTGGGCCGGGTGGGGAGGGTGGACGTCGTGAAGGTGGCGCATCACGGCTCGGCCCACCAGGACTGGGACCTGGCAGGCGTGCTCCGGCCCCGGCTGGCGCTCATCTCCTGCGGTGAGGGCAACACGTACGGGCACCCGTCCCCGAAGACGGTCGACCACCTGCGCGCGCTGGGCGCCACCGTGCTGCGCACCGACCGGGAAGGGGACATCGCGGTGACGGGCGACTCCCCGGCCGCCCTCGGCGTGGCCGTCCACCCGCAGCCCGCCCACGCGGCTCGCACGGCCCGCCACCCGCGTGGCCACGGGCCGTCGGCGTCCTCGGGCCCCCACCCCGAGCGGACCCAGGCCTCCCCGCGGGCCCCGCCCGGGTAACCGGCCCGCGCTCTCCTCCTCCCACAACCAGGTGGGGCAGGGGAAGGGGTAGGGGGTTGTGGGAGGAGTGGAGAGGGGCGGGCGCAGGCCCAGCAGAAACGTTCCGGCGCGCTCCGGGCTCGCCCGGAGCGCGCCGGAAACCGCAGGCTCCACGCTCCCGCACGGCAGCTGCGGAGATTCCTGGCCGGCGGGGGGCATGCACAGCGAGGGCCGAAGGCGCGACTCGAAGAGTGGTTGCGGCGCGCTCCGGGGCCTGCCCGGAGCGCGCCGCGAAGAGCTTCGCCCTTGAAAGCCAGGGACAGACATCGCGACATCCACGGCACCCGCAGGACCAGTGACCCCGGCTTCTCGCGATTCCGGCCGAGCTGGCCGAGTCGGCCCGTCGGCCAGCCTGCCCGGGCCGCGCCTCAGGCCTCCTCGCGCCAGCCGTCGTAGCCGGCCGCGAGGGTGTCGAGGGCGTGGAGCAGGGCAGGGGTCCAGCCGCTTTCCGGTGCCTCGGCCACGATCAGCCACTGGGCGTCCTCGGCGTCGTCCTCGCCCGCGAGCGCGTCGCGGACGACTTCGAGCTCGCCGAGGTCGGGCTGGGCGGCGCCGAGTTCCTCGGCGGCCTCCTCGGCGGCGTCGCGGTCGGGCAGGACGAGTAGCTGCCGGGTGTACGGGTCGTCGACGTCCGGGAGGTCGGTGGTGTGGTTCTCGCTCACCCGGCCATTGTCCAGGCCGGGCCGTCCGCTCCGTCGGGCGGGAGTGTCCGCGACCCGTGGGATGCTGGTACGCGATGGCCAGGAAGAGTGCACCCGACGACCTGCTCGCCCCGCTGACCCTCGCGGTCGGCCAGGAGGAGCTGCTGCTGGACCGTGCGGTCGCCCAGGTGGTGGCGGCGGCGAAGGCGGCGGACCCGGACACCGACGTGCGGGACCTGCCGCCCGGCGGCCTGCAGCCCGGCAGCCTGGCCGAGCTGACCACGCCGTCGCTGTTCGCCGAGCGCAAGGTGATCGTGATCCGGGCCGCGCAGGACCTCTCCGCCGACTCGGTGAAGGAGGTCAAGGCGTACATCGAGGCGCCGGCCGAAGAAGTGATCATGGTCCTGGTGCACGCCGGCGGGGCCAAGGGCAAGGGCCTGCTGGACGCCGGGCGCAAGGCCGGCGGGCGCGAGGTGGCCTGCGCCAAGCTGGCCAAGGCGAGCGAGCGGCTGGCCTTCGTCAAGGGCGAGTTCCGCACCCTGGGCCGTTCCGCGACGCCGGAGGCCTGCCAGGCGCTGCTGGACGCGCTCGGCAGTGACCTGCGCGAGCTCGCGGCCGCGTGCAGCCAGCTGACCTCGGACGTCGAGGGCGCGATCGACGAGACGGTGGTGGCCCGCTACTACAGCGGCCGGGCCGAGGCGACCGGCTTCGAGGTGGCCGACCTCGCGGTCACCGGTCGCGCCGCGGAGGCGCTGGAGCGGCTGCGCTGGGCGCTGGCCGTCGGCCAGCCGCCGACGGGCATCACCTACGCGCTGGCCTCCGGCGTGCGCAGCATCGGGCGGCTGGCGAGCGCCGGGCGGAACATGCGCCCGGGTGACCTGGCCCGGGAACTGGGCATGCCGCCGTGGAAGGTCGACCGGGTCCGCCAGCAGATGCGCGGCTGGACGGGCGACGGGGTGGCCACCGCGCTGACCGCGATCGCCCAGGCCGACGCCGCCGTCAAGGGCGGCTCGGACGACCCGGCCTTCGCCCTGGAGCGCGCGGTGGTCGCCGTCGCCCGGGCCGCCAGGGCCGGCTCCCGCCCGTCGTACTGAACGGCGGCGGGGCAGCCCACGACGGCCCACGAACGGCACACGGCGGCCACGCCAGCCACGAATCACCGCGGGCGGGGAGGCACACGGCGACGACGCCGACCGCCGGGCCTACTTCTTCATGGCCCGGACGGCGTCCTGCCCGTCGGACTGGAGGGTGCCGCGCAGGTCGTCCTTGGACGGCGGCTTCGCCTTCCCCGCGGTGTAGCTGGCCGTGTAGTTGATGTAGTAGGTCATCCCGCCGTCGAGGATGTCCAGTTCGGCGTAGACGCTGTGGTACTGGTCCGAGCCGTCGTCCTTGTACAGGAAGTACGCCTGCTCGCCGAGCCCCGGGATGTCGGTGACCTGGTAGCCGCGCCCCCGGTACAGCTCCTTGTTGGCCTGTAGCTCGGGCGCCGGGTTGACGGCCTTGTGCAGGTCGGCGCGCAGGAAGACGTTGGCGTACTCGCTGTCGCTGTTGCCGCCGGTGCGCTTGAGCGACATCGAGCAGCTCATGCTGTCCAGCGCGGGGTGCCGGTCGGTGTGGTGGGTCGGCGCGGAGGTGTCCGAGACGGAGTACGTCTGGAGGAGCTTGTTGGGCTTCCCGGTGGCGCAGAAGTCGTCCGAGAGGTGGTAGCCGTTCAGGCCGCGCGGCGAGGAGTCGCTGGTGACCATGCCGGGGACGACCGTCACGGCGGCGGTCCAGCCGATCGAGACGGCCACGGCGCCGACGAAGGCCCAGACGGCGTTGCGACGCAGGTTGCCCCCAGCCCGCCCGCCCGCAGGACCGGCAACGGGCACCCCCGGCCGGCCGGGCGGCGGCTGCGGCGGCCCGAATCCCGGCACCCCCGGCTGCGGCGGCTGTTGCTGCTGCGGGAAGCCGTACCCCGGCCCGTTCGAAGCCGGTGGCGGCGGTGGCATCGTCATGGAAGTCCCCCCTGGGCCTGGCGGTGCGTGGTGCTCCCCGCACCTCGTCGAACCCGACCGACCATAGCGGCCGGACCGCGGAACGCGACAGGCGCCGCAGTCGCCCCCGGGAAGGAGGTGGACTGCGGCGCCTGTCGCACTGCTTCGTGCACCGCACCCGCGTGGCGAACGCAGGCCGCGTGCGGTGCGAGTCTTGCGCGCCTCGGGGGTCCGGGTAGAGGGCCGGGTCGTCCCGAAGCGGTGGGGCTCAGCGGCCCCCGGGGCGTCAGGCCTGGGCGGCCGCGTTGACGCGCTTGGTGATGGCCGACTTCTTGTTGGCGGCCTGGTTGGCGTGGATGACGCCCTTGCTCACGGCCTTGTCCAGCGCCTTGGAGGCGGCGCGGGCCAGCACGACGGCCTTCTCGGTCTCGCCGGCGGCAGCGGCCTCACGGGCCTTGCGCAGAGCGGTCTTCAGCGAGGACTTGACGGCCTTGTTGCGCAGGCGCGCCTTCTCGTTGGTCTTGTTGCGCTTGATCTGGGACTTGATGTTCGCCACGAAGGAGCCTCAGTCTGTCTAAAAGAAATCCGAACGGGTTCGCACCCGGGGGCCGTCGGTCCTGCTGAGAGGGCATGCCGAGGCCGGGTGCAGCAGCCCACGCTACCAGGGGCCGCCCGCCCGCCCCAAACCGGCCGTCTCAGCGACCCGGCGCCACCCACCCGGCGCCAACCCACCCGGCGCCACCCGCACGTCGCTACCGGCCCGCGGTGGCAGGACCCGGAGGGACGGAACCCGGAGGGACGGGACCGGGGGTGCCGGGAGCGAAGGCGTCGAGCAGCGGCTCGCCGTAGTGCTCGACCTCCGGGAACGGCCGGTAGAAGTGGTGCAGCAGCGCGCGCCAGCGCTGGTACTCGGGGGAGCGGCGGAAGCCCTCGGTGTGGTCGGCGAGGGTCTCCCACTCCACCTGGAGCAGGAAGCGGGAGCCGCGGCCCTCGTCGAGGCAGCGCCGCAGCCGCAGGGAGCGGAAGCCACGCTGCGCCGCGATCAGCGGGCGGGCCTCGGCGAAGGCGGCGAGGAACTCCTCCTCCCGGCCGGGCAGGACGTCGAGCAGGGCGCTTTCGAGGATCATGGCAGCCCATCCTGCCGCCCGGGGCGCCGACGGGGGAAGCGCGGCGGAGGCCGGCGGGAAAGTGCCGAAGGGAAGCCGGGGGAAGCGGCGGAAGGCATGGACGGTGCCCGAACGGCAGCCCGGTCCGCGGTCGTGGGAAGATGGGAGGAACTATTTCGATCGGACGAGACTGTCCGGTCCCCGGGAAACCGGTCAGCGATGACCCGGACACCCCCGGCCCCGGACCAACGGAGAATCGGACCAAGGTGCCCGCGACCCCCAGCAATGTGCCAGAGCCCAGCCGTACCGACCCGGCGCTGATCCGCAACTTCTGCATCATCGCCCACATCGACCACGGCAAGTCGACGCTCGCAGACCGGATGCTGCAGATCACCGGCGTGGTCGACCCCCGGCAGATGCGTGCCCAGTACCTCGACCGCATGGACATCGAGCGTGAGCGCGGCATCACCATCAAGTCGCAGGCGGTCCGCCTCCCGTGGGCGCCGAAGACCGGGCCGAACGCCGGGACGACGCACATCCTCAACATGATCGACACCCCCGGTCACGTGGACTTCACGTACGAGGTGTCCCGCTCCCTCGCCGCGTGTGAGGGCACCATCCTGGTGGTCGACGCGGCCCAGGGCATCGAGGCGCAGACCCTCGCCAACCTGTACCTGGCGCTGGAGAACGACCTCACGATCGTCCCGGTCCTCAACAAGATCGACCTCCCGGCCGCCCAGCCGGAGAAGTACGCGGCCGAGATCGCCCACATCATCGGCTGCGACCCGAGCGACGTGCTCCAGGTCAGCGCCAAGACCGGCCTGGGCGTCGAGGACCTGCTGGACCACCTCGTCAACACCATCCCGGCCCCGGTCGGCGTCAAGGACGCCCCGGCCCGCGCGATGATCTTCGACTCGGTGTACGACGCCTACCGCGGCGTGGTCACCTACGTCCGGGTCGTGGACGGCCAGCTCACCAAGCGCGAGCGCATCCAGATGATGTCCACCGGCGCCACCCACGAGCTGCTGGAGATCGGCGTCATCTCGCCCGAGCCGAAGGTCGCCGACGGCCTCGGCGTCGGCGAGGTGGGCTACATCATCACCGGTGTGAAGGACGTCCGGCAGTCCAAGGTCGGTGACACCATCACCTCGATGCACAAGGGCGCCACCGAGCCGCTCGGCGGCTACAAGGACCCGCGCCCGATGGTGTTCTCCGGCCTCTACCCGCTGGACGGCTCGGACTACCCGCTGCTGCGCGACGCCCTGGACAAGCTGCGGCTCAACGACGCCGCCCTGGTGTACGAGCCGGAGACCTCGGTCGCGCTCGGCTTCGGCTACCGCTGTGGCTTCCTCGGCCTGCTGCACCTGGAGATCATCCGGGAGCGCCTGGAGCGCGAGTTCAACCTCGACCTGATCTCCACCGCCCCCAACGTGATCTACCGGGTGGTCATGGAGGACGGCAGCGAGCACACCGTCACCAACCCGAGCGAGTTCCCCACCGGCAAGATCGCCGAGGTGTTCGAGCCGGTCGTGCGCGGCACCATCCTCGCGCCCAACGAGTTCGTCGGCGCGATCATGGAGCTCTGCCAGTCCCGCCGCGGCAACCTCCAGGGCATGGACTACCTGTCCGAGGACCGGGTCGAGCTGCGCTACACCCTGCCGCTCGCGGAGATCGTCTTCGACTTCTTCGACCAGCTGAAGTCCAAGACCCGCGGCTACGCCTCGCTGGACTACGAGCCCATCGGCGAGCAGTCCGCCAACCTGGTCAAGGTCGACATCCTGCTGCACGGCGACGCGGTGGACGCCTTCTCCGCGATCGTCCACAAGGACAAGGCCTACGGCTACGGCGTGATGATGGCCGGCAAGCTCCAGAAGCTCATCCCGCGCCAGCAGTTCGAGGTGCCGATCCAGGCGGCCATCGGCTCCCGGGTGATCGCCCGTGAGACGGTCCGCGCGATCCGCAAGGACGTCCTCGCCAAGTGCTACGGCGGTGACATCTCGCGCAAGCGCAAGCTGCTGGAGAAGCAGAAGGAAGGCAAGAAGCGGATGAAGATGGTCGGCCGCGTGGAGGTCCCGCAGGAGGCCTTCATCGCCGCGCTGTCCACCGACGCCGAGCCGCCGAAGGACAAGAAGTAGCGATCGCGGCGAAGGGCCCGGGCGGTGTCCGCCCGGGCCCTCGTCATGCCTCCCACGGGTGACGGGCGGGTCAGTCCACCTCGACCGCGGCCTCGGCGAACTGCGCCTGGTAGAGGCGCGCGTAGGCGCCGTCGGCGGCGATCAGGTCGTCGTGCGAGCCCTGTTCGACGATCGAGCCGTTCTCCATCACCAGGATCACGTCGGCGTCCCGGATGGTGGAGAGCCGGTGGGCGATCACGAAGCTGGTGCGGCCGGTGCGCAGCCGGGCCATGGCGCGCTGGATGAGCACCTCGGTGCGGGTGTCGACGGAGCTGGTCGCCTCGTCCAGGACCAGGATGGACGGCTGGGCGAGGAAGGCCCGGGCGATGGTGATCAGCTGCTTCTCGCCGGCGCTGACGCCGGTGCCCTCGTCGTCGATGACGGTGTCGTAGCCGTCGGGCAGGGTGCGCACGAAGCGGTCGACGTGGGCGGCCTTGGCGGCCTCGACGACCTGTTCGCGGGTGGCCGACTCGGCGCCGTAGGCGATGTTGTCGGCGATGCTGCCGCCGAACAGCCAGGTGTCCTGGAGCACCATGCCGATGCCGGAGCGCAGTTCCTCGCGGGACATGGCGGCGATGTCGACGCCGTCGAGGGTGATCCGTCCGGAGCTGACCTCGTAGAAGCGCATCAGCAGGTTGACCATGGTGGTCTTGCCGGCGCCGGTGGGGCCGACGATGGCGACGGTCTGGCCGGGTTCGACCTTGAGGGAGAGGTCCTCGATGAGCGGCTTCTCGGGGTCGTAGCGGAAGGACACGTCCTGGAAGACGACCCGGCCGCGCACGGTGTCGGGCCGTTCGGGCATGGCGGGTTCGGGGCTCTGCTCGGGGGCGTCGAGCAGTTCGAAGACGCGCTCGGCGGAGGCGACGCCGGACTGCAGCAGGTTGGCCATGCTGGCGACCTGGGTGAGCGGCTGGCTGAACTGCCGGGAGTACTGGATGAACGCCTGGACGTCGCCGATGGACAGGGCGCCGCCGGCGACCCGCAGGCCGCCGACGACGGCGACCAGCACGTACTGGAGGTTGCCGATCAGCATCATCGCGGGCTGGATGATGCCGGAGATGAACTGGGCGCGGTAGCTGGCCTGGTAGAGCGCGTCGTTGTGCTCGCGGAAGGTCCCGGCGGCCTCCTGCTGGCGGCCGAACGCCTTGACCAGGGTGTGGCCGGTGTACATCTCCTCGATGTGGGCGTTGAGTTGGCCGGTGGACTTCCACTGCTGGACGAACTGGGGCTGGGCCCGCTTGCCGACCTTGGTGGCGACGACGACGGAGACGGGCACCGAGACCAGGGCGATCACGGCGAGCAGCGGGGAGATCCAGAACATCATCGCGAGCACGCCGACCACGGTGAGCAGCGAGTTGACGACCTGTCCCATGGTCTGCTGCATGGACTGGCCGATGTTGTCGATGTCGTTGGTGACCCGGCTGAGCACCTCGCCGCGCGGCTGCTTGTCGAAGTAGCTGAGCGGCAGTCGGGAGAGCTTGGCCTCGACGTCTTGGCGCAGCCGGTAGCCGGCGGCCTGGACGGCCCGGGTGGCGAGCCGGCCCTGGAAGATGCCGAAGACGGCGGAGGCGAGGTAGATGCCGAGCACCCAGAGCAGGACGGTGCCGATGGCGCCGAAGTCCATGCCCTGGCCGGGGGTGAAGTCGACGGCGGAGAGCAGGTCGGCGACGCCGCCCTCGCCGTGGGCGCGCAGCCCGTCGACGACCTGCTCCTTGGTGGTGCCGGCGGGGAAGCGGGCGCCGATGACGCCGGCGAAGATCAGGTCGGTGGCGTTGCCGAGGATCTTGGGGCCGATGACGGCGCAGCCGATGCCGAGCAGGCCGAGGGCCAGGACGCCGAGCAGGGTGTTGCGTTCGGGGCGCAGCAGGCCGAGGACGCGTTTGCCGGAGCCCTTGAAGTCCATGGACTTCTCGGCGCCCTGGCCGCCCATGAAGCGGCCGGGGCCTGCCGGGCCGCGGCGGGCGGCGGCGGCCTGGGAGTCGCTGGGCATGTCGGGCTTCTTCAGGTCGGCCTTGGCGGGGCCGGAGTTCTGGGCGCGGGTCGCGGCAGCGCCGGTCGTGCCAGCGCCGGCCGCGGCAGCGCCGGTCGTGGCGGTGTCGGCCTCGGCGGCGCCGGTTGCGGGCTGTCCGGTTGCGGGCTTTCCGGGGGTGGTCACGCCGCCTCCTGCTCGGTGAGCTGGGAGAGCACGATCTCCCGGTACGTCGGATTGTCGGCCATCAGTTCGTGGTGGGTCCCGGTGCCGACGACGGCGCCTTCGTCGAGGACGATGATCCGGTCGGCGTCGCGGATGGTGGACACGCGCTGGGCGACGATCAGGACGGTGGCGTCGGAGGTCTCGCGGGCGAGCGCCTTGCGGAGCTTGGCGTCGGTGGCGTAGTCGAGCGCGGAGAAGGAGTCGTCGAAGAGGTAGACGGAGGGGCGCCGCACCAGGGTGCGGGCGATGGCCAGGCGTTGGCGCTGGCCGCCGGAGACGTTGCCGCCGCCCTGGGCGATGGGGGCGTCGAGGCCTTCGGGCAGCTTCTCGACGAACTCCTTGGCCTGGGCGATCTCCAGGGCGTGCCAGAGCTCCTCGTCGGTGGCGTCGGGCCGCCCGTAGCGGAGGTTGCTGGCGACGGTGCCGGAGAAGAGGTAGGGCTTCTGCGGGACGATGCCGACGTTCTCGGCGATCGCGGCGGGGGCGAGTTCGCGCACGTCCACGCCGTCGATGAGGACCTGGCCGGAGGTGGCGTCGAAGAGCCGGGGGACGAGTCCGAGGAGGGTGGACTTGCCGCTGCCGGTGGAGCCGATGATGGCGGTGGTCTCGCCGGGGCGGGCGGTGAGGTCGATGCCGCGCAGCACCGAGGCCTCGGCGCCGGGGTAGCGGAAGTCGACGTCGCGCAGTTCCAGGTGGCCGCGGCTCGCCACCTCGGTGACGGGGGCGGCGGGCGGGACGACGCTGCTGTGGGTGGAGAGGACCTCTTCGACGCGTTCGGCGCAGACCTCGGCGCGCGGCACCATCATGAACATGAAGGTGGCCATCATGACGCTCATCAGGATCTGCATCAGGTAGGAGAGGAAGGCGGTGAGCGCGCCGATCTCCATGGCGCCGCTGTCGATGCGGTGGGCGCCGAACCAGAGCACGGCGACGCTGGAGACGTTCACGACGAGCATGACGGCGGGGAACATGACGGACATCAGCCGGCCGACCTGGCGGGCGACCTGGGTGAGGTCCTCGTTGGCGCCGGCGAAGCGGGCCTGTTCCTGGTCGTCCTTGACGAAGGCGCGGATGACGCGGATGCCGGTGATCTGTTCGCGCAGGACGCGGTTCACGGTGTCGATCCGCTCCTGCATGCTGCGGAACTTGGGGCGCAGGGCGCGGACCAGCAGGACGACGACGACGCCGAGGGCGGGGATGACGGCGAGCAGCAGGCCGGACAGCGGGACGTCCTGGTTGAGCGCCATGATGATGCCGCCGACGCACATGATCGGCGCGGCGACCATGAGCGTGAAGCTCATCAGGGCGAGCATCTGGACCTGCTGGACGTCGTTGGTGGTGCGGGTGATCAGGGAGGGGGCGCCGAACTGGCCGACCTCGCGGGCGGAGAAGCTCTGCACCCGGTCGAAGACGGCGGCGCGCAGGTCCCGCCCGAAGGCCATGGCGGTGCGGGCGCCGATGAAGACGGCGCCGATGGAGCACAGGGCCTGGACGAGGGTGACGCCGATCATCACTCCGCCGACGCGCATGATGTAGCCGGTGTCGCCCTTGACCACGCCGTCGTCGATGATGTCGGCGTTGAGCGTCGGCAGGTAGAGCGCCGCGAGGGTGGACACCAGCTGGAGCAGCACCAGCAGGGTGATCGGTCGGGAGTACGGGCGCAGGTACGCCCTCAGCAGTCTGATCAGCACTAGCACACTCTTGTCGTCGCCGGTCGGGTTCGCACCCCAATTCTGGGTGTTCTGTAGCGTCGTACAGGCCATTGGGCCGGGTGGGGGCCGGAGGTTTGCCGGGCCTTTGCCGAACCGCCGGGCGCGGCACGGTGGCGGTGGCGGCGTGCCGTGGGGCCGCTGCCCCCTTACGGAATGACCGGTTTCCCCCTAGGCTGCTGATTGCCCCTTTGTTACTGGCCGGTACCGCTCCGGTGAACCGGGGGCCCGGCGACCGCCCCCACGGCCGCCGCGACAATCCCTCAGACGGCCACCCGCCACCGGAGGTCCTCGTTGAGTTCCGCGCAGTCCCTGATCGACTCCGGCAGGCCCGACCTGGTCGCCGGGCGCCCCGCCTCCGTCGCCCATCTGTTCCTGGAGCGGGTCGCCCTGACCCCGAACGCCGAGGCCTACCGCTACCCCTCGCCCGTGGACGAGCAGGCCGCGGACGGCGCGCCCGGCGCCGAGCAGTGGCGCTCGCTCACCTGGGCGCAGACCGCGACCCGGGTCAAGGCGGTGGCCGCCGGCCTGATGGCGCTCGGCATCCGCCCGGAGGACCGGGTGGCCCTGGCCTCCTCGACCCGGATCGAGTGGATCGTCGCCGACCTCGGCGCCATGTGCGCGGGCGCCGCGATCACCACCGTCTACCCGAGCACCAACGCGGACGAGACCGGGTTCATCCTCTCCGACTCGGGCTCCAGGGCGCTGTTCGCGGAGGACGCCGCCCAGCTGGCCAAGGCGGTCGGCCAGCTCGACCGGCTGCCCGGGCTGCGCACCGTGATCCTCTTCGACGCGCCCGCCGAGGCCCCGGAGACCGGCGGTCTGGAGCTGCTCACCCTCGCCGAGCTGGAGGAGCGCGGCACCCGGTACCTCGCGGAGCACCCGGACGCGGTGGAGAAGGCCGTCGACGGGCTCGGCAAGGAGCAGCTGGCCACCCTCATCTACACCTCCGGCACCACCGGCCGCCCCAAGGGGGTGCGCCTGGTGCACGACTGCTGGGCGTACGAGGGCCGGGCGCAGGAGGCCAGCGGGCTGCTGGGCCCCGACGACGTGCAGTTCATGTGGCTGCCGCTGTCGCACGTGTTCGGCAAGACGCTGATCTCGGGGCAGATCGCCACCGGGCACGTGATGGCGGTGGACGGCCGGGTGGACCGGATCATCCACAACCTGCCGGTGATCCGGCCGACCATCATGGCCTCGGCGCCGCGCATCTTCGAGAAGGTCTACAACGGCATCGCGGGCAAGGCCCGGGCCGAGGGCGGCGCCAAGTACAAGATCTTCATGTGGGCGGCCAAGGTCGCCCGGGAGCACGCCCGGGTGGTCCAGGAGAGCCGCGTCGCCACCGGCACCGGCTCGGCCCCGCTGGGTCTGCGGGTGCAGCACTCGCTGGCCGACAGGCTGGTGTACGCGAAGATCCGGGCGGCCTTCGGCGGCCGGCTGCGCGGCGCGGTCTCCGGCAGCGCCGCGCTCGCCCCGGAGATCGGCTACTTCTTCCTCGGCGCCGGGGTGCCGATCCTGGAGGGCTACGGCCTGAGCGAGACCAGCGCCGGCTCCTGCGTCAACCGCGCGGAGGACGTGCGGATCGGCACGGTGGGCCGCCCGCTGCCCGGCACCGAGGTGCGGATCGCCGAGGACGGCGAGATCCTGCTGCGCGGTCCGGGCGTCATGCGCGGCTACCACAACCTGCCGGAGAAGACCGACGAGGTGCTGGAGCCGGACGGCTGGTTCCACACCGAGGACATCGGCGAGCTCACCCCGGACGGCTTCCTGCGGATCACCGACCGCAAGAAGGACCTGTTCAAGACCTCCGGCGGCAAGTACGTGGCGCCCAGCGAGGTCGAGGGCAAGTTCAAGGCGGTCTGCCCCTTCGTCAGCAACATCCTGGTGATCGGCAACGGCCGCAACTACTGCACCGCGCTGATCGGCCTGGACGAGGCGGTCCTGATGCCGTGGGCCGCCGAGCACGGCCTGGCCGGCCGGTCGTACGCCGAGCTGGCCGCCGAGCCGGCCGTGCACGAGCTGATCGAGGGCTTCGTCAAGCGGGTCAACGCCGACCTCCAGCGCTGGCAGACGATCAAGAAGTTCCACCTGCTGCCGCGCGACCTCGACATCGAGCACGGCGAGCTCACCCCGAGCCTGAAGATCAAGCGCCCGGTGGTCGAGCGGACCTACGCGGACGCGGTGAGCGCGATGTACGCGGGCGCCAACGAGGCCTGAGCCGCCCCGCTCCCGTACGGCCCGCGAAAGGCTTCGCGGGCCGTACGGGACAATGGGTGCATGCCCTCCGCACTCCCCGACGGCGAACCGGTGCCGTCCGACGGTTCCCTGCCCGCGCACGCCCTGGACGGGCTGGGCTCGCGGCCGTTCGGCTTCTACCTGCACGTGCCGTACTGCGCCAGCCGCTGCGGCTACTGCGACTTCAACACCTACACCGCCACCGAGCTGCGTTCCTCCGGGGCGGTCGCCTCGCAGGACACCTACGCGGACAACGTGGTCGCCGAGATCCGCCTCGCCCGGAAGGTGCTGGGGCGGGCCGACCTCCCGGTGCGCACCGTCTTCCTCGGCGGCGGCACCCCGACCCTGCTGCCGGCCCGCGACCTGGTGAAGATGCTCGCCGCGATCCGCGAGGAGTTCGGGCTCGCCGAGGACGCCGAGGTCACCACCGAGGCCAACCCGGAGTCCGTCGACCCGGCCTACCTGGCCGAGCTGCGCGAGGGCGGCTACAACCGGATCTCCTTCGGCATGCAGAGCGCCCGCCCGCACGTCCTGGCGCTGCTCGACCGCCACCACACCCCGGGCCGCCCCGAGGCCTGCGTGGCCGAGGCCCGCGCGGCCGGCTTCGAGCACGTCAACCTCGACCTCATCTACGGCACCCCGGGCGAGTCCGACGACGACTGGCGGGCCTCCCTGGACGCCGCCATCGGCGCCGGGCCCGACCACGTCTCCGCGTACTCGCTGATCGTCGAGGAGGGCACCCGGCTGGCCGCCCGGGTCAAGCGCGGCGAACTGCCGATGATCGACGACGACGTGCACGCCGACCGCTACCTGATCGCCGAGGAGGCGCTCGCCGCCGCCGGCTACTCCTGGTACGAGGTCTCCAACTGGGCGACCACCCCCGAGGGCCGCTGCCGCCACAACGAGCTCTACTGGACCGGCGCCGACTGGTGGGGCGCCGGCCCCGGCGCCCACAGCCACGTCGGAGGCGTCCGCTGGTGGAACGCCAAGCACCCCGCCGCCTACGCCCAGGCCCTCGCTGAGCACCGCACCCCGGCCCTGGCCCGCGAGGTGCTGGCCGACGAGGACCGCCGCGTCGAACGCGTGCTGCTGGAGCTGCGCCTGGTCGAGGGCGTCGCCCTCGACCTCCTCACCGACACCGGCCGCGCGGCGGCGCGCCGGCACCTCGCCGACGGCCTCCTCGCCGCCGGCCCCTACGAGCGGGGCCGCGCCGCCCTCACCCTCCGGGGCCGCCTGCTCGCGGACGCGGTGGTACGCGACCTGGTGGACTGACCGAGGGGCTGCCGTGCCCGCATGGCCACGCCGAGTGCGCGAGCGTGCGGGTGTGGCCGGTGATCGACGACTTTCCTCGAATCACTCGGGCAGGGCCGTGAAGTCGATCAACTCCTCGACACGGCCCAGGAGTTCGGGCTCCAGGTCCCGGTAGGAGTTCACCTTCGACAGGATGTGCTTCCAGGCCGCCGGGGTGTCCACCGGCCAGCCGAGACGGCGGCAGGTGCCCTCCTTCCAGTCCTCGCCCCGGGGGACGGCGGGCCAGGCGGGGATGCCCACGCTCGACGGCTTCACGGCCTGCCAGATGTCGATGTACGGGTGGCCGACGACCAGCACCGAATCGCCGGTGACCTGGGCGGCGATGCGGTGCTCCTTGGTGCCGGGGAGCAGGTGGTCGACGAGGACGCCGAGGCGCCGGCCCGGGCCGGGGGCGAAGTCGGCGACGATCGCGGGCAGGTCGTCGATGCCGCGCAGGTACTCGACGACCACGCCCTCGATCCGCAGGTCGTCGCCCCAGACCCGCTCGACCAGTTCCGCGTCGTGCCGGCCCTCGACGTAGATGCGCGACTCGCGGGCGACCCGGGCGCGGGCGCCGGGGACGGCGATCGAGCCGGAGGCGGTGCGCCCGGGAGCCCGGGAGGGGGCCGGGCCGGCCGGGCGGACGAGCGTGACCACCCTGCCCTCCAGCAGGAAGCCGCGCGGCACCATCGGGAACACCCGGTGCTTGCCGAACCGGTCCTCCAGGGTGACGGTGAACCCCTCGGCGGTCTTCTCGAAGCGCACCACCGCCCCGCAGAAGCCGGTCACCGCCTCCTCGACCACCAGGTCCCGCTCGGCGGGCACCTCGGGTGCGGGCTGCTGCTTCTTCCACGGCGGGGTCAGGTCCGGTCCGTACTGGTGGCTGCGCATACGGGTGATCATAGGGACCGGACGCTGGCATGATCACCGCATGCACGTCTTCCGCTCCCGCGCCGTCCGGGCCGGGACCTTCGTCCTCCTCGCGCTCTCCGGGGCGGCCTTCGGCCTGGTGAAGGACAGCCGGCCGCAGTACGCCGCCGCCGCGGTGGTCGTCCTCGGGGCCGCCTTCGTCCTCTTCGGCGTGACGGAGTGGGTGAACGCCAGGGGCGCGGAGCCCGCCGCACCGGCCGCGGCCGCCGACGGCGACGGCGTCGGCGGCGGCGACAAGGGCGAGGACGGGGACGGCGACGGCGACGGGCACCTGGAGCGGTGCGAGGTCTGCGGCCGGACGGAGCCCAGGACGGCGGACGCGGACGGGAGCCCGGAGCTGCCCGAGGGCTGGCTGTCCCTGGAGATCGACCGCCGCTCCGCCGAACTGCTCCACCGGACGTACTGCTCCGAGGAGCACCTGCGCCAGGGCCTCGCGGAGCCGCTGCCCGCCCCGGTGCCCTACCGGGGCGGCTGCGACGACCCCTGGGAGAGGGGCCCGCGAACCGCCTGGGACCGGTTCGTCGACGGGGCCCTGCTGGCCGGGCTGCTGCTCGTGTGCGGGTTCCTGCTGCTCGGGTCCGTCCTGGCGGTCCGGTTCCTGTTCGGACTGGTCGTCAGCGCGCTGTCGTAGCGGACCGCCGGGGCGGGCCGGCGCCGCCTCACAGGCCCGGCGCGCCCCAGACCGGGAACCAGCGGCTCAGGTCCTTCTCCAGCCGCAGGTCGTTCCCCAGCATCGCGTTGACCTGGAGCTCCAGCGGACTGTTGCGCCGCTCCCCGCCGCCCGGCATCGGGGCGAAGGGGTAGAACGTGCCCCGCTTGTAGAGGTACACCAGCGCCAGCGACTGCCCCTGGGCGTCGCGGAAGCCCACCAGCGAGCAGAGCAGCTGCGGCCCGAAGCCGTTCGCCTCCAGCTCGCTGTTGACCGCGTGCAGGTCGTTCACCAGCTCCGGCAGCTCCTCGGGCGAGTGCCGCGCGAGCAGCCAGGAGTAGCCGTAGCCGTCCTTGGAGGCCTCCACCGGGACGCCGCCGCGCTCGGTGTCGGCGTCCAGCAGCGCCCGGACCTGCTGCTCGACCTGGACGAAGGCCGCGCCCTCGACGGCCGCGAAGCAGACCGAGCCGAGCCCGGTGGGGGTGAACCCGGCCCCGGCCTCCAGGGTGAGCGCGGCGGACGGCACGCCGAACAGCTGGTCCAGGTCGGGCTTGACGGGCTTGCTGCGGCCGAACAGGGCGTCCAGGAATCCCACGGCGGTCCTTTCGGTGAGGTGCTCAGCGGCCGAGCTGCTCGGAGATCCGGGCCAGCTGCTCCAGCCGCTTCTCCAGCGTCGGATGGGTGGAGAACAGCTGCGAGGCGGTCTCCCGGGCGCTCAGCGCGGGGGCGAAGTAGAAGGCGTTGTACGGCTGCGCCTGGCGCAGGTCCTTGCTGGGGATGGCCGCGATCTGCCCGGTCACCTTGGTGAGCGCCGAGGCCAGCGAGCTGGGCCGCCCGGTGAGCTGGGCGGCGGCCCGGTCCGCGGCCAGCTCGCGGTAGCGGGACAGCAGCCGGGTGAGCAGGAAGCTGATCGCGTACACGAGCATCGACACCAGCGGGACGATCAGCGCCAGGACGGCCGCGTTCTGGTCGTTGTTGTTGCGCCCGCCGCCCATGAACCCGCCGTACACGGCGATCCGGGTCATCGCCCCGGCGAGGACGCCGAGGAAGCCGGCGATCGTCATCACCGCGACGTCCCGGTGGGCGACGTGCGACAGCTCGTGGGCGAGGACGCCCTCCAGTTCCTCCGGCTCCAGCCGGCGCAGCAGCCCGGTGGTCACGCAGACCACCGCGTTCTGCGGGTTGCGGCCGGTGGCGAAGGCGTTCGGCATGTCGTTGTCGGCGACCGCCACCCGCGGTTTGGGCATGTCGGCCAGCGCGCAGAGCCGGTCGACGGTTCCGTGCAGCTGGGGGAACTGCTCCGGGGACACCTGGTGGGCGCCCATCGCCCGCTCGGTGATCTTGTCGCTGAACCAGAACTGGGCCACGAACAGCCCGCCCGAGATCAGCACGATCAGCGGCCAGGCGCCGCGCAGCAGCACGATCAGCAGGCCGGTGAAACCCACGTACAGCAGCCCGATCACGAACATCGTCACGACCATGCGGCCGGTCAGGCCGCGGTCGGGCGCGAATCGGGAGTGCTGGCCCGAGCTCGACATCGCTTGCTCCTCCGTTCGCCGTCGCTTTCGATGCTGCCACCCGGACGGCCTCCCGGCACCACCCCCGCGCCAGGAGGATCGACCCGCCGGGCCGCGGCGGACGGGTACGGAACTGCGGGGAGGATCACCCCGGTCGGGCCGTTCCTGCCGTAGGACCCGGGCCTTACACTGGCAGGTACGGTTCTGGCACTCGCGTGTTCAGAGTGCCAAGGCCGGGGCCGCCGGGAGCGGTCCGCAGCAAGGGACACAGACGGACAACGTGCGAAGACGGAGGTGCGTGCCCCATGGCCGGTGAGGTCCGCCAGCTGGACGAACGCAAGCTCGCCGTGCTCCGTGCGATCGTGCAGGACTACGTGGGCACCGAGGAGCCGGTCGGTTCCAAGGCCCTGGTGGAGCGGCACAACCTCGGAGTCTCCCCGGCGACCGTCCGCAACGACATGGCGGCGCTGGAGGAGGAGGGCTACATCCACCAGCCGCACACCAGCGCGGGCCGCATCCCGACCGACAAGGGGTACCGCCTCTTCGTCGACAAGCTCGCCGAGATCAAGCCGATGAGCGCCCCCGAGCGCCGGGCCATCCGGCACTTCCTGGACGGCGCGGTCGACCTGGACGACGTGGTGGCCCGCACGGTGCGGCTGCTCGCCCAGCTGACCCGGCAGGTCGCGGTGGTGCAGTACCCCTCGCTGTCGCGCTCCACCGTCCGGCACATCGAGCTGGTGGCGCTGGCCCCGGCCAAGGTGATGCTGGTGCTGATCACCAACACCGGCCGGGTCGAGCAGCGGATGGTCGACTGCCCGGGCACCGTCGGCGAGACGCTCCTGTCGGACCTGCGGGCCCGGATCAACACGAGGGCCGCCGGCCGGCGCCTCCCGGAGGTCCCGGGGCTGCTGGAGGAACTGCCGGCGCTGTTCGAACAGGCCGACCGGCCGACCGTCACCACGGTCCTGGCGACCCTGTTCGAGACGCTCGCCGAACAGAACGAGGAGCGGATCATGCTGGCCGGCACGGCCAACCTGACCCGCTTCGGACACGACTTCCCGCTCACCATCCAGCCGGTGCTGGAGGCCCTGGAGGAGCAGGTCATCCTGCTCCGCCTCCTGGGTGAGACCGGGGACGCCGCGATGACGGTCCGGATCGGCCGGGAGAACGCCTACGAGGGGCTGAATTCCACCTCGGTCGTTTCCGTCGGCTACGGTTCGGGCGACGAGAGCGTGGCCAAGCTGGGTGTGATCGGTCCGACCCGGATGGACTACCCGGGCACAATGGGGGCGGTGCGGGCGGTGGCGCGGTACGTGGGCCAGATCCTGGCCGAGTCCTAGCAAACGGCCGCCGTCGGACCTGACGGCGGCTACCAGTCGCAGCACTACTACAGGCGGAACAAGCGGAGCATTTGGTGGCCACGGACTACTACGCGGTACTCGGCGTCCGACGGGATGCGGGGCAGGACGAGATCAAGAAGGCGTTCCGGCGCCTGGCACGCGAACTGCACCCGGACGTCAACCCGGACCCGAAGACGCAGGAGCGGTTCAAGGAGATCAACGCCGCCTACGAGGTGCTCTCCGACCCGCAGAAGCGCCAGGTCTACGACCTCGGCGGGGACCCGCTGTCCCCGGGCGGCGGCGGTGGCGCGGGCGGCTTCGGCGCCGGCGCGGCGGGCTTCGGCTTCTCCGACATCATGGACGCCTTCTTCGGCGCCGCGGCCGGCCAGCGCGGCCCGCGCTCGCGCACCCGCCGCGGGCAGGACGCCATGATCCGGCTGGAGATCACCCTGGAGGAGGCCGCCTTCGGCACCACCAAGGAGCTCCAGGTCGACACCGCCGTCACCTGCACCACGTGTAGCGGCGAGGGCGCGGCCCCCGGCACCTCCGCGCAGACCTGCGACATGTGCCGCGGCAAGGGCGAGGTCTCCCAGGTCACCCGGTCCTTCCTGGGCCAGGTCATGACCTCCCGCCCCTGCCCGCAGTGCCAGGGCTTCGGCACCGTGGTGCCCACCCCGTGCCCGGAGTGCGCCGGCGACGGCCGGGTGCGCGCCCGCCGCACCCTCACCGTCAAGATCCCGGCCGGTGTCGACAACGGCACCCGGATCCAGCTGGCCGGCGAGGGCGAGGTCGGCCCCGGCGGCGGCCCGGCCGGCGACCTGTACGTCGAGATCGCCGAGACCACCCACACCATCTTCCAGCGGCGCGGGGACGACCTGCACTGCACCGTCACCATCCCGATGACGGCGGCCGCGCTCGGCACCCAGGTGCCGCTCCAGACCCTGGACGGCCTGGAGGAGGTCGACATCCGGCCCGGCACCCAGTCCGGCCAGTCGATCCCGCTGCACGGCCGGGGCATCACCCACCTGCGCGGCGGCGGACGGGGCGACCTGATAGTGCACGTCGAGGTGAAGACGCCCAGCAAGCTCGACGCCGAGCAGGAGGAGCTGCTGCGCCGCCTCGCGGTGCTGCGCGGCGAGGAGCGGCCGTCCGGCCAGTTCGCGCCGGGCCAGCAGGGCCTGTTCTCGCGTCTGAAGGACGCCTTCAACGGCCGGTAGCCGTCCGTGAGGAGGTGCCGGCGGCCCGGCCGCCGGCACCTCCCGCGCGTTCTCGTCCCACTCCCGGAGGTACCCGTCATGACCGCGCCCGTCTTCGTCGTCGAGACCGAGCGGATCGCCACCGCCGCGCCCGGGGCCGTGGTGCGCCTGGACGGCCCCGAGGGGCGGCACGCGGCCGCGGTGAAGCGGCTGGAGCCGGGCGAGGCGGTGACCCTCGCCGACGGGCTGGGCCTCGGGGTGGACGGCACGGTCGCCGAGGTGCTCGGCAAGGACGCGATCGACGTGACGGTCACCGCCGTGCGCCGCGAGCCGCAGCCCGCGCCGCGGATCGTCGTCGTCCAGGCGCTGCCCAAGGGCGACCGCGGCGAGCTGGCCGTGGAGACCATGACCGAGGTCGGCGTGGACGTGGTCGTGCCGTGGGCCGCCTCGCGCTGCATCACCCAGTGGAAGGGCGAGCGCGGCGCCAAGGCGCTCGCCAAGTGGCGGGCCACCGCCCGGGAGGCGGGCAAGCAGTCGCGCCGGGTGCGCTTCCCCGAGGTGCGCGAACCGGTGACCACCCGGCAGCTGGCGCCCCTCCTGGAGCGGGCCGCGTTCGCCGCCGTGCTGCACGAGGAGGGCGCCGAGCCGCTGGCGCACGCCGCGCTGCCCGCGTCCGGGGACATCGTCCTGGTGGTCGGCCCGGAGGGCGGGGTCTCCCCGGAGGAGCTGGCCGCCTTCGCCGGGGCGGGGGCGAAGCCGTACCGGCTGGGCCCCTCGGTGCTGCGCACCTCGACCGCCGGGGTGGCCGCCGGCGCGCTGCTGCTGGGGCGCACCGGCCGCTGGTCGTGACGGCTCGGCGGCCCCGCCCGCACCAGTCGTCACAGCCGCCCGCGGGCGGTGCCGGGAGTCCGCGAAAACCGGAGCGGATCGTACGCGCACCTGCTTAGGCTGACCGGGTGACGGACTCCCTGAACCCCTCCCCGGCCGGCTCCGCGGGAGCCTACCCGCGCCATCCCCACCTGCACGGCGACCTGGTCGCCTTCGTCGCCGAGGACGACCTCTGGCTCGCCCCGCTGGACGGCGGCCGCGCCTGGCGGCTGACGGCCGACCACCTGCCGGTCCACCACCCGCGGTTCTCCCCGGACGGCCGGCACCTGGCCTTCACCTCCACCCGGGACGGCGCCCCCGAGGTGCACGTGGTGCCGGTGGACGGCGGCCCGTCGCGCCGGCTCACCCACTGGGGCAGCCACCAGACCCGGGTGCTCGGCTGGACCGCCGGCGGCCGTCCGATCGCGGCCACCGCCGCCGGTGAGGCCAGTGCGCGCCGCACCTGGGCGCACGCCGTGCCGCTGGACGGCGGCGAACCGCGGCGGCTGCCGTACGGGCCGGTCGGCGCGATCGCCTTCGAACCGGGCGGGGACCGGGTGCTGCTGGGCAGCGTCACCGGCCTCGACCCGGCCTGGTGGAAGCGCTACCGCGGCGGGCGGGCCGGCAAGCTGTGGCTCGGCCGGGACGAATTCGCCCGTGTGCACGCGGAGTTGGACGGTCAGCTGGACTCGCCGATGTGGGTGGCCGGGAAGGACGGGCAGGGCGGCAGGATCGCCTTCCTGTCCGACCACGAAGGCGTCGGCGACCTGTGGTCCAGCCTCCCGGACGGCAGCGACCTGCGCCGCCACACCGCCGACCCGGACGGCTTCTACGCCCGGGGCGCCGCCACCGACGGCACCCGGGTGGTCTTCCACCGGGCCGGCGACCTCTGGCTGCTGGACGACCTGGCGGGCGCCGAGCCGCGCCGGCTGGACGTCCGGCTCGCCGGTCCGCGGGCCGGGCGCCGCCCCCGCCCGGTGCCGGCCGCGCACTGGCTGGACTCCGTCGCCCCCGACCGCACCGGCCGGGGCAGCGCCGTGGTGGTGCGCGGCAGCGTGCACTGGCTGACCCACCGCGAGGGCCCGGCCCGGGTGCTGGACGAGACCCCGGGCGTGCGCGGGCGCCTGGTGCGGGTGGTGCCGGGCGAGGACGGCGCCCAGGGCGTGCTCTGGGTGTCCGACGCCGAGGGCGAGGACGCCCTGGAGTTCGCCCCCGACGCGCGCGGCGCCGAGCGCCGCCGGCTGGCCGCCGGGCAGCTCGGCCGGGTCAACGCGCTGGTGGTCTCCCCGGACGGCAAGCAGGCCGCGCTCGGCGTGCACGACGGGCGGGTGCTGCTGGTCGCGCTGGCCGACGGCGCCGTGCACGAACTGGACCGCAGCGCCGACGGCGAGGTCTCCGGACTGGCCTTCAGCCCGGACTCGGCCAAGCTGGCCTGGTCGCGCCCGGTGCGCGGGATGGGCCCGTTCTCGCTGCGCCAGATCGTGCTGGCCGACCTGGCCACCCGGACGGTCGGCGAGGTCACCCAGCCGCGCTTCGTGGACACCTCGCCCGCCTTCACCATGGACGGCCGGTACCTGGCCTTCCTGTCGGTGCGCGACTTCGACCCGGTCTACGACGCGCACGTCTTCGACCTGGCCTTCCCCAACGGCTGCCGCCCCTACCTGGTCACGCTGGCCGCCGACACGCCCTCCCCGTTCGGGCCGCGGCGGGCCGGGCGCCCGCTCGGCGGGGAGGAGGACGAGCCGAAGGCCCGTAAGGCGGACGGCGCGGAGGCGCCCGACGCCGCCCCGGTGACCAGGGTGGACCTGGACGGCATCGCGGACCGGATCGTCCCCTTCCCGGTCGAGGGCGGGCGCTTCGAGGAACTGGCCACCGCCAAGGACGGCGTGCTCTGGACCAGGGCCCCGCTGCTGGGCGAACTCGGCGACGGGGCGGCCTCGTTGGACGACGACCGGCCCCGCCCGGTGCTGGAGCGCTTCGACCTGGGCAAGCGCCGGGTCGAGCAACTGGTGCACGGCCTGGACGACTTCGCGGTCAGCGGGGACGGCACCCGGGTGGCCGTGCTGGACGAGGGCGAGCTGAGGGTCGTCCCGGCCGACCACAAGGGCGGCGACGACGACGAGACCACCGTCGACCTCGCCCGGCTGCGGGTGACGGTCGACCCGGCCGCCGAGTGGCGGCAGATGTACGCCGAGGCCGGCCGGCTGATGCGGGACAACTTCTGGCGCCCCGACCTCTCCGGCGTCGACTGGGCCGGGGTGCTGGAGCGCTACCGCCCGCTGGTCGAGCGGGTCGGCTCGCACGACGAACTGGTGGACCTGCTCTGGGAGGTGCACGGAGAGCTCGGCACCTCGCACGCCTACGTGCTGCCGTACGGCCGGTACACCGAGCCCGCCCGGCGCCAGGGCCTGCTCGGCGCCGACCTGGTCCGGGACGGCGAGCGGTGGCGGATCGCCCGCATCCTGCCCGGGGAGTCCTCCGATCCCCGGGCCCGCTCGCCGCTGGCCGCCCCCGGCGCCGCGATCCGCCCGGGCGACGCGGTGCTCGCCGTCAACGGCCGCCCGGTGGACCCGGTCACCGGCCCGGCCCCGCTGCTGGCCGGCACCGCCGGGCAGCCGGTCGAGCTGACCGTGGCCGGGAAGGACGGCACCGACCGCCGCCACCCGGTGGTCGTCCCGCTCACCGACGAGGAGCCGCTGCGCTACCACGACTGGGTGGCCGGGCGGCGGGCCGCGGTGCGCGAACTGTCCGGCGGGCGGCTGGGCTACCTGCACGTGCCCGACATGCAGACGGCCGGCTGGGCCCAGCTGCACCGCGACCTGAGCACCGAGATGGCCCGGGAGGGCCTGGTCGTCGACCTCCGGGGCAACCGGGGCGGCCACACCTCGGAGCTGGTGATCGAGAAGCTGGCCCGCCGGATCGTCGGCTGGAACGTCGCCCGGGACACCGAGCACCCGGTGTCCTACCCGGAGGACGCCCCGCGCGGGCCGGTGGTCGCGCTCGCCGACGAGTTCTCCGGCTCGGACGGCGACGTGGTCAACGCCGCCGTCCAGGCGCTCGGCATCGGTCCGGTGGTCGGCACCCGCACCTGGGGCGGGGTGATCGGCATCGACAGCCGCTACCGGCTGGTCGACGGCACCCTGGTCACCCAGCCCAAGTACGCGTTCTGGATGGAGAACTACGGCTGGGGCCTGGAGAACCACGGCGTCGACCCGGACGTCGAGGTGCCGTACGCCCCGCACCACTGGGCGGCCGGCGAGGACCCGCAGCTGTCCGAGGGCGTCCGGCTGGCCCTGGCCGCGCTCGCCCGGACCCCGGCCCGCACGGCGCCGCCGCTGCCCTGGCGGTGACGCCCCGGAGCGGGGGGGGGGGGAGGGGGGGGGCCCCCGCGGGGGGGGGGGGGGGGGGGGGGGGGGGGGGGGGGGGGGGGGGGGGGGGGGGGGGG
>NZ_JBVITE010000023.1:55548-101702 GCF_055575155.1 Kitasatospora sp. NPDC034533
TTTCGGTTTGCCCTGTCCCCCCCTACCCCGACCCCCGCCCAACCTGCTCCCCCTCTTCCTTGGCCCCCCCCCCCCCGCCCTCCCCCCCCCCCCCCCCTCCCCCCCCCCCCTGGGGCGCGGCGGCGTGGGTAGGATGCGGGGCTGTTTCTTGATCCACAGCTCACGGGGGAACCACTCATGGCGCAGGGCTATCCGCCGCCGCGGTACGGCGGGAATCCATACGCACAGCAGCAGCCCTACCCGCCGGCCCAGCCGTACCCGCCGGCCCAGCCGTACCCGCCGGCCCAGCCCTACCCGCCGGCCCAGCCGTACCCGCCGCAGGGCCACGCGCCGCAGCCGTACGCCCACCCGTACCCGGGCCCCCACCCGCAGCCGCGGCCGGCGCTGCCGCCCTGCCCCAAGGAGGCGGGCGGCGGGCGGCGCTTCCTCGCGACCGTGCTCGACTGGCTGCTCGCGATCGGCCTCGGCTTCGTGGCGGCCGACGCCGCGAGCCGGCCCACCACCCGGCAGGTGGCCGGCCACACCGTGCACGACGGCGGCCCGGTGGTGCCGTACGCCGTGGCACTGCTGGCGGTCGGCCTCGCCGTGTCCTTCCTCAACCAGGTGGTGCTGGCCAGGCTGACCGGCTTCAGCGTGGGCAAGGGGATCACGGCGATGCGGGTGGTGCGCCGCGAGGGCGTGACGCGCCCGGACACCTGGCGGCTCACCAGGCGGTGGCTGCTCGGCTTCGTGATCCTCGCGGTCGCCTTCCTCACCGAGGACTTCGACACCGACGAGGGCGACCTCGTCGGCATGCGCTCGGTGCGCTGGAAGCACCTCCAGGAGTACCAGCAGGCCGTCGCCCCGCTCGGCTAGGCTGCGCCCGTACGGCCCCGAGCCCGTACGGGCCCCACCACACCCGACGTCCCACCCCACACCCGACGTACCGATCCGAGGAGAGCGCCATGGCCGGCGAGCCGCAGCCCGACTGCCTGTTCTGCAAGATCGTGGCGGGCGAGATCCCTGCGACGGTGGTGCGCAAGACCGAGCGCACCCTCGCCTTCCGCGACATCGCCCCCAAGGCGCCCGTGCACGTGCTGGTGATCCCGCACGCCCACTACCCGAACGCGGCCGCGCTGGCCGCCGCCGAGCCGGAGATCGCGGGCGAACTGCTCGCCGAGGCGGGCGCGGTGGCGAAGGACGAGGGCATCGAGGACTACCGGCTGATCTTCAACACCGGTGCGGGTGCCGGGCAGACCGTCTTCCACGCGCACGTCCACCTGCTCGGCGGCATGTCGATGACCGAGCGCATGGTCTGATCACCGGTGTCCCAGCGCGAACTCGTCGTCCTCGGCACCGCCAGCCAGGTGCCCACCCGGCACCGCAACCACAACGGCTACCTGCTGCGCTGGGACGGCGAGGGCCTGCTGTTCGACCCCGGCGAGGGCACCCAGCGCCAGATGCTGCTCGCCGGGGTCACCGCCACCCAGATCACCCGGATCGCGGTCACCCACTTCCACGGGGACCACTGCCTGGGCCTGGCCGGGGTGATCCAGCGGATCAACCTCGACCGGGTCCCGCACCCGGTCGACGTCTACTTCCCGGCCTCCGGCGAGGTCTACTTCGAGCGGCTGCGGCACTCCACCGCCTACCACGAGACGGCCGTGCTGCGGCCCCGGCCGATCGACGAGGCCGGTCCGCTGCCCGCGCCCGGCGCCCGCTTCGCGCTGGACGCCGTCCGGCTGGACCACCCGGTGGAGTCCTTCGGCTACCGGCTGAGCGAACCGGACTGCCGCCGGCTGGTGCCGGAGAAGCTCGCCGCGCTCGGCGTGCGCGGCCCCGCGGTCGGCCGGCTCCAGCACGAGGGCGCGATCGAGGCGGAGGGCCGCACCGTGACCCTGGACGAGGTCAGCGAGCCCCGGCCGGGCCAGAAGTTCGCCTTCGTCATGGACACCCGGATGTGCGAGGGCGTGCACCGGCTCGCCGAGGGCGCCGACCTGATGGCCGTCGAGGCGACCTTCACCGACGCCGACGCCCGCCTCGCCGAGGAGCACGGCCACCTCACCGCCGGCCAGGCCGCCAAGGCCGCCGCCGAGGCCGGGGTGCGCACCCTGGTGCTGACCCACTTCTCCCAGCGCTACCCGGACCTCGGCCAGCACCTGGCCGACGCCCGCAAGCACTTCGACGGGGAGCTGGTGCTGGCCGCGGACCTCGACCGGGTGCCCGTCCCGCCCCGCCGCCCGGCGTGAACGGCGCGGCGGGTCGGCGGGGCGGCGGGTCGGGGTGCGGGGGTGGCGGTCGGCGGTGCGGCGGGCCGGCGGTCGGCGGGAAAAAGAGGTCGCGCCGTCCCCCGAACTGCCGCAGCATCGACGGGTGCGGCCCCGCCGCCCGCCCCGGCGATCACGCTCGCGGCGTACCCTGGTGCCCCGGAGACACCGAGCGGCACACGACACCACGGATGGGATGAGGCAGGCCCCAGCGCCGACCTATGAGTGACACATCGCAGACCCGTACCAACGGACAGTCGCGCCCCGAACCCGCCGACGACGGCCGCGTCAGCGCCCGGATCGTCATCCCCGAGAAGCACCCGATGGTCACCCTGCTCGGCACCGCGGACTCCCTGCTGCGCGTGATCGAACAGGGCTTCCCCGCCGCCGACATCCACGTGCGCGGCAACGAGGTGACCGCCACCGGGGAGCGGGCCGAGGTCGCCCTCGTCCAGCGGCTCTTCAACGAGATGATGCTGGTGCTGCGCACCGGCCAGCCCCTGACGGAGGACGCCGTGGAGCGCTCCATCGCCATGCTCCGCAGCCAGCGGGAGGACCCGGACAGCCCGGCGCCCTCCCAGGTGTTCACCGCGAACATCCTGTCCAACCGGGGCCGCACGATCCGCCCGAAGACCCTCAACCAGCAGCGCTACGTCGAGGCGATCGACAAGCACACGATCGTCTTCGGCCTCGGCCCGGCCGGTACCGGCAAGACCTACCTGGCGATGGCCAAGGCCGTCCAGGCCCTCCAGGCCAAGGAGGTCAACCGGATCATCCTGACCCGCCCGGCGGTCGAGGCGGGGGAGCGGCTGGGCTTCCTGCCCGGCACCCTCTACGAGAAGATCGACCCGTACCTGCGCCCGCTGTACGACGCGCTGCACGACATGATGGACCCGGACTCCATCCCCCGCCTGATGGCGGCCGGCACCATCGAGGTCGCGCCGCTCGCGTACATGCGCGGACGCACGCTCAACGACGCCTTCATCATCCTCGACGAGGCCCAGAACACCTCGCCCGAGCAGATGAAGATGTTCCTCACCCGTCTCGGGTTCAACTCCCGGGTGGTGGTCACCGGCGACACCAGCCAGATCGACCTCCCGGGCGGCACCCGCAGCGGCCTCAAGGTCGTCCAGGAGATCCTGGCCGACGTGCCCGACATCCACTTCTCCGTCCTCACCAGCACCGACGTGGTCCGCCACAAGCTGGTCGGCCGGATCGTGGACGCCTACGAGCGCTGGGACGCCCGCCAGGAGGCCGAGGAGTTCTCCCCGGCGTCCCGCAAGCCGGCCCAGCGCCGGCCGGGCAAGGCCGCCGCCGCCCGAGCACCCCGACAGTCCCATCGCACCGAAAGCTGAGCACACAGCACCCCATGTCGATCGACATCGCCAACGAGTCCGGTTGGGAGGCCGACGAGGAAGCCATCCTCGACGTCGCCCGCTTCGCGCTGGACAAGATGCGGATCCACCCGCAGTCCGAACTGTCCGTGATCCTGGTGGACGGTGCGGCGATGGAGGAGCTGCACATCCAGTGGATGGACCTGCCGGGGCCCACGGACGTGATGTCCTTCCCGATGGACGAGCTGCGCCCCGGCAAGGAGGGCGAGGAACTGCCGCAGGGCCTGCTCGGTGACATCGTGCTCTGCCCCGAGGTGGCCGAGCAGCAGGGCAAGGCGGCCCCCTCCAAGCACTCGATGGACGAGGAGCTCCAGCTGCTCACCGTCCACGGGGTGCTGCACGTCCTCGGCTACGACCACGAGGAGCCCGAGGAGGAGGAGGAGATGTTCGCCCTCCAGAAGCGCATCCTGGACGACTGGCGGGCGGGCCGCGGCCTCGGTGGCATCTCCCCGGCCCCCACCACCCACTGAGCGCGGAGCCCGAACCCCTGTGAGTGGTGAGAGTACGAGCTTCATCCTCGGTGCCGTGCTGCTCGTCGTGCTCGGCTGGCTGGCCGCGTGCGCCGAGGCGGGCATCTCCCGGGTCTCCCGGTTCCGGGCGGAGGAGGCGGTGCGCACCGGGCGGCGGGGCTCCGCCCGGCTGCTGGTCGTCGCCTCCGACCCGATCCGCTACCTCAACCTGGCCACCCTGATCCGGGTGGCCAGCGAGATGGCGGCGGCGGTCCTGGTCACCGTGGTGTGCGTGCGCAACGTCAGCCCGACCTGGCAGGCCGTGCTGCTGGCGTTCGGCGTGATGGTGCTGGTGTCCTTCGTCGCGATGGGGGTCTCCCCGCGCACGATCGGGCGCCAGCACCCGCTCACCACCGCGACCGCGGCCTCCTTCGTGCTGCTGCCGCTGGCGGCGGTGCTGGGCCCGATCCCGCGGCTGCTGATCCTGCTTGGCAACGCGCTGACCCCGGGCAAGGGCTACCGGGAGGGCCCGTTCGCCTCCGAGGCGGAGCTGCGGGCGCTGGTGGACCTCGCCGAGAAGGACGACCTGATCGAGGACGAGGAGCGCCGGATGGTGCACTCGGTCTTCGAACTGGGCGACACCATCGTGCGCGAGGTGATGGTGCCGCGCACCGACCTGGTGATGATCGAGCGGCACAAGACCGTCCGGCAGGCGCTCACCCTGGCGCTGCGCTCGGGCTTCTCGCGGATCCCGGTGGTCGGGGACAACGAGGACGACGTGGTCGGCATCGTCTACCTCAAGGACCTGGTGCGCCGCACCCACATCAACCGGGAGGCGGAGGCCGAGGAGGTCGGCGCGGTGACGCGCCCGGCCGTGTTCGTCCCGGACTCCAAGCCGGCCGGCGACCTGCTGCGCGAGATGCAGCAGCGCCGTTCGCACGTGGCGATCGTGATCGACGAGTACGGCGGCACGGCCGGTCTGGTCACCATCGAGGACATCCTGGAGGAGATCGTCGGCGAGATCACCGACGAGTACGACCGGGAGATCGCCCCGGTGGAGGACCTCGGGGACGGCTCGTACCGGATCACCGCCCGGCTGCTGGTGGAGGACCTGGGAGAGCTGTTCGGCATCGAGCTGGAGGACGAGGACGTCGAGACCGTCGGCGGCCTGCTGGCCAAGCACCTGGGCCGGGTGCCGATCCCCGGCTCCTCCTGCGAGATCCCGCTGCCGGAGCCGGCCGACGGCGGCCTGACCGGCATCCTGCTGACCGCCGAGTCCTCGGCGGGCCGCCGCAACCGGATCGGCTCGATGGTCGCCTCGCCCGTGCGCGCCGCCGAGGACGCCGGGGAGCCGGTGGGCGAGTAGCGGGTCCCCGGTCGCCGAGCGACCATGGAGGGCATGACGCACAAACTTCGCGCGGAGTACGGCCCGCAGGGGGCGGCCGGCGGAGTCAAGTCCTGGCACGTCGTGCGGGACGAGGACCTGTCGGTGGCGCTCTGCGGCCGGACGATGGCCGACGACGCCGAGACGCGGCCCGAGCAGGAGTGGGGCACCGGGCTGCGCTGCTGCCAGCAGTGCGGCTCGCTCTACATGCACGAGACGCCGCACATGGAGAGCCACCACCCCTACAGCTAGGGGCCCGGACCTGGCACCGCATGGCCGAGCTCTGGAGGTCGCCATGAAGCTGCAAGACACGCTGACGCCCGTCGACCGCCGCCTGGCCATGGTGTGGCGGATCGGGGCGGGGCTCGGGGGGATCTTCCTGATCGTGTTCGGCTGCCTGGGGCTGGCCGACCACCCCGGGTTCCTGGCCACCCACGGCGACCGGATCGCCGGGCTGTCGACCAACGGGGCGCTGAGCATCCTGTCCATCGTGGCGGGCGCGGTCCTGGTGCTGGGGGCGGTGATCGGCGGGAACTTCGCGTCCAACCTCAACATGGCGGTGGGCGTGCTGTTCGTCCTGTCCGGCTTCTACGGCCTGACGGTGCTCGGGCGGCCGGACGCGAACATCCTCAACTTCCGGATGACGAACGTGCTGTTCGCGTTCGTCTTCGGGATCGTCGTGACGACCTTCGGGATGTACGGCCGGGTGAGCAGCCACCTGCCGCACGACAACCCGTTCTGGCGCAAGCGGATCGAGCACGAGGAGGAGCGGCCGACCACCGCCGCCAAGACCTTCGTCAAGGTCCTGCGCCCGAACCCGGGGCGGACCCACCCGGTCGGCCACTGACCGGCGCCGGGTGCCTATGCTCGGCGGCATGAGTGACATCGTCGAGCTCGACCCCGAAGACAAGAAGATCATCACCCTGGCCCGCTCGGCCCGCGCCCGCAACGGCGTCGCCGAGGGGGCCGCGGTGCGTGACGAGACCGGGCGCACCTACGTGGCCGGGACGGTCGCGCTGGAGTCGCTGCGGCTGAGCGCCCTGCGGACGGCGGTGGCGATGGCGGTGGCCAGCGGCGCCAGGTCGCTGGAGGCGGCGGCCGTGGTGAGCGAGGCGGAGCAGCCGGACGAGGCGGACCTGGCGGCGGTGCGGGACCTGGGCGGGGCCGGGACGCCGGTGCTGCTGGCCGGTCCGGACGGGGTGCTGCGGCTGGCGGCCGAGGCGCGCTGAGGCCCGCCGGGGGCCGTGGGGGCCGTGGGGGCCGCAGAGGTCCGTGGAGGTCCGTGGAGGCCTGTGGGGGCCTGTCCGGACGGGCATGGTCCCCGCCCCTGTCCGGCCGATAATCTCACCGGGGGAGTGGACTCGGTGAGGGGGCTGGGGCATGGGGGCGGTGGGGTTCTTCGCCGGGCTGCTGCTGTTCGTGATGGGGCTGGGGAAGTGGCAGGAGACCGGGTCGGACGCCTGGCTGTACGGCTCGCTCGGCTTCCTGCTGCTGCTGGTGGTGGTCTCGCTGATCCCCACCGGAGGCAAGGGCGGCAAGGGCGGCAAGGCCGGCCCGAAGGGCTGACCGGCGCCCCGGGCACCCCCGGGGGGTGGGCCGGGACGGCGGGGCTCCGGTGATCAGGGAGAATGGAGCCCATGAATGCCCCTTCCTCCTCGTACCGCTCCGGGTTCGCGTGCTTCGTCGGCCGGCCCAACGCGGGCAAGTCGACCCTGACCAACGCCCTGGTGGGGACGAAGGTCGCGATCACCTCCGACCGCCCGCAGACCACCCGGCACACCGTGCGCGGCATCGTGCACCGCCCCGACGCCCAGCTGGTGCTGGTCGACACCCCCGGTCTGCACAAGCCGCGCACCCTGCTCGGCGAGCGCCTCAACGACCTGGTCCGCACCACCTGGGCCGAGGTCGACGTGATCGGCTTCTGCCTGCCCGCCGACCAGAAGATCGGCCCCGGCGACAAATTCATCGCCAAGGAGATCGCCGGGATCAAGAAGACCCCGAAGGTCGCCATCGTCACCAAGACCGACCTGGTCGACTCCAAGCGGCTGGCCGAGCAGCTGATCGCCATCCAGCAGCTCGGCGTGGAGCTGGGCTTCGAGTGGGCCGAGATCATCCCGGTCTCGGCCGTGGGCGACAAGCAGGTGGACCTGGTCGCGGACCTGCTCACCAAGCTGCTGCCGGAGGGCGACCAGCTCTACCCGGACGGCGACCTCACCGACGAGCCCGAGCAGATCATGGTCGCCGAGCTGATCCGCGAGGCCGCGCTGGAGGGCGTGCGCGACGAGCTGCCGCACTCGCTCGCCGTGGTGGTCGAGGAGATGCTCCCGCGCGAGGGCCGCCCGGCGGACCGCCCGCTGCTGGACATCCACGCCAACGTCTACATCGAGCGGCAGAGCCAGAAGGCGATCGTGATCGGTGCCAAGGGCTCGCGGCTCAAGCACGTCGGCACCACCGCCCGCAAGCACATCGAGGCGCTGCTCGGCACGCCGGTCTACCTGGACCTGCACGTCAAGGTCGCCAAGGACTGGCAGCGCGACCCCAAGCAGCTGCGCAAGCTGGGATTCTGACGGAACGTCAGCTCTGCCCGCCGGTGCCGCGCGGGGGCTACGCGCCCTCGCGCAGCACCAGGGAGACCAGCTCGCGCTGCGAGTCGGTGAGCTTCGGATCGGCGCAGTACACCGTCCGGCCGTCGACGGTGATCTCGTAGTGGAAGCCGTCCGGCACCCCGTACGAGGGCGCGCGCAGCCCGCCCGCGACGGCCTCGCGGGCGAGCGCGTGGACGTGCGGGGCGTCCGTGCGGTCGTCGGTGTCGATCTCCGCCTGGCGGGCGATGCCCGCGAAGCCGCCGGTCCGGGTCACCTGGATGCGCATGGTGCCCATGGTGCTCCCCGGGGAGGGGGTTTGCCGGGCTTTTCCCGGACCGTGACCTTGAGCCCGCCTCAACCCGGCCCCTACCGCCGCCGGGGCGGGCCCCGGTGGCGCCGCGGGCGGGCCGTCACCCCGGGCTGACGCCGACCTGCGCCCAGGAGGCCGTGACGGTGTCCGCGACCGCCTGGTCACCGGGGTAGCGGGCCTTCGCGGCGGCCACGGTGGCCCGGGCGAAGGCGGTGAAGCCGGCGTCGGCGGCCAGCGTGCCCCCGGTCAGCGCGTCGTACCAGATCCGCCCCGCGCGCTCCCAGGCCGAGCCGCCGAGCGCGGTGGCCAGCAGGTAGAACGCGTGGTTGGGGATGCCGGAGTTGATGTGCACCCCGCCGTTGTCCTGGGAGGTGTCCACGTAGTCCCGCATGTGCGCGGGCTGCGGGTCCTTGCCCAGCTGCGGGTCGTCGTAGGCGGTGCCGGGCGCCTTCATCGAGCGCAGCGCCACGCCCTGGACGCCCGGGGCGAGCAGCCCGGCGCCGATCAGCCAGTCGGCGTCGGCGGCGCCCTGGCGCAGCGCGTACTGCTTGACCAGCGAGCCGAAGACGTCGGAGACCGACTCGTTGAGCGCGCCGGGCTGGTCCTGGTACTCCAGGCCGGCGGTGAACTGGGTGACGCCGTGGGTGAGTTCGTGTCCGATGACGTCGACGCAGGCGGTGAAGTCGCCGAACAGCACCCTGTCGCCGTCGCCGAACACCATCTGGTGGCCGTTCCAGAAGGCGTTGTCGTAGTCGCGGCCGTAGTGGACGCTCGCGTCCAGCCGCAGGTTCCGGTCGTCGATCGAGTGCCGGCCGAAGACGTCGGCGTACAGCGCGAAGGTCGCGCCGAGGCCGTCGTAGGCGTGGTTGACGGAGGCGTCGGAGGAGGCGCGCTGCCCCTCGGTGCGCACGGTGCGGCCGGGCAGCCGCTGGCCGTGCCCGCTGTCGTAGACCACCCGGTTGAGGCCGGCGGCGCCGGCGACGGGCGGGGTCGGGGCGAGACGGGCCGCGCGGTGGGCGGCGTCGAGGGCCAGGGAGTGGACGGCGGGTTCGTGACCGGCCTCGGCGAGGCGGTCCAGGACGTACGGCGGGACGATCGTGCAGAGCGCTACGGCTGCGGTCATGTGGCCCAGGGTGAGGCCTCGATGACCGGTTGTCACCACCTTTGACGTGACGGGCCGTCGTCTCAAGGAGTGGAACGGAAGCCCGGATCACTTCGGGGGCGCGCGGAGCTGGGCTACGCTGGGGCCATCATGCGCAACGGGCTGCTTCTTCTTAGCTGCCGCGTCGAGGGCCTGTAGTCCACTGGGGCCGGCACCCTCGCCGCGGGGAACGAGCTGTGCGCGATCGGCGATCCGACGGTGTATCGCGAGCGGCAGCTGAGGCCGGCCAGTCGGTGTTGACCAGGTGTTGACCACCCCCGACCCGCCCGCACCACGCATCACAGGAAGCCGAGTCACCTCCATGACCGAGCAGATCTCCGCCGTGTCCGCCCCCGCCGGCCGCCCCTTCGTCGACCGCCCCACCCCGATCACCGCCGCCTCGGTGCGCCAGCGGCCGTCCGGCATGCGGTACGGGCGCTACCTGCCGTTCGGCACGGTGGACCTGCCGGACCGCACCTGGCCGGGCAACGTGATCACCAAGGCGCCGCGCTGGCTCTCCACGGACCTGCGGGACGGCAACCAGGCGCTGATCGACCCGATGTCCCCGGCCCGCAAGCGGATGATGTTCGACCTGCTGGTGAAGATGGGCTACAAGGAGATCGAGGTCGGCTTCCCATCCTCCGGTGCCACCGACCACGCCTTCGTGCGGTCGCTGATCGAGGAGGGGGCGATCCCCGAGGACGTCACCATCTCGGTGCTGACCCAGGCCCGCGAGGAACTGATCGAGAAGACCGTGGAGTCGCTGGTCGGCGCCCCGCGGGCGACCGTCCACCTGTACAACGCGACCGCGCCGCTGTTCCGCCGGGTGGTGTTCCGCAACGACAGGGCGGCCACCAAGGCGATCGCCACCGAGGGCACCCGGCTGGTGATGGAGTACGCGGACAAGCTGCTGGGCGACACCGTCTTCGGCTACCAGTACTCGCCGGAGATCTTCGTCGACACCGAGCTGGACTTCGCGCTGGAGGTCTGCGAGGCGGTCATGGACGTCTGGCAGCCGGGCGAGGGGCGCGAGATCATCCTGAACCTGCCGGCCACCGTCGAGCGGGCCACCCCGAACGTCCAGGCCGACCAGTTCGAGTGGATGTCGCGCAACCTGTCCCGCCGGGAGTTCGTCTGCCTGTCGGTGCACCCGCACAACGACCGGGGCACCGCCGTCGCCTCCGCCGAGCTGGCCTACATGGCGGGCGCGGACCGGATCGAGGGCTGCCTGTTCGGGCAGGGCGAGCGGACCGGCAACGTCGACCTGGTGACGCTGGGGATGAACCTGTTCTCGCAGGGCATCGACCCGCAGATCGACTTCTCCGACATCGACGAGGTGCGCCGCACCGCCGAGTACTGCAACCAGATGGAGGTGCACCCGCGCCACCCGTACGCCGGCGACCTGGTGTACACCTCCTTCTCCGGCTCGCACCAGGACGCCATCAAGAAGGGCTTCGACGTCCTGGAGGCGGACGCCGCGGCCGCGGGCGTGCCGGTGGACGAGCACACCTGGGGCGTGCCGTACCTGCCGATCGACCCGAAGGACGTCGGCCGCACCTACGAGGCGGTCATCCGGGTCAACAGCCAGTCCGGCAAGGGCGGCGTGGCGTACGTGCTGAAGAACGACCACAAGCTGGACCTGCCGCGCCGGATGCAGATCGAGTTCTCCCGGATCATCCAGGCCAAGACCGACGCCGAGGGCGGCGAGGTCAGCCCGGCCGAGATCTGGCGGGTCTTCGAGGACGAGTACCTGCCGACCACCGGCAACCCGTGGGGCCGGATCGCGCTGAGCGGCTCGCGCACCCTGACCACCGAGGACGGCCGGGACGCGCTGACCGCCGAGGCCCTGGTGGACGGCGTGCCGACCCCCCTGACCGGTACCGGCAACGGTCCGGTCTCGGCCTTCGCCGACGCGCTGGCCCGGATCGGCGTGGACGTACGCGTCCTGGACTACGCGGAGCACGCGCTGAGCGAGGGCGGCGACGCCCAGGCCGCCGCGTACGTGGAGTGCGCGGTGGACGGCAAGGTGCTGTGGGGCGTCGGCATCGACGGCAACACCGTGCTGGCCTCGCTGAAGGCGATGATCAGCGCAGTCAACCGCTCGCAGCGCGGCTAATTCGAACGGGTGGTATGCGAAGGGCCGTCCCGCGGGGCGGCCCTTCGCCGTGTCCGCGGGGTGTTGTGGCCTGCGCCACATTTTTTCGAATCGGAAGCCGTTCGAGGTACTGACACGTGCCGGTAACCGTGGCAACATCGACCCACCGGAAAACCGGGTCGGTGGGACGGCTCGGTGTCCGGTCGCGTGACCTGCCCATTGTCGAGCAGGCCGCCTGCCATGTCTGGGGAGTGGCGCCGTGACCAGGTTGTGGGGTGTTCGCCCGAGATGGCGGACTGACGTTCTCGGTGACTTCTTCTGCCCGGGCTGCGGCGGGGACCGCAACTACCGCCGGCAGCACGGCCGGCGGTGGCTGCGGTTGCTGGGCACCCCGGTGCTCCCGCTCGGCCCGGTGATCGGCAGCGTCCAGTGCACCAGCTGCCACGGCCGGTACGGCGTGGAGAGCCTGGAGCAGCCCACCAGCGTGCGCCTCGGTTCGATGCTGCGGGACGCCCAGTACACCATCGCGCTGGCCCTGCTCGCGGCCGGTGGCACCGCCCACCGGGCGGCCCGCGAGGCGGCCTGCACCACGGTGCGCGAGGCCGGGTTCGAGGACTGCGGCGAGGCCCAGGTGCTGGCCGCGCTCGCCGCGCTCTCCGGGCTCGGCGGCGAGCTCTACGACGCCCACGGGATGTCCGGCGGGCTGGCCGTGGAACTGCACGCGGTGCTCGAACCGCTCACCCCTCACCTGGCCCACGCCGGCCGGGAGCGGCTGCTGCTCCAGGGCGCGGCGATCGCCCTGGCCGACGGCCGCTACCTGCCGCAGGAGCGCGAGGCGCTGGCCGCCGTCGGGTGCTGCCTGGACCTGCCGCAGGCGCGGGTCGGGGCGCTGCTGGAGGCGGCGACCAGGGCGCCGTACAAGTAGTCCCGCAGGAGCGGCACCGTCACCGGCGGTTCCGTCCGAGCAGCCCGTCACCGGTGGTTCCGTCCGAGCGGCCCGTCCGCCGGGTCGGGTGCCTCCGAAGATCCGCAGACCACCTCCGATCCCCCACAACGGGCCCGGCCTCCCCACCCGGGCCCGCCGTGACCCGCACCGCAGTGGTCCCCCCACGGCCCCGGTGCGGGCAACACGGCTGTCCGGCGCCGGGGGCGGGTGGGGGACAATGGTCCCCATGAGTCTTTTCCGGGACGACGGCGTCGTGCTGCGGGCGCAGAAGCTCGGCGAGGCCGATCGGATCATCACCCTGCTGACCCGCCAGCACGGCAAGGTGCGGGCCGTCGCGCGCGGGGTGCGGAAGACCAAGTCCAAGTTCGGCGCCCGTCTGGAGCCGTTCTCGCACGTGGACGTGCAGTTCTTCAGCCGGGGGAGTGAGCTGGTCGGCCGCGGGTTGCCGCTCTGCACCCAGGTGGAGACCATCGCGCCGTACGGCGGCTCGATCGTCACCGACTACGGCCGGTACACCGCCGGCACCGCGATGCTGGAGACCGCCGAGCGCTTCGCCGAGAACGAGGGCGAGCCGGCCGTCCAGCAGTACCTGCTGCTGGTGGGCGGGCTGCGCACGCTGGCGGCCGGGCTGCACGAGTCGCACCTGGTGCTGGACGCCTTCCTGCTGCGCTCACTCGCGGTGAACGGGTACGGCGCGAGCTTCACCGACTGCGCCAAATGCGGCCTGGACGGGCCGAACCGTTTCTTCTCCCTCCCGGCGGGCGGGGTGCTCTGCGGCGACTGCCGAGTGCCCGGATGTGCCGTACCCTCCCCTGAGACACTGGTACTGCTCGGGGCGCTGCTGTCAGGGGACTGGCGGACGGCCGACGCCTGCGAGCCGCGGTACTGGCGGGAGGGCAGCGGCCTGGTCGCGGCCTATCTGCAGTGGCACCTGGAGCGGGGCATCCGCTCGATGAGATACGTGGAGAAGTGAGCACATGGCAGCGCGACGGCTCTTCGGCGGCGGCAAGCAGAGGACGTACGTCCCCCCGACCCCGCACCCCAGCGGCGCCGAGCCCCCGAAGATCCCCGGTGAGCTGGTGCCCGAGCACGTCGCCATCGTGATGGACGGCAACGGCCGCTGGGCCAAGGAGCGCGGTCTGCCCCGCACCGAGGGCCACAAGGTCGGCGAGTCCGTGGTGCTGGACGTCCTCAAGGGCGCCATCGAACTCGGGGTCAAGAACATCTCGCTGTACGCGTTCTCCACCGAGAACTGGAAGCGCTCGCCCGACGAGGTGAAGTTCCTGATGAACTTCAACCGGGACGTCATCCGCCGCCGCCGCGACGAGATGGACGCGATGGGCGTGCGCATCCGCTGGGCGGGCCGGATGCCCAAGCTGTGGAAGAGCGTCGTCCAGGAGCTCCAGGTCGCCGAGGAGCAGACCAAGGACAACGACGCCGTCACGCTCTACATGTGCGTCAACTACGGTGGCCGGGCCGAACTCGCCGACGCGGCGCAGGCGATCGCCCAGGACGTCGCGGACGGGAAGCTGGACCCGAAGAAGGTCTCCGAGAAGACCCTCGCCAAGTACATGTACCACCCGGACATGCCGGACGTGGACCTGTTCCTGCGCCCCAGCGGCGAGCAGCGCACCTCCAACTTCCTGCTCTGGCAGTCGGCTTACGCCGAGTTCGTGTTCCAGGACGTGCTCTGGCCGGACTTCGACCGTCGCGACCTGTGGCGCGCCTGCGAGCAGTACGCGATGCGCGACCGGCGCTTCGGCGGGGCGATCCCGAACGAGGTCGGCGCGCCGGCGGTGTCGCCGCTGCCGTCGCCGCTGCCCTCGCCGCGCTGAGGCCGGAGCGGCGCCGCGCACGACGAAGAGGACCCACCGGGCGGTTCCCGGTGGGTCCTCTTCGTCGTGTCCTGTCGTCCTCGTCGTGGGACTCAGACCGTCTTGGCGCACTCCGCACAGGTCCCGAAGATCTCCAGGGTGTGCGCGATGTCGCTGAACCCGTGCTCGGCGGCGACCGAGTTGGCCCAGCGCTCCACCGCGGGGCCCTCCACCTCGACGGTGGCGCCGCAGTGCCGGCACACCAGGTGGTGGTGGTGCCCGCTGCTGCACCGGCGGTAGACCGCCTCGCCGTCGGCGGTGCGCAGCACGTCCACCTCGCCGGCGTCCGCGAGGGACTGGAGCGTGCGGTAGACGGTGGTCAGCCCCACGGAGTCCCCGCGGTGCTTGAGCAGGTCGTGGAGCTCCTGCGCGCTGCGGAAGTCCGCGATCTCGTCCAGGGCCGCCGAGACGGCGGCACGCTGCCGGGTCGATCGGGCGCGCGGCGACGGGCCTGCGGTGGTCACCGTGGGTCCTCCTGGGGTCGTGGGCGTCTCGCACATCATTGTGCCAGCCCGGCCCGTCGCTCAGGGGTGGTCGTGTCGGACGGTTCGGCGGCGGCCTGTTCCGGCAGTTCGACGTCGCAGATCCTGGGGCCGTGCTCGGCCGCGCCGCGGTGGCGCCGGCGGGCGAGCGGCGCGGCGAGCAGGCTGAACACCGCGAAGACCGCGATGGCGAGCAGCACGATGGCCGGGCCGGAGGGCACGTCGAGCTGGTAGGAGCCGGTGACTCCGGCCAGCGCGACGATCACGCCGAGGGCGATCGAGGCGGCCTGGGTGGCGGCGAAGGAGCGGGTGAGCTGCTGGGCGGCGACCACCGGGACCACCATCAGGGCGCTGACCAGCAGCAGTCCGACGACCCGCATGGCGACCGTGACGGTGACCGCGGCCATCACCGCGAGCAGCAGGTTGAGGGTGCGCACCGGGATGCCGGTGACCCGGGCGAAGTCCTCGTCCTGGCAGATCGCGAAGAGCTGGCGGCGCAGGCCGAGGGTGACCGCGATGACCACGGCGCCGAGCACCGCGATGGTGACCAGGTCGGCGGGGGCGACGGTGAGGATCGAGCCCCACAGGTAGCTCTCCAGCGAGCCGGCCCCGGCCTGGGCGGACATCGAGACCAGCAGCTTGCCGCAGGCCATGCCGCCGTAGAAGAGCATCGCGAGGGCGATGTCGCCGCGCTGGTTGCCGCGCGAGCGGACCAGCTCCATGGTGACGGCGCCGAGCACGCAGACCAGGACGGCCATCCAGACCGGGCTGGTCTGGAAGATGAAGCCGAGGCCGACGCCGGTCATCGCGACGTGGCCCATGCCGTCGCCCATCAGGGCCTGGCGGCGCTGGACCAGGTAGATGCCGACGGCCGGGGCGGTGGTCCCGACCAGGACGGCGGCGAGCAGGGCGCGCTGCATGAAGTCGTAGGACAGCATCTCGGTCATGCCAGCAGCCTCGGCGGGGTCAGGTCGGCGTGCGGGTGGACGTGGTCGTGGCCGGGCAGCGCGTGCAGGCCGGTGTTGGGCACGGGCGGGCCGTCGTGGGCGACGCAGCCGTCCCGCAGCACCACGGCGCGGTCGATCAGCGGCTCCAGCGGCCCGAGCTCGTGCAGCACGAGGAGGACGGCGGCGCCGCGGGCGACCTCGGCGCGCAGGGTGTCGGCGAGCACCTGCTGGCTGGCGGCGTCCACGCCGGCCATCGGCTCGTCCATGATCAGCAGGTCGGGGGTGCCGACCAGGGCGCGGGCGATCAGCACCCGCTGCTGCTGGCCGCCGGAGAGGTCGGCCACGCCGTCCGCGGCGCGCTCCAGCATGCCGACGGCGGCCAGGGCGCGGTCCACCGCCTCGCGGTCCTTGCGGCGGAAGGGCAGCAGCCGGTGCTGCGGCAGCCGTCCGGTGGAGACCACCTCGCGCACGGTGGCGGGGACGCCGGAGGCGGCGGTGGTGCGCTGCGGGACGTACCCGATGCGGTGCCAGGCGCGGAAGGAGCCGTACGCGGTGCCGAACAGCTCCAGGGTGCCCCGCTCCAGCGGGACGGAGCCGATCACGGCCTTGACGGTGGTCGACTTGCCGGAGCCGTTGGCTCCCAGCAGGGCGACCACTTCGCCGGGGCGGACGGTGAGGTCGACGCCGCGCAGCACCGGGCGGCCGCCGCGGGAGGCGACGGCGTCGCGGAGGCGGACGGCCGGGGGTATCGGGTCGGTCATGGTGCGGGTTCCCGTCAGTTCGCGGGGGTGGGGGTGGCGGCGTCGGTGGCCGGGGCCCCGGTGGCGGGGGTGGCGGCGGCTGGGGCGGCCGGGGTGGCGGCGCCGAGGGCGGCCTGGAGGTTCGCCAGGTTCTGCTTCATGACGCTCAGATAGTCGTTCTGGGCGGGGTCCTTGACGCCCTCCAGCGGGTCCAGGACGGCGGTCTTGAGGCCGAGGTCCTTGGCGACGGTGTCGGCGAGCTTGGGGCTGACCAGGGTCTCGAAGAAGACCGTGGTGACGCCGTTGTCCCGGGCGGCCTTCTGCACGGCGGCGAGGCGGGCCGGGGTGGGCTCGGACTCCGGGTCGACGCCGTTGATGGCGACCTGGGTGAGGCCGTAGTGGTCGGCGAGGTAGCCGAAGGCGGCGTGGCTGGTGACGAAGGTCTTGGTCCTGGTGTCCTTCAGCCCGGTGCGGAACTCCTGGTCGAGCGCGGTGAGCTTGGTGACCAGCTCGTCGGTGTTCTTCCGGTAGTCCTCGGCGTGGGCCGGGTCGGCCTTGGCGAACTCGTCGCCGACGCTCTTGGCGATCGCCGCGTAGCGGGTCGGGTCGAGCCAGATGTGCGGGTCGCCGGCCGGGCCCTCGTGCTGGTGGCCGTCGGCGTTGTCGGTGCCCTCGTCGAGGTGGTGGTCGACCAGCGGGCTGGCGGCGGTGGCGTCGATCTTGTGCTTGCTGGAGGACTGGGCGACGGCCTGGTCGACGGTGGGCTGGAGGCCCTTGAGGTAGACGATCGCGTCGGCCTTCTGGACGGTGCCGACCTGCTTGGCGGTGAGCTCCAGGTCGTGCGGCTCGACGCCGGCCGCCGTGAGGTCGGTGACCGAGACGTGGTCCTTGCCGATCTGCTGGGCCAGGAACTCCATCGGGTAGAAGGCCGCGACGACCTTCAGCTTTCCGTTGCCGCTGTCGGCGCTGCTGCTGCCTCCGCAGGCCGTGAGCACGAGGGAGGCGGCCAGGGCGGTGGTGCCGAGCGCTATGGAGGTGCGGGTCCGGCGGGAGAGTCCGAGGCGAGGCAGTCCGATCATCATGACAATCATTCTCATCCAAGATGGAAATGATTGTCAACTCACTCGGGTGGGTGAACGGCAGGTGGCGGAGAGCGGGAGCGGCCGGACGATACCGATTTGAATCACGTACCCGTCTGGCCGGTAACCTGAGGTATTCGGGTACGCGCAACCAGCCGTGCCCTGACCGTGCCGTACGTACTGAAGAGAGCACTGTGGCCGCCGACAAGATCGACACGATCGTCAGCCTGAGCAAGCGCCGTGGCTTCGTCTACCCCTGCAGCGAGATCTACGGCGGCACGCGTGCCGCCTGGGACTACGGGCCGCTGGGCGTCGAGCTCAAGGAGAACATCAAGCGCCAGTGGTGGCGCACGATGGTCCAGGCCCGTGAGGACGTCGTCGGACTCGACTCGTCGGTGATCCTCGCGCGCGAGGTGTGGGAGGCCTCCGGCCACGTCGCCACCTTCAACGACCCGCTGACCGAGTGCCTCTCCTGCCACAAGCGCCACCGGGCCGACCACCTGGAGGAGAAGTACGAGGCCAAGCACGGCTTCCCGCCGCCGAACGGCCTCAAGGACGTCAACTGCCCCGACTGCGGCACCAAGGGCCAGTTCACCGAGCCCAAGGACTTCTCGGGCATGCTGAAGACCCACCTCGGCGTCACCGAGGAGGCGAGCGGCCTGGCGTTCCTGCGCCCGGAGACCGCCCAGGGCATCTTCACCAACTTCAAGGCCGTCCAGACCACTTCGCGCAAGAAGCCGCCGTTCGGCATCGCCCAGACCGGCAAGAGCTTCCGCAACGAGATCACCCCCGGCAACTTCATCTTCCGGACCCGTGAGTTCGAGCAGATGGAGATGGAGTTCTTCGTCAAGCCGGGCGAGGACGAGCAGTGGCACGAGTACTGGCTCCAGCAGCGCTGGGACTGGTACGTCGACCTGGGCCTGCGCACCGAGAACATGCGCTTCTTCGAGCACCCGAAGGAGAAGCTCTCCCACTACGCCAAGCGCACCGTGGACATCGAGTACCGCTTCAACTTCGGCGGCTCCGAGTTCTCCGAGCTGGAGGGCGTCGCCAACCGCACGGACTACGACCTGCGGGTGCACAGCGAGGCCTCCGGCCAGGACCTGAAGTACTTCGACCAGGAGTCCGGCGAGCGGTACTTCCCGTACGTCATCGAGCCGGCGGCGGGCCTCAACCGCGCCATGCTGGCCTTCCTGATCGACGCCTACTTCGAGGACGAGGCGCCGAACGCCAAGGGCGTCATGGAGAAGCGCGTCGGCATGCGGCTCGACCCGCGCCTGGCCCCGGTCAAGGTCGCCGTCCTGCCGCTGTCGCGCAACGCCGAGCTGTCCCCGAAGGCCCGCGGCCTGGCCGCCGACCTGCGCACCGCGTGGAACGTCGAGTTCGACGACGCCGGCGCGATCGGCAAGCGCTACCGCCGCCAGGACGAGATCGGCACGCCGTTCTGCGTCACGGTCGACTTCGACACCCTGGAGGACAACGCCGTGACCGTCCGCGACCGCGACACCATGTCGCAGGAGCGCGTCTCGCTGGACCAGGTCAAGGCGTACCTGGGTGCGCGCCTGATCGGCTGCTAGCGGCCTGTCCGGGCGGGTCCTCCCGCCCGGGGCGAGCCCTCGTCCGCCCCCTCGCCGGGGCGGGCGGGGGCTCTTCGCCGTTCCGGGGTCTCCGGGTGACTACCGCCGGCCCCAGCGGGGGCGCGGGGCGGCCGGCGGACGGGTCGGGAGGCCGGCCGTGCGCAGGGTGGCGAGGGTGGTGCGGTGGCGGGCCTCGTCGGCGAGCATCGCGGCCAGCAGCTGCCCGTACAGCTCGGTGCTGCCGGCGCCGTCCAGGGCGGTGGCGAGCCGGACGACCTCGACGGGCGGGCGCAGCACCGCCAGCTCGCTCACCAGCAGGGAGGCGAGGGCGGGCGGCAGGCCGGCCGCGAGGGCGGTGAGGTCGTCGGTGGAACGGCCGGCGGCCTGGCGCAGCAGGGTCCGGACGTCCTCGGCGCGGCCGTGCTGCTGGAGGCAGGTGGCGAGCGAGGTCAGTTCGGGCATCGGCGCCGAGCCCCACTCCCAGAGCAGCGTCGCGCTGTCGGCGGTCAGCCCGGCCCGCTCCATGGCGGAGAGCAGGCCGGGGACGGCGGAGGGCGGATAGCTCCAAAAGGCGTGGAACACCTCGGCCGCCTGCTCGGCCAGGCCCAGCTCGCGCAGCTCGGCGAGCACGGCGACGGAGTGGTCGGGCACGGACCGGGCGACGCGGCGGGCCAGGTGGAGGGAGGCGCCGACCGGCCCGTACCGGGCCAGCATGCCGATCAGGAGCGCGGCGTCGGCGGGGGCGAGGCGGGCGGCGGCCGTGTCGATCATCCCGGTGGCCTCGGCGAGGGCGCCGGCCCGGTGGAGGGCGGTGATCCGTTCGGTCAGGGCGCCGATGTCGGGGCGGACGGGCGGGGGTGGGGTGGGCTGCTGCCGCTGTGCCTGGCGCTGTGGCTCCGCCTGGCGCTGTTGCTGTGCCTGCCGTTGCTGTTGTGGTGCCTGCCGCTGCGGGGGTGGCGGCTGCTGGCCGCTCCTGATGCCGTTCTCCAACGCCTCCAGCTGGTCGCTGAGTTGGAGGCAGCGGTTGCCCAGGCCCTCGCGGAGCCTGCGGGCCTGGGCGAGCTGGCGCACCAGCTCCCCGTCCGGTCGCTGGCGGCCCGGGGTGGCCCGGATCGCCTCGTTCAGGCGGCGTTCGCGCTGGCTCGCGTAGCGGCTCGCGCGGAGTAACTCGTCCAGTTCCGCGCGGAGTTCGGCGGCCTGCTGCTCGCCTTCCGGCTGCTGGCCTGAGGGTTGTGCCGTCGGCCGCATGCGCATGATCACCCCAACCTGTCCATCCGGATCCTGACTGTGTGACATCCTCGCGTCAGTATGTGGCGTGAGAGTTAAGAGTGCACGACCAGCCGTGTCCGAGTGGTGTCAAGGAGCGCGCAGACGGCGGCCGTTGCGAGAAGTGCGCCGGTCGCGCTCCGGAGGAGCGTCGCCTCGTAGTACGGGCCGGGAGCGAGCGCGGCGACGGCGTAGCCGACGGCCGCACCGGCGAGCGCGGGGAGCACGAGCAGCCGGCGTCCCGGCGGGCGGCCGCCCCGATCGCCAGCGCCCCTGCCAGGACGGCGAGTTCGGGGGTGCCGAAGGTCTGCGCGTAGCGGATCGCCAGGGCGGGGACGAGGAAGAGTGCGAGAGCCCGGCTGATCGTCCCGGTGAGCGCGGTGGTGTACGGGCCGGGGTGCGCTCTGGGGAGGTGGGTGAGCCGGGGGACGGTGCGGGTGGCGACGAGGACGGTCAACGCGACCGCGGCGGTGGGGAGATGGGCGCCGATGCGGGCGGAGTTGTAGAGCAGCACGGTGTCGTAGAGCACCAGCATCAGCTGGCCGTACGCCCACAGGTCGAGCGCGAAGCGGAACAGGCCGCGGCTGGAGCCGGGTTCGGTCCTCGCCCCGGCCTTCGCCTCGGTTTCGTTCCGGGCCAGCCAGGCGATCAACGGCGGGGTGGCGCAGGCCGCGAGCGCGCGCAGGACGAGGTCGTCCACGGTGTACGGGTTGCGCAGGTCCCACTCCACCGCGCAGAACGCCACCGTGTACGAGGCGGCGGCCAGCGGGATCAGCGGCGAACGGGCCAGCCGGACGTACAGTGCGCGCTCCAGCCGCCGGACGACGGAGACGAACGCCAGGAGCACCAAAGGCAGTTCGAGGAAGGCCTGCACCCGGAGCACGGAGGGGGCCAGCAGCTCCGGGGCCGGGAAGCGGGCGGCGAGGTGGTCCAGGCGGGGCACGTCGAACCACCCGGGCGGCAGGTAGCGGGTGATGAAGGAGACGTCCCCGTGGTGCACCCGGTCGACGTAGACCGCCACCAGTACCTGGTTGAGACAGACCAGCGCGACGACGGCCGCCAGCACCGGCTCCGGGCCGAGGGCGCCTCGTCGCCGCGGCGCGGCCGGGGCCTCCCGCCGCAGCACCCCGGGTACCACGAACAGGGCGGCCGCGACCGAGGCCGCCACCGTCACGTCCAGCAGTGGAGCGATGGTGCTCATGCGGCCAGTCGCGCCCGCGCCTCCATCAGGGCGAAGCCGAGCAGGTTCAACCCGCGCCACTCGGTGGGCTGTTGGGAGCGGATGTCATCGGCGGCGAGCCCGATGCCCCAGATCCGGTCCAGGGGGCTGGCCTCGACCAGCACCCGCTCGCCGGTGCCCAGCAGGTAGGAGCGCAGCGCCTCGTCCTGGCCGAACTTCGCGACGTTGCCCGCCACCACCAGCTCGAAGCGGCCGGCCTCCCAGGTCTCGCCGTCGAAGCCCTTGACCTGCCGGCCCAGCTTCTTCGCCTCGGCGGGCGTACGGGCGGCGAGCACCTGCCCGAGGATCTCCTCGTCACCGAACATCCGGGCCTTGCCGGCCATCATCCAGTGCTCGGCGGTCGGGTACGTGACCCCGTCGACGGTGAACTCGCCCGGCCACCACTGGCTCAGGCACTCCTGCCTGGTCCCGCCGCCCTTGCGCTCGGTGTGCCCCCAGAACATCACCCACTTCGGCCGCACCCCGTCGGCCATCATCGCGGCCAGCTCCTCCCGACTGCGGACGGCGGCCAGGTCCCCCACGTGCATCTCGCTCATATCGTCAGTCTGACATGAAGGGTCTCGTCTCCGCTAACCGTTTGCGGCACATCGCCCTCGTGTCGGTGACCCGGCTCCTGGGATTTCCGCCCGCGGATCGGGACTTCGGCCAGGCGGGGACGGAACGCAACGGCGTCCGCGAGGAGTTGGGCGCGGGGCCCGGGACTCCCCGGTCCGGCAGAAGTCGCCACGCACCGTGCCACCGGGTGGTAGAGGCGGAACGCCGTGGCGGTGGCCCGCCGGCCCCAGCGGGAAGGCCGGCCCCGTCGGTGCCGCGCGAGATCAGCTGCCGGCCGCCAGTTCCAGGAAGCGCAGGCCGACCTCCGTCACCTCCCGCGCCGTCCACGCCCGGGCCGGCTCGGCGAGGCTGACCTCGGCCATGGCGAGGCCGGGGGCGGCGTCCGCCCAGTGGGAGACGAACCAGATCCCTTCCTCCTCCGCGAGCGCCAGGTGGGCGGCGTTGAGGGCCTTGGCCGGATGCGGCAGCCAGAGCTGGAACTCGTGGGTGGGCGGCGCCTCCGGGTACAGGCGGGCGCCGGGGAGGGCGGCCAGGGCGGGGGCGAGGGTGGCCGTGGCGTGGCGGGTGTACTCGGGCAGGCGGGGCAGGACGGTGTCCAGGCCGTGGAGGGCGGCGAGGGCGGCCGGCCACTGCTGGAAGAGCTGGCCGCCGTAGCGGTGGCGCCAGGTGCGGGCGTGGGCGACGAGGGCGGCGTCGCCGGCGAGGGCGGCTCCGCTGATGCCGCCGAGGTCCTTGTAGTAGGAGACGTAGACGCTGTCGGCGAGCGCGGCGATCTCGTCGAGCGGCCGGCCGAAGTGGACCGTGGTGTTCCAGAGCCGGGCGCCGTCGAAGTGCACCCGGGCGCCGGCCTCGCGGGCGGCGGCGACGAGGGCGGTCAGCTCGTCCCAGGTCGGGAGCAGGTAGCCCGGGTCGCGCAGCGGGAGTTCGACCGCCAGGGTGCCGAACGGCTCGCCCAGTGCGGCGAGTTCCCCGGGTGTCGGCTGGCGCTGCTCGGTGGTGGGCCACAGGCCGCGCAGGCCGGTGAGCTGGGTGTACGCGTGGCGCTCGTGGCGCTCGACGTGGCTGAGCGGGTGCAGGGCCACCGCCGGGTTCCCGGTCCGCTCGGCGTGGTGGCGCAGGGCGGCCTGCTGGGCCATCGTCCCGGTGGGGAAGAAGACCGCGTCCTCCTTCCCGAGCAGGGCGGCGGTCCGCTCCTCCAGCTGCCGCACCGGTCCGTCGCCGCCGTAGAAGTCGGGGCAGACGTCCAGGCCGTCCAGGGTGGCGAGTTGGGCGAGGCGCTCGCGGATGCTGAGGACGCGGTCGGCGGAGAGGAAGCGCTCGCAGGACATCCGGGCCGCGCGGCGCCGGTGGAACTCGCTCTGGTCGTCGGTCATCCGGCGATTGTCGAACTCGTGACGGGGCGGGACCAACTGCTTTTCCCCGGACGCGATCAGCTCGGCCGGTAGTAGGCGGCGATCGGGGCGCGGGCCTCCTCGGGAAGGGCCGGCCCCTCCTCGGCGACCGTCGGCCAGGCGCCCGACTCGGGGTTGAGTGCGACGAGTTGCTCCGTCGACAGCGCGTGGACGACCCGGCCGATGCCGGACCGGAGGATGGCTCCGCCGCACATGCCGCACGGTTGGCAGCTGGTGTAGAGGGTGGTGCGGGCGGCCGTGGCCGGGTCGAGTTCGCGGGCCGCCCAGCGGGCGAGCTTCAGTTCGGGGTGGGCCGTGATGTCGTGGTCGCGGCGCACGGTGTTGTGGGCCTCGGCGAGGATCTCGCCGTCCGGGCCGGCCAGCAGGGAGCCGTACGGGGCGTCGCCCAGGGCGATCGCGCGGGTGGCGATGGCGATGGCGCGGCGCAACAGGGCCTCGTCGGCTTCGGTGATCACGCTGCTGCCGCCTTCCACCGGTCGGCCACGGTGGTGAGGGCCTGCCAGGCCTGCCGCGGCCGACGGGTCTCCTCCGGATCGCCGTGGTAGGGGTCGAACACGACGGTCCCCGCGCCGAGATCGCGCAACTGGCCGAGGTCGTCGAGGACTTGGTCGATGGTGCCGACCCCGGCGGGCCGGTCGGGGTCGTCGACCGGCGTGGTGGTCAGCCGGAGGGCGATGCGGGGCGCGAACCCCGGGACCGGGTGGTCGGCCAGCACCGACCGCATCCGGGGGAGGGGGAGGCGCAGGGGATGCCAGGCGTCGCCGAACCGGGCCGCCCGGCGGAGCGCCGCTTCGCTGTGGCCGCCGACCCAGACCGGCACCGTCCGGCGGTCGGGTTCACCTGCCCAGGCTTCCCGCAGCGCTCCCAGGTGCTCGTCGGTCAGCCTGCCGCGGGCACCGAACGGCACGCCGAGTGCGTCGAACTCCTGGCGTGCCCAGCCGACTCCGACTCCCAGGACGAACCGGCCGCCGCTGAGCCGGTCGAGGGTGGTGGCCATCCGGGCGACCAGCAGCGGGTTCCGGTAGGGCAGGACGAGCACGGTGGTGCCGAGCCGCAGGCCGGTGGTGACTCCGGCGAGCCAGGACAGGGTGGTGAACGGTTCGTAGAACGGCTCCGGGTACCGCGCGGCCACGTCCTGGGTCACCGTCACGTGGTCCGACACCATCAGGAGGTCGAAGCCGAGGCCTTCCGCGGTCCGGGCCCATTCGCGCAGCACGCCGGGATCGGTGCCCGGTCCGAAGTTCGGTACGTTGACGCCGAGTTGCATGGTGTCGAGGCTATCCCCGTGATCATGGCGGACGGAACGGAGCCTTCCCTTTCCTTGCGTCCTGCCGCCGTGGAATTCCCGGTAGATTCGCGTCATGGCCGTGAATCTTGATGACACCGACTGGGCGATCATCGAACAGTTGCAGCGGGAGGCCCGGGTCTCCCTCAGCGAGCTGGGGCGTCGGGTCAACCTCAGCCCGTCGGCGACCACGGAACGGGTGCGGAACCTGGAGTCGCTGGGCGTCATCACCGGCTACCGCGCGGTGGTGGACCTGGCGAAGGTCGGTTATCCGGTGCTCGCCGTCGTCCGGCTGAAGTACCCCGGCAACCGGCACGAGCCGCTGCGCCGGCTGCTCGCCGAGCGGCGGGAGATCCTGGAGTGCCTGCGCACCACCGGCGACGACTGCTACACCCTGAAGGTGGCGGCGACCTCCATGGAGCACCTGGAGACCCTCGTGGACGAGCTGGCCGGCTTCGGCAGCACCACCACGAGCGTCGTCTACAGCCGGACGCTGCCGCTGCGCGGCCCGGGCCGGCCCTGACGGCGGACGGGGCGCCGGAGGGGGCGGCGGAGGGGCGGTGGACGAGACGGCGGAGGCGGAGGGGTCGGCGGGGGAGGCGGTGCTCCCTCGGCCGGGGGAGGCGGGCCGCCCCTCGGGTGACCAGACTGGCGATCGTGACCAGGGGGCTTCCCTGCTCCCCACGATTCCAAGGGAGTTGACTCGTGCGTCGTTCGCGCATCCGCCACATGGCACTCGCCCTCACGCTCTCGGCCGCCGTGACCGCCGGGGTGTCCGCACCGTCGGCCGCGGCGGTCGTCGCCACGTCCGTGCCCACGTCCACGTCCGTGTCCACGTCCACGTCCGTCTCCGCGTCCTCGCCGGACGCCGTGCGGCAGGGGCTGAACGCGCTGGTGCGGGAGGACGGGGTGCCCGCCGCGCTCGCGACGGTTCGGGACGGGCAGGGGCGGACCCGTGACTACACGGCCGGAGTCGGCGACCTGGCCACCGGCGCCAAGGTGCCCGTCGACGGACAGGTGCGGATCGGCAGCAACACCAAGACCTTCACCGCCGTCGTCGTGCTCCAGCTGGTGGGGGAGGGGAAGGTCGACCTCGACGCCCCGGTCGACACCTACCTCCCCGGCCTGGTCCGCGGCGCGGGAATCGACGGGCGCGGCATCACCGTCCGGCAGCTCCTCCAGCACACCAGCGGCCTGCCCGACTACGAGGGACAGCTGGACGAAGCCTCCCTCCGCGACCGCTACTTCGAACCCCGGGAGCTGCTGGACATGGCCCTCGGCCGGCGGCCCGACTTCGAGCCCGGGGCGAAGTTCGGCTACAGCAGCACCAACTACGTGCTGGCCGGCCTGATCGTCCAGCGGGTGACCGGCCGGCCGCTCGCCGAGGAGATCGACCGGCGGATCGTCCGGAGCCTCGGACTGCGGCACACCTACTTCCCGGCCGTGGGCGACCGGACGATCCGGGAGCCCCACCCCCACGGCTACCGCGTGGACCCCTCGACCGGGAAGCCGGCCGACTTCACGGAACTGGACCCGTCGGCGGGCTGGGCGGCCGGGCAGATGATCTCCACCGGCTCGGACCTCAACCGCTTCTTCACCGCCTTGCTGGGCGGCCGGCTGCTGCCCCCGGCCCAGCTGGCGCAGATGCGCACCACCGTGCCGGTCGGGGACACCGGCATGGCCTCCGGGCTGGGCATCTTCAGCCGCCCGCTGTCCTGCGGCGGGGTCTACTGGGGGCACGGCGGTGACATCCCGGGCTACGAGACCCGGGGCGGGGCCACCGAGGACGGGCGCGCCGTGAACGTCGCGGTGACCACCGTCCCGGTCGAGGAGGGCGTCACCCGGCACCTCGAAGACGTCGTGGACGCAGCTCTGTGCCGCTGACCGGGTGGGCCGAGCCGGGCCGCAGCCGGGCAGCCGAGCCGAGCCGAGCCGGGCAGCCGAGCCGGGCAGCCGGCCGGCTCGGACGGGCGCCGAGCGGTCAGGAGCGGTAGTGGTTCCCCTCGTCGCCCACCACACCGTTCCCGTGGTGGACGGACAGGCTGGAGTACGTCGCCCGCATGCGCGCGGCCTGGGCGGTCCGCTGCTGTTCGATCAGCAGCCCTTCGGCGTCGTCGAACCGGTGCCGCCGGGCGCGGTCCCGCAGGGCCAGGAAGGCCAGGGAGCCGACGACGGTGCCGACGAGTACGAACAGGAACACCATGACGAAACCCATGACGTCACCTTCCCCCGGTTCGAGTGCGTCCCACCTTTATCTCACGGGAGCCCGAGGGCCGTACCGCGGTCGCCGGAACCGACCGGCGGCAGTCGGGTGGTGACGGCCGCGCCGTGACGGCCGACCATGACTTTCGACAGATCCGCCCCGCCTGCGGCCCTCGTAGGGTCGTAGGCATGCGGATGAGCGGGGCTGCGCTGCCGGTGGTGGCGTCGGTGTGTATCGGGCTGGGTGTCACGAGCTTCTGGTGGGCGCTGCCGGCGGTCGTGCTCTCCTTCCTGGCCGGACTGTGGACGGAGCGGGTGCGGTCGGCCGTGGTGGTGTTCGCCGCCCTGGTCGGGGCCGGGGTGCTGGTGATCGGGTCGGTGCCCTCCTGGATCGTGCTGGGTGTGCGGTTCGTCGCGCTCGCGGTGAGCACCGGGATGGGCCCCTGGCTGCTGGGCCGGTTCTGGCGGCAGTCGCAGGAACTCGTGCGCGCCGGGTGGGAGCGGGCCGAGCGGCTGGAGCGCGAACAGCGGCTGGTCGCCGAGCAGGCCCGGCTGCGCGAACGGGCCCGGATCGCCCAGGACATGCACGACGCGCTCGGCCACGACCTCAGCCTCATCGCGCTGCGCGCCGGCGCCCTCAAGCTTGCCCCCGACCTGTCCCCGCCCCATCGGGAGGCGGTCCAGGAGATCCGGGCGGGCGCGGCCGCCGCGGTGGAGAGGCTCGGCGAGGTGATCGGCATCCTCCGCGACGGGGACGAGGGCGACGGCGGCACCCCCGCGGCCCACGGACCGGCGGACTCGGACATTCCGCAGCTGGTCGCCGAGGCCGCCGCAGCCGGCCTGGACGTTCGGTCGGCGATCACCGGTCAGCCGGACGGCCTCCCCCGCGCGACCGAGCACGCCGCGTACCGGGTGGTCCAGGAAGCCCTGACCAATGCCGCCAAGCACGCCCCGCGGGCACCCGTCACCGTGGAGGTGACGTACTCGGCCGACGGCGCCCGCGTCCGGGTGGCCAACGGCCTCGCGGGCGACTCGGGCCCGGCCGGCGGCAAGCCGTCACCCGTGTCAACCGCGTGGAACGCCGCGCCCACCGGCGCCCGCACCGCTGGGCCCGCTGTCGCGTCCACCGGTGGTCACGGCCTGGTCGGACTGACCGAGCGCGTCCGGCTCGCGGGCGGCACCTTCACGTACGGGGCCCGGCCGGGTGGCGGGTTCCAGGTGGCTGCCGACCTGCCGGGCCGCGGCTCCGGGCCCGTCCCGGAGAGCCCCGCCGCCCCACCGTCGCCGGTGCGCGAGTTGCGCCGGGCGCGGCAGCGGGTGAGCCGGACGCTGGTCGCGGTGGTGCTCGTCCCGCTGGTGACGGCGGTGCTGCTGACCGCCGCCCTGCGAGTATGGACGCTGTACGTCGTCGGCCTGTCGGTGCTGGACCCCGAGGTCTACGCCTCCCTTCAGGTGGGACAGGACCAGGCGTCGGTCGAGCGCCTGCTGCCGGGCCACCGGTTGCCGTACCGCCCGCCGGGCGGGTCGTCGACTCCCGCGCCGCCGCCGGGGGAAGGAGTCTCGTGCGCGCACTACGCCATCACCGCCGAACTGTTCGTGGACCGCGCGGGCGACGCCTACCGGCTCTGCTTCCAGGGCTCCCGGCTGGTCTCGCGAGACGTGCTCCGCTCCTGATGGCCGCCGGCCGCGTCACCGGCCGCACGGCCGACCGACCCCTCTCCGCCCTCTTCACCTCCGTACCGAGCGACCGACAGGAGCCGCCGATGACCACCCCACCGATCCGGGTGCTGCTCGCCGATGACGAACCCATGATCCGCGCGGGGCTGCGCGCGGTGCTCGCCACCGACCCGGGCATCGAGGTCGTCGCCGAGACCGGGGACGGTCGGGAGGCCGTCGACCTGGTCCGGCGCCACCGGCCGGACGTCGCCGTGCTGGACATCCGGATGCCCGGAACGGACGGGATCACGGCCGCGGCCGAGATCCGCCGCGGCGGCCTGGCCACCGGAGTACTCATGCTGACCACCTTCGGGGAGGACGACTACATCCTGCGCGCGCTCAGTGGCGGCGCGAACGGCTTCCTGATCAAGTCCGGCGAGCCCGAGGAACTGATCGCCGGGGTGCACGCGGTGGCGGGAGGAGCGGCCTACCTCTCACCCAAGGTGGCCGCCCGGGTGGTCGCCCATCTCGCCGCCACCGGGGCCGGTGGCCCAGCCGACCGGCGCACCCGCGCCCGGGAGCAGGTGGCCGCCCTGACCACCAGGGAACGGGACGTGCTGACGCTCATCGCCGCCGGGCTGTCCAATGGTCAGATCGCCCGGAGACTGGGGGTGGTGGAGGGCACCGTGAAGGCCCATGTGAGCTCCGTCCTGGCGCGGCTGGGCGTGGCCAACCGCGCGGCCGCCGCCGTCCTCGCGCACGAGGCCGGGCTGACCCTCGGCGCGGCCTGTGCCGGCGGGCCACGGGACTGAGGGCACTGCCGCGCCCGGCGCGGGGGCGGAGCTCGGGGCCGACGGTACCGACGGGGTCGTCGGTATCGACGGTGCGGGCGGCGCCGGAGGCGTTGTGGGTGCCGACAGCAGCCGCCCGAGCAGTGGAGCTCCGGCCAGGGCCGTCACGGCGGTGGTCGCCACCGGACGCAGGGCGAGGACCACCGCCGCCGTGACCGTCCCGCCGAGGGCGGCACCCGCGAGCACGTCGTGCGGGTAGTGGACACCGGCCGCCACCCGCAGCGCGGCCGTGGCCCCGCCGACGGGTATGACCAGCAGCGCCCAGCGCGGGCGCAGCAGCACCAGGCCGGTGGCCAGCGCGATCGCCAGGGTGGCGTGGTTACTGGGGAACGACCAGTCGCCCGGTGGTGGACACCCGGCGACCGCCGTGCCCGGCAACCCGGCCAGCGCCCGGCAAGGCCGTTCCTCGTCGAGGGCAGTCTTCAGCACCTCGCTCGCCCCGTAGGCCAGCACCGTGCCGATCCCGACCAGCGCCACCCCGGCGACGGCCCCGGCGGCCCGCCGGCCCCGGGCCGCCCACCAGCAGAGAACCAGCAGGAACCCCAGCACCAGCAGCCCGACCTCGGTGGCCGGCTCCAGCAGCGAGGCCATCGCGTGCGGGCCGTCGCCGACGGCCTCCGCCACCCGCCGGTACCCGTCCGCCGACCACCCGGCCGACACCCGGACCGGCGTCGCCCCGCCACCCCGTTCCGGCGCCAGCCACGCCACCACCCCGGCCCCCGCGCAGAGCAAGGCTGCGGCGAGGACGTGCCTGCCCCCGCCGGCCGCCCTGCCCGCCCCGGCGGCACCGCCCGCTCCGGGCGGCCCGGGCTTCGTGGGTTTCCTGGACCGCCTGGATTTCCTGTCCGTGTACGTCATGGTCCGGACGGTAGAGGCCGAGGAGGCCCTTCCACCCGACCCGAAAGTCAGGCAACGGCCATGACGATGGTCAGGGTTGACAACGCCTCGAACCGACCCGGTGCGTGCCCGGTGGCCATGCCCGCCCCCCCAACGCGCTCGCGCTCCCCACCCGTTACGACGGAGGCCCAGACAGGGGCGCGCTGATCGGCCCTGGAACCGGCTCATCGCCCGCTCGGCCGCTGTTGCACTTCGCCCGGTCCGTCCTCCTCCGGCACGGCTGGACGGTACGGGAAGCGGGGTGGCAACTCGCCGATGGATTCGTGGAGTTCACGCTGGAGGACCGGATCGCCTGGATGGAGCGGCAGGTCGCCACGGCCGTCGAGGCCGAGCGCGGCGCCTGCCGCCTGCTCGTCGGCAAGTCGCTCGCCTCCTTCGCCGCCGACCGGGACCTCCCGGCGGCTTGGCTGACCCCCCGTTCTGACCGTGGACCACGTGGCTCGCGCGCTCCTCCGGGCCAAGGCGCCGGCCCTCCTCGTCGGCGGCGGCGGAGACCGGGTGGGGAGCGCCAGGCCGCCGAGGTGCGACCGGTCACGAGGCCGTCGAACTGCCCGCCGCCGACCACGACCTGGACCTGCCGGACGCCCCCTCGGCCCGGTCGACCTCCTGCGGCGGGTCGTCGTACGGCTGGACGAGTCCGTCGCGGCCCTGCCCCGCTGAGGGCGATCCTGCGGCGGGACCGCCCCACCGCACGGAGCGCCCGCCCGGCCCGCCGACGGTCGGCAAACGGGGAGGCGGGCGTTCGCTGCCCGGTCCCCGAGCCCGCCGTCCGGCCCCTGGGCCCGCCCGTCCGCGTTCCCCGGCCCGCCCGTCCGTTTCCCGGGCCCGCCGTCCGCCTACCGGGACCCGGTGGACCGGCCGGGCGCGACCACTGGCAGGTCCCGTTCCTCCGCCGCACCGGCCAGGCGCTTGTCGTACGTGACGAAGGCCGTGAGCGCGTGTTCGAGGTGCTCGGCGCTGGCGAGGTGAATGGCGTCGAGCGTCCGGAGGTGGAGGGTGGGGATCCGGCTGGCGGCTCGGAGCACCGGGTCGGAGAGCCGGATGCGGAGCAGCCGGTCGAGCAGATCGGCCGAGGTGTCGAGCAGCTCCCGGGGCGCGCCGATCCGGATCAGTGCGCGCGGCACCTCGACCTGGGTCAGTGCACTGGTCGCGTGGCCCTCGGAGCCGTGGGAGGAGAGGAACGTGCGTAGCGCGGCGGACTCGTCTTCCGGGATCAGGAGCTTGAGGATCGCACAGGAGTCGAGGTAGATCACCGCTCTTCCTCCTCCCGCATCGCGATCAGGGCGTCGGCGGCGGATCCGAGGCCGGTACCGGCCTCGGGGATCGTCCAGTCGGCCAGACCGCGCGCGGTGGCGGCGTTCTCCGGGTCGATGGTGCCGTCGCGGACGAGGTCCTCCAGCACCCGTTGTTCGGGGTCGGGCGGCGCGAGGACGGCGATCAGCCGGCCGTTGCGGGTGATCTCCACGCGCTCGCCGGCCGCGACCCGGTCGATCAACTCACTGGCATGCTGCTGGAGCTGGCGGATGGGGACTCTGGCTGTCATGCGACTCACGGTACGGCGGATCGTGCGGCACCCACGACGTGCGTGCGTCGATTTCACCCGGACGAGCGGTCACCGCCGTTCCGGGAACCCGTGCCGGCGCCCGCCGACGGTGATGACCAGGGCGGCGGCCAGCAGGACCAGGGCGGACCAGGGCAGCGCGGCCGGGCCGGCGTGGTCCAGGAGCAGGCCGCCCGCCAGTCCGGCGGCCGCGATGCCGAGGTTCCAGCAGGTGACGAGCAGCGACTGGGCGATGTCCCCGGCCGGCCCGCCGGCGTCGGCGACGGCGGTCTGGAGGAGGGTGGCCGCGCCGCCGAAGCCGAGGCCCCAGACCGCGGCGGCGGCGTAGGCGAGCCAGCCGGTGGAGTCGAGCAGGGCGGCCGCGAGGACCAGGGCCGCCACCGCGACGAGGACGCAGGAGGCGATGGTCAGGGGACGCAGGTACCGGTCGATCAGGACGCCGGTCCCGAAGATGCTGACCAGCGAGGACAGCCCGACGACCAGCAGCACGGTGTCCGTCCGGCCGTCGAGCCCCAGCGGCGCCAGCAGCGCGGCGACGTACGTGTAGAGGACGTTGTGGGCGAGCACGAAGGTCGCCGTCACGCCGAGGACGACGGCCACGCCCGGCGTCCGCAGCACCCGCCGTACGGGGGTGCCGACCCGGTCGGTCCGTCCGGGCAGCCGCGGCAGCGCGAGCAGCATCCAGCCGGTCAGCGCCACCGCGACCACGCTCATCAGCCCGAAGGTGAACCGCCAGTCCACCAGGCCGGAGAGCAGGGTGCCGGCGGGCACGCCCACCGACAGGGCGACCGTCGAGCCGGCCATGGCGACGGCCATCGCCCGGCCGCGCTGCTCCGGTGCGACGATGCCCCGGGCGTATCCGGCCAGCAGCGCCCAGAGCAGCCCGGCGACGAGGCCCGCCGCGAACCGGGCGGCCATGGTGAGCGGGTAGCTCGGGGAGACGGCGGTGATCGCGTTGGCCGCGGCGAAGCCGGCGACGGCGAGCACCAGCAGGGGCTTGCGGGGCAGGTGTCCGGTCGCGGCGGTCAGCGGGATGGCGGCCGCGATGGAGCCGACCGCGTACAGCGTGACGGACTGTCCGGCGGCGGACTGGGCGACGCCGAGGTCGGCGCTCATCGCGGGCAGCACCCCGGCGGGCAGGGCCTCGGTCATGACGGTGACGAATCCGCCGGTGCTCATGGCCAGCAGGGCGGGCCAGGGGAGCCGGGACGGCCGGGGCCCGGGGGCCACCGGCCTTTCCGGGGTTTGGAGTTCGGAAGTGGACATGGGGGTGATGGTCTATCGTTGACATCCGTGTCAAGGTCCAGCCGGGACGGCGCCGGCCCGGAGTGAGGGTGGTCACACATGCGCATCGGCGAACTCGCCCGGCTGACGGACACCACCCCGCGCCTGCTGCGCTACTACGAGCAGCAGGGGCTGATCACGGCGAGCCGCGAGGCGAACGGCTACCGCTCGTACGACGACCACCTGGTGGACCGGGTCCTGCAGATCCGCGGGCTGCTGGAGGCGGGGCTGCCCACCCGGATCATCAAGCAGATCCTGCCCTGCCTGGACGCCCCGCGGACGATCCACTTCACCGACGCCACCCCGGAGATGCTCGCCACCCTGGAGTGCGAGACGGAGCGGATGTCCCGCCGCATCCAGTGCCTGACACGCAACCGGGACGCCATCCGGGAGTACCTGGACGTGGTCAAGAGCCTCGCCTGACCGGTCCGTCCGACCCGGCGGTCCACCCGGCTGTCCGATTCCGCCACTTGACCTTGCCACCGGTGTCACGGTCGGACGCTTCTTCCATGACCGAAACGCCCACCACGAACGACACGCCCACCGCGGACCACACGCCCACCGCGGACCACGCGCCCACCGCGGACCGCACGACCGCCACGGCGGCGACCGCTGACGCCGCGATCCACCACACCGCGCTGGGCGACGGCACCCCGATCGTCCTGATCCACGGCTACACCGTCGACCACCGCGTCCTGCTCCCGCTCGAACCCGTCTTCGCCGGCCGCCCCGGCTGGCAGCGCCTCTACCTCGACCTCCCCGGCCACGGTGCCTGCCCCCGGCTGCCGGGCCCGACCTCCGCGAGCGCGCTGGCCGAGGCCGTCTTCGGGTGGATCGACGCCCAGGTGGGCGGGCGTCCGTTCGCCGTGGTCGGGCAGTCCTTCGGCGGCCAGCTGGCCCGGGCGGTGACCGCGCGGTACGGCGAACAGGTGCTGGGCTCGGCGCTGCTGGTGCCCGTGGTGCGCTGGGGCGAGGACCGGACGCTGCCCGAGGAGACCGTGGTCGAACGCGACGAGGACTTCCTCGCCGGCCTTCCGGCCGCCGACAGCGAGGTCTTCCGGTACGTCATGGCCCGTCACACCAAGGCGAGCTGGGAGGGCTTCGCGCGGTACGTCCTCCCCGGCCGGCGGGCCCACGACCAGGCGGCCGCCGCCGAACTCGAAGCCGACTTCCTGCTGCCGCACTGGCCCGAGCACCGCGCGCCGCGGCACCGCGGCCCCCACCTCCTGGTCACCACCCGGCAGGACGCCCTGGTCGGCTGGCGCGACCAGCTCGCCCTGCTCGACCACTACCCCCGGATGGCCGCCACCGTCCTCGACGGGGTCGGCCACAACCCCCAGGTCGAGACCGCCGACGCCGTCCGCTCCCTGGTCGGCGGCTGGCTCGACCGGATCGGACGGATCGAACGCTGAAGCCCGTGGGAGCGCCGGGAACGCCGACGGCCCCGCGACCGGACGTACCGATCGCGAGGCCGTTCGCCGTTCACCGCCGTCGCCTCCGGGGCCCGAGGCCCGGGGCCCGAGGACCGGGGCCCGAGGACCGAGGTCCGAGGCCCCCGGAGGTCAGCCGACGGAGCGGGGGAGACGGGTGGTCAGGTAGAGGATGGTGAAGGAGCCGAGGAGCTGGATGCCCAGGCAGAGGGCGAGCGCGCGGTCCATGCCGAGGCTGGGGGAGAGCGAGAGGTAGAGGCTGCCGAGGGTGGCGACGCCGAGGGCGAGGCTGGACTGCTGGCCGGTGGCGAGGACACCGCTGCCGACGCCCGCCCGGGCGGCGGGCACCTTGGCGAGGACGACCCGGAACAGCGGGGTGCCGATCAGGCCCTGGCCGATGCCCGCGAGGGCGACGCCGGGGGCCATCCGCAGCGGGGAGAAGTGCGCCCAGTCGGCCAGTACGGTCATGGCGAGGGTGGCCAGGCCGAGGGCCTGGACGACGGCGCCGGCGCTGAGCACCCGGCTGCCCCAGCGGCCGATCAGCCGCGGGCCGGCCAGCGAGGCGGAGAAGTAGCCGACCGCCATCGGGACCAGCGCCCACCCGGCCGCGACCGGGCCGAGTTCCAGGCCCTGCTGGAGGGCGACGGCGATGACGAACATGAAGCCGCCGAAGCCCGTGAAGTAGGGGAGCGCGATGCCGAGTCCGCGCCGCATCTCCGGGATGCGCAGCAGGGACGGCGGCACCAGCGGGGTGTCCCCGCGCCGCTCGGCCCGGCGTTCGACGGCGGCGAAGGCGCCGGCGAGGACGGGGAACAGCGCCAGCAGCACCCAGGACCAGAGCGGCCAGCCGGCGGCGCGGCCCTCCATCAGCGGGATGAGCAGGGAGAGCAGCGCGGCGGTGAGCAGCGCGGTGCCGGGGACGTCGACCCGGGCGGCCAGCGCGGCCTTGCTCTCCGGGACGTAGCGGACCGCGAGCACCACGGCGAGCAGCGCGAACGGCACGTTCAGCAGGAAGACCGAGCGCCAGCCGGTGCCGAACAGGTCGGCGGCGACCAGCATGCCGCCGAGCACCTGGCCGACCACCACCGAGATCCCGCCGACCGCGCCGTAGACGCTGAGCGCGCGGCCGCGCCGGGCGCCCTCGGTGGCGGCGGTGATGGTGCCGAGCACCTGCGGGATCAGCAGCGCGGCCGAGGCGCCCTGGGCGGCCCGGGCGGCGACCAGGGACCACGCGCCGGGGGCGAGGCCGCAGGCCAGCGAGGTGAGGGCGAAGGCGGCGGCGCCGGCGACGAAGAGCCGGCGGCGGCCGAAGATGTCGCCGAGGCGCCCGCCGAGGACGAGCAGGACGGCGAAGGCGATGCCGTACCCGGCGGCGACCAGTTCGAGGACGGCGGGCCCGGCGGCCAGGTCGTGGTCGATGGTGGGCAGGGCGACGTTGACGATGAAGAAGTCGAGCATCGGCAGGAAGGAGCCGAGCAGGACGGTGACCAGCCCGGCGGTGCCGAGGGCGGGGGTGCGGGCGGTGGCTGCGGGGGCGGATCGGACCGGGGCCGGGGCGACGGCGAGTTGTTGAGTCACGGGTCATACGATCCGGCGCTTCCTACCCTGGTACCAGAGTCTGGTTATCCAGGTATAAGAAGTACCTGGCAATAGGCTGCGGCGTGCCCCATGCTGGGGAGCATGAGCCTGATGACCCCGGCCGCGCAAGCCCGTCCGGCCGACGCGCAAGCCCGCCCGGTGAACGCCGCGCCGGCCGCGCAAGCCCGCCCGGTGAACGCCGCGCCGAGCGCTGCGCCGAGTGCCGCGCCGAACGCCGGACAGCGCCCGGCCGCCCCCGACGACGCCCGCCGGCACGAGCTGGCCGCGTTCCTGCGCAGCCGCCGCGAGCGCCTCGCGCCCGAGCAGGTGGGCCTGCCGATGACCGGCCGCCGCCGGACCCCGGGGCTGCGCCGGGAGGAGGTCGCGCAGCTCGCCGCGGTCGGGGTGACCTGGTACACGTGGCTGGAGCAGGGGCGGGCCATCCAGGTGTCCGCCCAGGTGCTGGACGCGGTGGCCCGGGCGCTGCTGCTGGACCCGAGCGAGCGCGCGCACCTGTTCACCCTGGCCGGCGCGGACGACCCGGCGCCGGTGAAGGAGTGCCCCTCGGTGACCCCGAGCGTGCGGCTGCTGCTGGACCGGCTGGCGCCGTTCCCGGCCATGGTGCTCAACTCCCGCTACGACGTGCTGGCGTACAACGCCCAGTACACGGGGTTCGTCGGTGACCTCAGTGAACTGGCCCCCGAGGACCGGAACTTGATGTGGATGGCGTTCACGCCCTCGCGGTTCCGGGAGGTGCTGGTCGACTACCGCACCGAGCGCCTCAACGTGGTGGCCCGGTTCCGCGCGGCGATGGCGGACCACAGCTCGGATCCGGCCCGGAAGGCACTGGTGGCCCGTCTGCTCAGGGCCTCGCCGGACTTCGCGGAGCTCTGGCAGCGGCACGACGTGATGCGGCCGGGCAACGGCATCAAGCGCTTCCAGGTGCCCGGCGTGGGGCTGTTGCGCTGTGAGTACACCAGCTTCTGGCTCAGCCCGCAGCTGGGGACGCGGATGATCACCTACACCCCGCTGGACGACGAGACCCGCGCGCTGATGGACCTGCTGCCCACCACGGCTCAGTAGCGCGGAAGGGCCGCTTGCCGCCCGAGCAGCAGGCACAGGGCGGCGAGCGGCAGTTCTATGCAGCAGGCCATCACCAGGGCCGCGAGCACCGCGTGGCCCGGGCCGGCGCAGGCGATGTCGGCGAGGGCGTCCCCGGTGAGCAGCAGGGCCACCGCCGCGCCCGCCCACAGCGCCCCGGCGTCGCGCCGGCGCAGCAGCGTGTCCAGGGTGAGCAGGGCGGCGAACTCGACGAGGTCGAGCACGACCCAGGGCGTCTCGTGGCAGACGGCGAGGACCCCGAGCCAGGGCAGCAGGGCGAGGGCCGCCAGGAACGGCAGCTTGGCGAAGCGCTCGGGCAGGACGTACCCGGAGGCGGGCCGGGCGGCGAGGACGGCGGCGGTGCTCACTTCTTCGCCCCCCGCACCCGCACCCGCACCCGCTCCAGCGGCAGCCGCTCGGTCGCACCGCCCGCCGGGTGCTCGACCCGCACCGCGCCGAACGGCCCCTCGGCCCAAGCGAACCAGAACAGCCCGGCCACCGGGACGACCTCGGCCGCCGACCGCACCCGGCGCAGCGCCCGCCGCCCGGTGAAGACCACCGAGGGCGCCGTGCCGTCGGCCGCCAGCCGGCCCCAGGCGAGCACGTGCCGGCCGCGCCCGGCGGACGGGCAGTGCCGGGCCCCGCGCAGCAGCTGCGGGGTGAGCCGGGCGGCGACCAGGACGTCGGCCAACTCGCCGTGCTGGTACAGCTCCAGCGCGGCCCGTCCGCGGCCGGAGCCGACGGTGCGGACCGACCAGGGCCCGTTCCCGGCCGGCAGGGTCCCCTCCTGCCCGGGTATCCCCTGCTCGGGCGCCTCCTGATCTGGCGTCCCGTGCCCGGCCGTCTCGCGCCCGGGCGCCTCCTGCTCGAACGCCTCCCCAGGGCGGAGCGCACCCCCGGAGGTGCGTCCGGGGACACCCCCGTGCCCCCCGGAAACACCTCCGGGGCCGGGCCGCCCGTGCGGCGGAGTGGCGGAGTGCGGTGCAGTGCTCGTCATGCCCTCAAGCCTTCCGTCCGGGCCCCCTTCCTGTCGGTGGTGCCCCACCCCGAATCGGGGGTGTAGCTAGCTACACCCCCGCCCGGAACCCCCCTTCATGGCGGCCCGTGATCACCGGGCCCTACGCTGTCCCGCATGCCCTCCACCACAGTGCGCCGAGCGCTCGTCAGGAGCCTCCGGCGTCCACCGTGGTCGTCCGAGGTCTGGCGGGACGTCCGCTTCACGGCCGCCGGAATACCCATGGCGCTTCCGGTCTGGCTGGCCGTCACCGAGTCGAAGCTGCTGTTCCCGGTGCTCGCCGCCGTCCTGGTGTGCGTCCGCCCGCTGACCGCCGTCCAGCGCGGCCGGCTGCGGGCCCTGCGCGGGGTGGAGGTGCCGGCGCTGCGGCCGCCGGTGGGGTGGCGGGCCTGGCTGCTGGGGCTGACCTGGCGCCAGGTGCTCTACCACCTGGTGGCCGGCCCGCTCCTGGCGGTGGGCGCGCTGGTGGTGCTGTACGCCTGGGCCGCCGCCGCGGTGCTGGCCACCGTGTACGCCTGGATCTGGCTGCTGCCCGCCGGGCCGGGGCTGCGCGCGGACCTGCTCGGGCGGGACGTCCTGTTCACCGTCGGCGGGGTGCTGCTGCTGGTGGTGGTGCCCGTCACGGGCACCGAGCTGGCCCGGCTGGAGGTGTGGGCGGCCCGGCGGCTGCTCGGCCCGGACCGGGCGGAGGCGCTGGAGCGGCGGGTCGAGGAGATCGCCGAGAGCCGGGCCGGGCTGGTCGACGCGGTGGACGCCGAGCGCCGCCGGATCGAGCGCGACCTGCACGACGGCGCCCAGCAGCGGCTCACCTCCCTCGCGATGAACCTGGGCCTGGCCCGGCGCACCCTCAAGGACGTGCCGCCGGAGGTGATGCAGGTGATCGTCGACGCCCACGAGGAGGCCCAGGCGGCCATCGACGAGCTGCGCGACCTGGTACGCGGCCTGCACCCCGCCGTCCTGGAGGACCGCGGTCTGGACGCGGCGCTGTCCGGGATCGCCGCCCGCGCCCCGCTGCCGGTGCGCCTGGAGGTCGACCTCTCCGAGCAGGTCGCCCCGACCGTCGAGGCGGTCGCCTACTTCACCGTCTCCGAGGCGCTCACCAACGTGGCCAAGCACGCCAAGGCCAACCGGGTCGACCTCTCGGTGCGGACGGCCGGCGGCCGGCTGCGCCTGGTCATCAGCGACGACGGTGTGGGCGGCGCCGACCCGACGCGCGGCACCGGGCTCACCGGTCTGCGCAAGCGCGCCGCCTCGGTCGACGGCACGCTGTCCGTTCTCAGCCCCCTCGGGGGCCCCACCACCATCACCGTGGAGTTGCCGTGCGCGCTGTGATCGCCGAGGACTCGGTCCTGCTGAGGGTCGGCCTGGTCAAGGTCCTGGAGGCGGTGGGCTTCGAGGTCGTGGCCGCCGTCGGGGACGCCACCGAACTGCTGGCCGCCGTCGAGGAGCACCGCCCGAAGGTGGTGGTCGCCGACGTCCGGATGCCCCCGGGCTTCACCGACGAGGGGGTGAAGGCGGCGATGGTGATCCGCCGGCAGTGGCCGGACACCGCCGTCCTGCTGCTCTCCCAGTACGTGGAGGAGCGCTACGCCGCCGACCTGCTGGCGACCAACACCAGCGGCGTCGGCTACCTGCTCAAACAGCGGGTGGCCAACGTCGACGACTTCGTGGACGCGCTCCAGCGGGTCGCCGAGGGCGGCACCGCGCTGGACCCGGAGGTGGTGGCCCAGCTGCTGGTGCGCCGCCACCGGGACCCGCTGGAGAAGCTGACCCCGCGCGAGCGCGACGTGCTCGCCCTGATGGCGGAGGGCCGCTCCAACGGCGCCATCGCGAGCTCGCTGGTGGTCAGCGACAGCGCGGTGGCCAAGCACATCAACTCGATCTTCACCAAGCTCGACCTGCCGCCGGCCGACGACAGCCACCGCCGGGTGATGGCGGTGCTGCGCTTCCTGGAGGTCGGGTAGCGGTGCGGGGGGTGAAGGCCTGGCGGGCCACCGGGACGGTCGTGGTCGTCCTGGTGATGATCGGCGCCGGACTCCAGACCTGGTCGATGGCGGTGCAGCAGCGCACCACCAGCAGCCGGCCGTACGACGTGGCGATCCACCGGCTCCAGCTGGAGACCGGCAGCGCCTCGGTCCGGGTGCGGGCAGGACGGGAGGGCCACGTGGTGGTCCGGCAGAGCCTGGACTGGCTGGTGCGCAAGCCGGTCGTGTCGACCGCCTTCGAGGGTGACGTGCTCACGGTCGGGCTGCACTGCCGGCTGGTCCTGCCGTTCACGGACTCCGGCTGCGGCGCCGAGATCGAGCTGGAGGTGCCGGCCTCGACCGAGGTGACCGGATCGGTGGGCTCCGGGTCGGTGAGGGTGGAGGGGCTGAGCGGGCCGGTCCGGATGGAGCTGACCTCCGGCCAGCTGCTGCTGTCCGACACCTCCGGGGACGTGACCGTGCGCGCCACCTCCGGGCTGGTGCAGGGCGACAGCCTGAGCGCCGAGCGGGTGACGGCACGGGTGGTCTCCGGCACGGTGAGCCTGAACTTCGCCGGCGCGCCGCGCCAGGTGGACGCCACGGCCGTCTCCGGCTCGGTGGAGATGGCCCTGCCGAAGGACAGCCGGTACGCCTTCTCCAGCGAGATCGGCAGCGGCAACGGCCACATCGAGCCGCTGTTGCAGGATCCCGCCAGCCCGAACCGGGTGCACACCGAGGTCGTCTCCGGGTCGATCTCGATCGTCCCGTCCTCGTCGACGGCGCTGCCGGAACCGGCCCGGTCGGCTCAGCCCTCGGCGCCGCCGTCGGCACCGGCGGCGCCGTAGCGGGAGCGCCCCGGTCCGGCGGCGGCGGCCGCTCACCCGGGTGGGGGACAATGGAGAGTCCCGTCCCCCTTGTACCCGAGGTCAGCCGCGCATGACAGCCACGCCCGCACCCACCGCGTCCGACACCGAGTTCGCGCCGCTCGACATCGGCCCGATCCAGGTGTGGCCGCCCGTCGTGCTGGCACCCATGGCCGGCATCACCAACGCGCCGTTCCGCACCCTGTGCCGCGAGCAGAGCGGCGGCAAGGGCCTGTACGTCTCGGAGATGATCACCACCCGGGCGCTGGTCGAGCGCAACGCCAAGACCATGCAGCTGATCAGGTTCGACCCGAGCGAGAAGCCGCGCTCGATCCAGCTGTACGGGGTGGACCCGGTGACCGTCGGCAAGGCCGCCAGGATGATCTCCGAGGAGGGCCTGGCCGACCACATCGACCTCAACTTCGGCTGCCCCGTCCCCAAGGTCACCCGCAAGGGCGGCGGCTCGGCGCTGCCGTACAAGCGCAACCTGCTGCGCGAGATCCTGCGCGAGGCCGTGGCCAACGCGGGCGACCTGCCGGTGACCATGAAGATGCGCAAGGGCATCGACGACGACCACCTCACCTACCTGGACGCCGGGCGGATCGGCGCGGAGGAGGGCGTGGCCGCGATCGCCCTGCACGGGCGCACCGCGGCCCAGCACTACGGCGGGACGGCCGACTGGTCGGCGATCGCCCGGCTGCGCGAGTCCGTCCCGGCGCACATCCCGGTGCTGGGCAACGGGGACATCTGGTCGGCCGACGACGCGCTGCGGATGATGCGCGAGACCGGCTGCGACGGCGTGGTGGTGGGCCGCGGCTGCCTGGGCCGCCCGTGGCTGTTCAAGGACCTGGTCGCGATCTTCGAGGGCGACGTGGACTACGCCCGCCCCGACTTCGGCTACGTGGCGAAGGCGATGGTCCGCCACGCGCAGCTGCTCGGCGAGTGGATCGGGGACGAGGCGCGCGGGGTGATCGACTTCCGCAAGCACGTCGCCTGGTACACCAAGGGCTTCTCGGTCGGCTCCGAGCTGCGGGTGAAGCTGGCCGGCTCCTCCTCGTTGGCCGAACTGGCCGAAACCCTCTCCCAGGTGGAGCAGTCGCAGGCCTGGCCGGCCGGTGCGGACGGCCCGCGCGGGCGGACCAGCGGCAACAACCGGGTGGTCCTGCCTGACGGCTGGTTGGACGATCCGTACGACTGCGCCCGACCGGGCGCCGACGCCGAATCGGACACCTCTGGCGGATGATCTATACGCAGTGGCGAAAACGACCCCTCCGGGTCGCTGGCCACTCGGTCAGGGCCCTCTTGTCCAGCTTGGACAAGAGGGCTCCTTTTCGGCGCCCGTTCGTCACTCAACGGGCACAAGGCCGAACGGTGTGCGACGATCGGCGGAGGCGGCGTGTGCTCGAACGATGAGACGCCCTCGTGACGCTTGCCACATGCGAGGGTGGCTGACGGCCGGTCAGTGGACGAAGTGGACAGGTCGGCCGTGAATCGCTTCCCGAAGCCGGTCGGCCGGTGATCGGGCGATCCGGGTGCAGGAAATCAAGCCGGAGCGGCGCGCCGGACCCGAGGTCGCTACCGTGCGTCCGGATCGTGCGATCTTCGGGTTGTCTTGACTTCAAGAGTTGAATGATTGCTCGCGTCAGGCGGACGATTTCACCAACAGAGGTGAACGCCTTTATCCGCATTCGATCTAGCGGGTTACCGATCGGTACCGGCCTCGGGTGGCCTATTCAGGGCAGAGAAGAGCCTTCGAAATGGGTATGTTCTCCGGCGTCAGGGCAACCGCGTACGAGGAGACCGACCCGTGCCGTCCCAGCAGAAGTTTGTTTACTCCTTCACCGAAGGAAACAAGGACCTCAAGGATCTTCTTGGCGGCAAGGGCGCGAACCTGGCCGAGATGACCAACCTGGGCCTCCCCGTCCCTCCGGGGTTCACCATCACCACCGAGGCCTGCAAGGTCTTCCTGGAGACGGGCACCGAGCCGGCCTCGCTGCACGAGGAGATCAGCGCCCACCTGGACGCGCTCGAACAGGAGATGGGCAAGAAGCTCGGCCAGGCCGACAACCCCCTCCTCGTCTCGGTGCGCTCCGGTGCGAAGTTCTCCATGCCCGGCATGATGGACACCGTCCTCAACATCGGCCTCTCCGACGCCTCGGTGGCCGGCCTTGCCGCGCAGTCCGGCAACGAGCGCTTCGCCTGGGACTCCTACCGCCGCCTGGTCCAGATGTTCGGCAAGACCGTGCTGGGCGTCGACGGCGAGCTGTTCGAGGAGGCCCTGGACGAGGCCAAGCGCGCCAAGGGCACCGCCAACGACCTGGACCTGGACGCCGCGGACCTGCGGAGCCTGGTCGAGGTGTTCAAGGGCATCGTCGAGCGCGAGACCGGCCGGGCCTTCCCGCAGGACCCGCGCGAGCAGATGGACCTCGCCATCCACGCCGTCTTCCACTCCTGGAACGGCGACCGCGCCCGGCTGTACCGCCGCCAGGAGCGCATCCCGAACGACCTGGGCACCGCGGTCAACGTCTGCACCATGGTCTTCGGCAACCTCGGCGAGGACTCCGGCACCGGCGTCGCCTTCACCCGCGACCCCTCCACCGGCACCCAGGGCGTCTACGGCGACTACCTGTCCAACGCCCAGGGCGAGGACGTCGTCGCCGGCATCCGCAACACCCTGCCGCTGGCCGAGCTGGAGAAGCTCGACAAGAAGTCGTACGACGAGCTGATGACGATCATGCAGACGCTCGAGAACCACTACCGCGACCTCTGCGACATCGAGTTCACCATCGAGCGCGGCAAGCTCTGGATGCTCCAGACCCGGGTCGGCAAGCGCACCGCCGCGGCCGCCTTCCGGATCGCCGTCCAGCTGGTCGACCAGGGCCTGATCGACCTGGACGAGGCCCTGATGCGGGTCACCGGCGGCCAGCTGTCGCAGCTGATGTTCCCCCGCTTCGCCCCCAACGCCGAGTCGCGGCAGATCGCCTGGGGCCTGGCCGCCTCGCCGGGCGCCGCGATCGGCAAGGTCGTCTTCGACTCGTACACCGCCGTCAAGTGGTCCCGCTCCGGCGAGAAGGTCATCCTGGTCCGCCGGGAGACCAACCCGGACGACCTGGACGGCATGATCGCCGCCGAGGGCATCCTGACCTCGCGCGGCGGCAAGACCTCGCACGCGGCCGTGGTCGCCCGCGGCATGGGCAAGACCTGTGTCTGCGGCGCCGAGGAGCTGGAGGTCGACACCAAGGCCCGCCGCTTCACCACCGCCGACGGCCAGGTGGTCCACGAGGGCGACATCGTCTCGATCGACGGCGCCACCGGCAAGGTCTACCTGGGTGAGGTGCCCGTCCTGCCGTCCCCCGTGGTCGAGTACTTCGAGGGCACCCTGCACGCCGGCGCCGACGTCCAGGGCGGGCTGGTCCAGGCCGTGCACCGGCTGATGTCGCACGCCGACGGCCGCCGCCGGCTGGCCGTGCGCGCCAACGCCGACAACGCCGAGGACGGCTCGCGCGCCCGCCGCTACGGCGCCCAGGGCATCGGCCTGTGCCGCACCGAGCACATGTTCCTCGGCGAGGAGCGCCGCAAGGAGGTCGAGCACCTGATCCTGGCGGACAACGACAAGGACCGCGAGCTCGCCCTCTCCACCCTGCTGCCGCTCCAGAAGGGCGACTTCCTGGAGCTCTTCCAGGCGATGGACGGACTGCCGGTCACCGTCCGCCTGCTGGACCCGCCGCTGCACGAGTTCCTGCCGGACATCACCGAGCTGTCGGTGCGCGTCGCCCTCGCCGAGGCCCGCAAGGACCCGAACGAGAACGACCTGCGCCTGCTCCAGGCGGTGCACAAGCTGCACGAGCAGAACCCGATGCTCGGCCTGCGCGGCGTCCGCCTGGGCCTGGTCATCCCCGGCCTGTTCGGCATGCAGGTCCGGGCCATCGCCGAGGCCGCCGCCGAGCGCAAGCTGGCCGGCGGGGACCCGCGCCCCGAGGTGATGATCCCGCTGGTCGGCACCGTCCAGGAGCTGGAGCTGGTCCGCGACGAGTGCGAGCGGGTGCTCGCCGAGGTCTCCCGGTCCACCGGCGTGGCGCTGGACATCAAGCTCGGCACCATGATCGAGCTGCCGCGCGCCGCGGTGACCGCCGGGCAGATCGCCGAGGCCGCCGAGTTCTTCTCCTTCGGCACCAACGACCTGACCCAGACGGTCTGGGGCTTCTCCCGGGACGACGTGGAGGCCTCCTTCTTCACCGCCTACCTGGAGAAGGGCATCTTCGGGGTCTCCCCGTTCGAGACCATCGACCGCGACGGCGTCGGCTCGCTGGTCAAGCACGCCGTCGAGGCCGGCCGGGCCACCCGCCCCGACCTCAAGCTCGGCGTCTGCGGCGAGCACGGCGGCGACCCGGACTCGGTCCACTTCTTCCACGAGGTGGGGCTGGACTACGTCTCCTGCTCCCCCTTCCGGATCCCGGTGGCGCGCCTGGAGGCCGGCCGCGCCGCCATCGAGTCGGCGGGCAGCGACTCGCGCTGAGGAGGGTAGGCATCCCCTCCGCACGCGGGCACGACTGACCGCTCTCCCTCCCGTCGGGAGGGCGTACACCGGAGCTCGGCGCAGGAGAACCGGCGTACGTGACACGGCCGGGGGGGGGGGGGGGAAAGGGTGCGGCTCCGCCCTGGCGCACGCTTTGTACCAGTCTTTCGTTTCCTTCCTTTCCTTTTCGCGCCTACATGTCTCCTGGCGGTTTTGGCAGGGGTAGTGG
>NZ_JBVITE010000024.1:0-2962 GCF_055575155.1 Kitasatospora sp. NPDC034533
ACGTCGATCGTGGTGAAGTCCCGGCGCACGCGGGCGGTTTCGGCGATCACATAGGCGTCCCGGGCGTCGCTCTTGGCCTCGCCCCGGTAGGCACCGGACATGCGGTTGACGGTCCGGCCGGGCACGTAGACGGGCTTCTGCCCGTGGGCCGCGAGCAGGGCCAGCAGCAGCGCGGAGGCCGTGCCGGAGATGTCCACCGCCCAGGCCACCCGGTCGGCCAGGCCGAGGATCTCGCCGATCGCGGTCAGGATCGCCGACTCGTCGTTGTCGATCTTCCGCGACCACAGGGTCGTGCCGGTGTCGTCGACCACGGCCGCCCAGTGGTGGCCCTTGCCCGCGTCGATGCCGGCCCAGACCTGGTCCCGCTGCTTGCTCACTCGCCCCTCCGCTCCGCGCTGCCTGCTTCGCCGTCGGCCCGAGGAACACCCCGCCGTCAGCTCCGTAAACAGCGTTCGGAACGCAGATCTCAATCAGCAGCCAGGGCGCCCCGGAGAGCCGGACGGCCACTCCTTGGGAGCCACCAAAGGCAAGCCGCCATCAGCCACATCCGGCCCTCCTGGGCCGCCTAACAACTTACGGAGCCCGTCATGGCCGTACGCCACCTCATCTCCCTCGAAGACCTCACCGACGCCCAGCTGCGGTCCCTGGTGGCCCGGGGCGCCGAGTTCGCCGCCGGAGCGGGCGGCGCCGACCGCCCGCTGGCCGGGGCGATCGCCGGCATCTACTTCCGCAAGACCTCCACCCGGACCAGAACGGCCTTCTCCTCGGGCGCGCTGCGGCTCGGCGGGCAGATCATCGGCTACGGACCGGACGACCTCCAGCTGAACACCGGCGAGACCACCGAGGACACCGGCCAGGTCTTCTCCCGGATGCTGGACGTCCTCGTCGCCCGGACGGCGGGCGAGACCGCCGAACTGCGCGGCTGGGCCGACCAGGAGCGGATGTCCGTGGTCAACGCGATGAGCGCGGACGAGCACCCCACCCAGGGGCTGACCGACCTCACCACGCTGCTGCGCCGGTTCGGCCGGATCGAGGGCCTGCGGGTGCTCTACGTCGGCGAGGGCAACAACACCGCCGCCGCCCTCGCCCTCGGCCTGATGCGCTACCAGGGCGTCGAGTTGGAGCTGCGCACGCCGGAGGGCTTCGGCCTCGCGGCGGACATCCGCGCCAAGGCGCTCGCCCGCGCCGAGCTGAGCGGCGCCCGGCTGACCGAACGGCACGACATGGACGGCGTCCCGGCCGACCAGGACGCGGTCTACACCTCGCGCTGGCAGACCACCGGCACCTCCAAGGCCGACCCGCTGTGGCGGGAGAAGTTCGCGCCGTTCCAGGTCACCACCGGCCTCTGGGAGTCCAGCCCGAAGGCCGCCTTCCTGCACGACCTGCCCGCGCACCGGGGCGAGGAGGTCACCGCCGAGGTGCTCGACGGGCCGGCCAGCATCGCCTTCGACCAGGCGGCCAACAAGATGTACAGCGCCATGGCCGTCCTGGAGTGGTGCTACCGGGGCGAGCGCGAGGCCGCGGCGCGATGAGCCTGCTGGAGGCCGGGGCGCCGCGGACCACCGCCTCCGCCGCCGGACCGCTGCGCCGCAACCGGGACTTCCTGCTGCTGTGGATCGGCGCGGGCGTCTCGATGCTCGGTCTGCGGGCGGGCACCGTCGCCTACCCGCTGCTGGTGGTCTGGCAGGGCGGCTCGCCGGTCGCCGCCGGGCTGGTGGGCTTCGCCGGCGTCCTGCCGCAACTGCTGGTGCAACTGCCCGCCGGGGTCGCGGTGGACCGCTGGGACCGGCGCCGGGTGATGATCGCCTGCGACCTCGCCGGCGTGCTGGCCATGGGCTCCGTCGCCGCGATGGTCCTGGCCGGCGGGCTCTGGCTGCCGCTGCTGATGGCCGCGGCGTTCGTCGAGGGCAGCGCCGCCCTGATGTACCGGCTGGCCGAGCGGGCCGCGGTGCGCAACCTGGTGCGGCCCGAGCAGCTGTCCGCCGCGCTGGGGCAGAACGAGGCCCGCGGCCAGGCCGCCGGACTGCTCGGCGGCCCGGCCGGGAGCGGGCTGTTCACCCTGGCGGGCTGGCTGCCGTTCGGCTTCACCGCGCTGGCCCACCTCGTGGCGCTGGGCACCCTGCTGTTCATCCGCAAGGACCTCCAGGAGGCCAGGCGGGCGGCCCCCCGCCGGCTGCGGACGGAGGTCGCGGAAGGGCTGGGCTGGGTCTGGGAGCAGCGGTTCATGCGGGCCGCGGTGGTCCTGATCGCCGGCAGCAACCTGCTCTTCCAGGTCCTCTCGCTCGCCCTGGTGCTGATCGTCCGGGAGCACGGCGGCTCACCGGCGACGATCGGGCTGATCGGCATGGTCGCCGGGATCGGCGGGGTGGCCGGGGCGCTGAGCGGGCCCTGGTTCATGAAGCGGCTGCCGATGTCGGTGATCGTCTGCGGCACGCTGACCGCCTGGACGCTGCTGGTGCTGCCGGTCGCGTTCACCGCGCGGCCGGTGCTGCTCGGGGCCCTGTGGGCCGGGCTGAGCTTCGCCGGGGCCCTGGTGAACGTCGTCGCCGGGGTCCACCAGGTGCGGGTCACCCCCGACGCCCTCCAGGGCCGGGTGACCAGCGTCTTCGCGCTGGCGGGCTCCGGGATGAACGCGGCCGGGGCCCTGGCCGGCGGCTTCCTGCTGGCCGCCTGGGGCACCGGGCACACCGTCGTGGGCGTGGCGGCGGCGATGGCCGCGATGGCCGTCGGCGCGCTGCTCAGCCCGGCGATCCGGACCAGCGGCCGGGTCGCGGCCGCGGAGGAGCAGGTGCCGGAGGGCGCCGGGTAGATCACCACCGCACCGCCGGAAGGGGGGGGGGGGGGGGGGGGGGGGGGGGGGGGGGGCCGGGGGGGGGGGGGGGGGGGGGGGGGGCGGCGTCACGCTGCCCGAGATAGACACACACCCATACGACCCCCACACGAAAGCACGGACATGCTAGCA
>NZ_JBVITE010000024.1:2972-101431 GCF_055575155.1 Kitasatospora sp. NPDC034533
AAAGTGGAGGTCTGTGGGGGGTCCTTCCCCACCGGGGAGGCCCCCCCCCCCCCACCCCTACCCCCCCCCCCCCCCCCCCCCCCCCCCCCCCCCCCCCCCCCCCCCCTCCGCGTGTCCGGGTGATCACCGATCCGACCCACAGCCGGCGCAGAGATGGCGTATAGCCGCTGCCCCGAGGCTGGTTCACAACATCACCCCCTGTCTCGTGAGGCCGAGGAGATTTCCATGTCCACTGCGACGAACGACACCGCCCCTTCCTTCCTGGTGGTGCTCAACGACGAGGAGCAGTACTCGATCTGGGCCGCCGACCGCGAGCTGCCCGCCGGATGGCGCGCCGAGGGCTTCGCCGGCAGCCGTGAGGACGCCCTGGCCCACATCGGCCGGGTGTGGACCGACATGCGCCCGCTGAGCCTGCGTCAGCGCATGGAGCACACCGCCGCCTGAGCGCGGACGGCCCGTCCCTGACCCGCCCATCGGCAGCTGCCGACCGTATGAGGAGTACCTATGATTCCCGAGTCGTGGTCGAACGGCTCAACCGGCGAGTTCACCCCCGTCCACGAGCTCGTCGCCCGGCAGGCGGCGCGCACGCCGGACCGGGTCGCCGTGGTCGACGGGCGGGTCGAGCTCAGCTACGCCCGGCTCGACGAACGGGCCAACCGGCTCGCCCACTTCCTGCGCGACCAGGGCGTCGGCCCGGACCGCGTGGTCGGCGTCTGCCTGCGGCGCGGCGTCGACCTGGTGGTCGCGCTGCTCGCGGTCTGGCGGGCCGGCGGCGCGTACGTCCCGCTCGACCCCGACCAGCCGGCCGCCCGGCTCGACTGGACGGTCCGGGACACCCGCCCGGCCCTGGTGCTGGCCGAGGAGGACGCCGCCGGCCTGTTCGCCGGAGCGGCCGTCCGCGTCCTCACCCCCGCCGAACTGCGCACCGCCACCGAGGAGTTCCCGCGTACCGCGCCGGTGCCGGGCCTCGCCCCGGCCGACGCCGCGTACGTCATCCACACCTCCGGCTCGACCGGCACCCCCAAGGGCGTCGTCGTCACCCAGGCCGGGATCGGCAACCGGATCGACTGGCTGCTGCGCGGCCCCGGCCTCGCCGCCGACGACCGGGTGCTCCAGAAGACCGCGCTGACCTTCGACGCGCACTGCTGGGAGGTCTTCGCCCCGCTGATCAGCGGCGCCGCCGTGGTGCTCGCGCCGGTCGGCGCCGAGCGCGACCCGGCCGCCCTGCTGCGCGCCACCGCCGAACACGGCGTGACCGTCCTCCAGGTCGTCCCGTCCGTGCTGCGGCTGCTCGTCGAGGAGCCGGGCTGGGAGGGCTGCGGCTCGCTGCGGCTGCTCTTCTCGGCCGGCGAGGCGCTGCACGCCGAACTCGTCCACCGGGTGCTGGAGCACGTCGACGTCGAGGTGTGGAACACCTACGGCCCGACCGAGTGCTCCATCGACGTCACCGCCCACCGCTTCGACCGCGCCCAGCTGACCGGCCCGGTGCCGATCGGCCGCCCGCTGGACAACATGCGGGTGCTGGTCGCCGACGCCAACGGCCGGCCGGCGCCGGTCGGCGTGCCCGGCGAGCTGTGCGCCGGCGGCATCGGGGTGGCCCGCGGCTACCTGGGCCGCCCGGACCTCACCGCCGAGCGCTTCGTGCCGGACCCGTACGCCGAGGACGGCTCGCGCCTCTACCGCACCGGGGACCGGGTGCGCTGGCGCAGGGACGGCGTGCTGGAGTACCTGGGCCGCGCCGACGACCAGGCCAAGGTCAACGGCGTCCGGATCGAGCCGGGCGAGGTGGAGACCGCGCTCGCCGCCCACCCCGGCGTGGCCGGCGCCGTCGTCACCACCTTCACCGCCCCGGACGGCGGGCTGCGATTGGCCGCGTACGTCCGCACCCGCGACGCCTCCGTGGTCGGCGAGCTGCGCGGCTTCCTGGCCGAGCGGCTGCCGCGCACCCACCTGCCCGCCGCCTTCGTCGAGGTCGAGCGGTTCCCGCTGAACTCCAGCGGCAAGGTGGACCGGCGGGCCCTCCCGGCGCCGGTGCCGGACGCCGACCGGGCCTCCCACCGGGCCCCGGTCACCGAGGCCGAGCGGCGGATCGCCGAGGTCTGGCAGGAGCTGCTGAAGGTCGAGCGGGTCGGGCTGGACGACGACTTCTTCCGGCTCGGCGGCACCTCGCTCCAGCTCACCCGGCTCGCCAACCGGCTCTCCGGGCTGTTCGGCCGGGAGGTCAAGCTGCGGGCGCTGCTGGCCGCCGCCACCGTCGAGGCGATGGCCCGGCTGTTCGCGCCCGCCGAGGAGGCCTCCCCGCAGTCCCCCGCGATCGTCCCCGTCCCCCGCGGGGGCGGCCTGCCGCTATCCTTCGGCCAGCACCGGCTCTGGTTCATGGACCGGATGAACCCGGGGAGCGCCGAGTGGGTGGCCGGCATGTTCCTGCGGCTGCCCGCCGACACCCGCGCCGAGCACGTCCGCCGCGCCGTCGACGCCCTGGTCGCCCGGCACGAGGCGCTGCGCACCCGCTACGCCGTGGTGGACGGCGAGTCGCTCCAGTTCGTCCAGGAGCCCTTCGCGGTCGCCGTCCGCGAGCTCGACGGGGACCGCGCCGAGCTGACCGCCCTGCTCACCGAGGAGTTCGGCCGGGGCTTCGACCTGGAGAACGGCCCGCTGCTGCGCGGCCTGCTGGCCCGGCTGCCCGGCGAGGATCAGGTGCTCGTCCTGACCATGCACCACATCGTCACCGACGGCTGGTCCTCCGCCGTCATGGAGCGCGAGCTCAAGGAACTGCTCGCCGCCGGGACCGGGCGGCGCACCGCCGAACTGCCCGCGCTCCCGGTCCAGTACGCCGACTACGCCGTGTGGCAGCGCGAGCAGTTCACCGACGAGGTCCTCCGGGCCGAACTCGACCACTGGCGCGGCGTCCTGGACGGCATCACCCCGGCCGGCCCGCCGACCGACCGGCCGCGCGCCGCCGTCCGGGACGGCCGGGGCTCGGTGGTGTTCTTCACCGTCCCCGCCGACGTCACCGAGCGCCTGACCGCGATCGGCCGCGCCCACGGCGCGACCCCGTTCGCCACCCTGCTCACCGGTTTCGGCGCCCTGCTCGCCCGGCACGCCGGCCAGTGGGACCTGCCGATCGGCACCCCCGTCGCCGGCCGGGACCGGGCCGAGCTGGAGAACGTCGTCGGCTTCTTCCTCAACAGCCTGGTGCTGCGCTGCGCCCTGGCCCCCGACCTGGGCTTCGGCGAGGCCCTGGAGCGCGTGCGCGCGGTCTGCCAGGACGCCTTCGCCCACCAGGACCTGCCGTTCGAGCGCCTGGTCGAGGAGCTGGCGCCGGTCCGGGACCTCTCCCGCACCCCGCTCTACCAGGTCGCCTTCGACCTGTACGACGAGGAGTTCAACGGCGCCACCGAGACCGCCGAGGACCGGGACGCCCTGGCCGCCCTCTGGGGCCTGGCCCACACCGACCTGACCCTCTACATGCGCCGCGGCGCCGACGGCACCATGGCCGGGCAGCTGGAGTACGCGACCGCGCTGTACGACGCCGCCACCGTCCAGGCGCTCGCCGACCGCTTCGTGCGGCTGCTCACCGCCGTGGCCGCCGACCCGGCCACCGCCCTCGGCGAACTCGACCTGCTGTCCACCGAGGAGCGCGCCACCCTGCTCGACGACTGGGCGGTGGGCGAGCCGCTGCCGGCCGACCGGACCACCCTCCAGCTCTTCGAACAGCAGGCCGCGCTCACCCCGCGGGCCGTCGCCGTCACCGAGCCCGGCCGCACCACCGACTACGCCGGCCTCGACGCCCGGGCCAACCGCCTGGCCCACCACCTGCGGTCGCTCGGCGTCACCGAGGAGTCGCGGGTCGGCGTGCTGCTGGACCGCGGCGCGGACCTGCTCACCGCCATGCTCGCGGTCTGGAAGGCCGGCGCCGCGTACGTCCCGATGGACCCGAGCTGGCCGGCCGGCCGGGTCGCCGCCATGGCCGCCGACGCCCAGGCCCCGGTGGTGCTCACCCAGGCCTCGTACGCCGGCCGCTTCCGGGCCGGCTACCAGGGCCGGACGGTCGCGCTGGACACCCTCGCCGAGCCGCTCGCCCAGCTGCCCGCCACCGCGCCGCGGCTGCGCCCGGACCTGGACCGCCTGGCGTACGTGATCTACACCTCCGGCTCGACCGGCAAGCCCAAGGGCGTCGCCGTACCGCACCGCGGCCTGGCGGGCCACCTCCGGTGGGCCGTCGCCGAGCTGGCCTCGAAGGGCACCGGCGGCGGGGCGGTGTTCTCCTCCGTCGCCTTCGACCTGGTGGTGCCGAACCTGTGGGCCCCGCTGCTGTGCGGGCAGGCCGTCACGATGCTGCCCCAGCAGCTGGACCTCTCCGAACTCGGCGAACGCCTCGTCGAGGCCGGTCCGTTCAGCTTCCTCAAGCTCACCCCCGGCCACCTGGAGGTGCTCTCCCGCCAGATCACGCCCGAGCAGGCCGCCGCGCTGGCCGGCGTCGTGGTCGTGGCCGGCGAGGCCCTCTCCGGCACGCTGGCCGGCGAGTGGGCCGACCGGCTGGGCGAGGGCCGCCTGATCAACGAGTACGGGCCCACCGAGGCCTCCGTCGGCACCTGCACCCACCCGGTGCCGGCCGGCGGCACCCCCGGCACCGTCCCGATCGGCCGCCCGCTGCCCGGGCTGACCATGTACGTCCTGGACGGCGGGCTGCGCCCGCTGCCCGTCGGCGCGGTCGGCGAGCTGTACGTCGGCGGCACCGGCGTCGCCCGCGGCTACGCCGACCAGCCGGAGCTGACCGCCGAGCGCTTCCTGCCGGACCCGTTCGGCGCCCCCGGCGCCCGGCTCTACCGCACCGGCGACCTGGTCCGCTGGCTGCCCGAGGGGGCCGTGGAGTTCCTCGGCCGGATCGACAACCAGGTGAAGATCCGCGGCTACCGGATCGAGCCGGGCGAGGCCCGGGCCGCGCTGCTGCGCCACCCGGGGGTGGCCGAGGCCGTGGTCGTCGCCCTCGCCCCGGAGACCGGCGGCGGTCAGCCGGAGGCCCGGCTCGCCGCCTACTACGTCGCCGCGGCCGGCGCCGCGCCGACCGCCGGGGAGCTGGGCGCGCACTGCGCCGAGTACCTGCCCGGCTACCTGGTGCCGACCAGCTACACCCCGCTCGACGCCCTGCCGCTGAACGCCAACGGCAAGGTCGACCGGGCCGCCCTGCCCGCCCCCGAGGAGGTGCGCGAGCGGGAGGCGGTCGCCCCGCGCACCGTCGTCGAGGAGCGGATCGCCGAGATCTGGCAGGACCTGCTCGGCACCTCCGTCGGAGTGCACGACAACTTCTTCCACTCCGGCGGCAACTCGATCCTGGCGATCTCGCTGATCGCCGAACTCCAGGCCGAGTTCGAGATCCGGATGCCCGTCCGGGCCGTCTTCGAGGGCCCGACCGTCGCGGAGATGGCCGCGGCCGTCGAGGCCGAGATCACCGCAGAGATCGACCAGCTGACCGACTCCGAGCTGATGGAGGAGCAGAAGGCATGACTTCCGCCGAGACCGAGAAGAACGCCGCGGCCGCCCGCCGTGAGGAGCTCCTCCGCAGCCGGCTGGCCGGGCGCCGCGGCGCCCGCCGGGCCGTCGGCATCGCCCGCGCCGACCGCGGGCAGCCGCTGCGGCTGTCCACCGGACAGCAGCAGATGTGGTTCCTGAACCGGCTGGACCCGGAGAGCGCCGAGTACCTGGTGCCGCTGGTGCTCCGGCTGCGCGGGGCGCTGGACACCACCGCCCTGGAGAGCGCCTGGAACCGGATCGTGGCCCGCCACGAGGTCCTGCGCACCCGCTACGCCCTGCTGGGCGTCGAGCCGGTCCAGCTGGTGGACGAGGCCGCCCCGGTCGCGCTGCCGGTGACCGACCTCACCGGGGAGCCGGAGCGGGCCCGGGAGGAGGTCGAGCGGGCCGTCCGCCGAGGCTTCGACCTGGCCGCCGAGTGGCCCGCCCGGGCCGGCCTGGTCCGGCTGGCCGAGGACGACCACGTACTGACCGTGGTGTTCCACCACATCGCCTGCGACGCCTGGTCGGTGAACCTCTTCGCCGCCGAGCTGGGCGCCTGCTACACCGCCGCGCTCCAGGGCGCCGACGCCGCGCTCCCGGAACTGGACGTCCAGTACGCCGACTTCGCCGCCTGGCAGCGGGAGCAGCTGGCCGGCCCGGCGCTCCAGCGCCAACTCGACTACTGGCGCGGGCAGCTGGCCGACAGCCTGCCCACCGAGCTGCCCACCGACCGGCCCCGCCCGGAGGTCCGGGACACCGCGGGCGCCGACGTGCCACTCGCCCTCTCCGCCGAACTGGCCTCGCGCGTCCGCGCGTTGGCCGACGCGCACGGCACCACGCCGTTCGCCGTCCTGCTCACCGCCTTTCAGGTGCTGGTCGCCCGCTACAGCGGCCGCACCGACGTCAACGTCGGCACCGTGGTCTCCGGCCGCACCCGACCGGAGCTGCGGCACCTCATCGGCTACGGCATCAACACCCTGGTGATGCGTGCCCGTTGGGCCGACGACCCGGGCTTCGGCGAGCTGCTCGACCGGGCCCGCGCCACCGTGCTGGACGCCTTCGACCACCAGGAGGTGCCCTTCGCCCGCCTGGTCGACGAACTCCAGCCCGAGCGCGACACCTCCCGCACCCCGCTGCACCAGATCGCGCTGACCTGGCACGAGGAGCGCGACGGTCTCCTCGCCCTGCCCGGACTCGCCGTCGAGCCCTTCGAGTTCGCCGACGTGACCGCCAAGTACGACCTGCTGCTCCAGGTCGAGGAGCGCCGGGACGGCGGCCTCGGCGGCCGGCTCCAGTACGCCACCGCGCTGTTCGACCGGGCCACCGCCGAGCGGATGGCCGGCCACCTGGCCGCCCTGCTCGACGCGGCCACCGCCGACCCGGCCCGGCCGGTCTCCCGGCTGGAGATCCTCGGCGCCGACGAGCGCGCGGTGCTGACCGGCGCGCTGGACGGCCACCTGCCGTCCGAGCCCGTCCGCACCACCCTGCACCAGCGGTTCGAGGAGTGGGCCGCCCGCACCCCGGACGCCGTCGCGGTCGTCGCCGACGGCCGGGAGCTCACCTTCGCCGAGGTCAACGAGCGGGCCAACCGCCTGGCCCACCACCTGCGGTCGCTCGGCGTCGGCCCGGAGGACCTGGTCGGCGTCTGCCTGGAGCGCGGCGCGGACCTGGTGCCGAGCCTGCTCGGCGTGCTCAAGTCCGGCGCCGGCTACCTGCCGCTGGACCCGGCCAACCCGGCCGAGCGCCTCGGCTACGTGCTCGCCGACTCCGGCGCGAAGGTCACCGTCGTCCACGCGGCCACCCGCGAGCTGATCGCCCCGGTCTCCACCGGCGAGCTGGTCGACGCCCCGGCCGTGGACGGCCCGGCCACCGACCCCGAGCCGCTCTCCGGACCGGACCACACCGTCTACGTCATCTACACCTCGGGCTCCACCGGCAAGCCCAAGGGCTGCGTGCTCACCCACGCCAACGTGCTGCGGCTGTTCGACACCACCCGGCCGCGGTTCGGCTTCGGGCCGGACGACGTCTGGACGATGTTCCACTCCTACGCCTTCGACTTCTCGGTCTGGGAGATCTGGGGCGCGGTGCTGCACGGCGGCCGGGTCGTCATCGTGCCGAGCCTCACCGCGCGGGACCCGGAGCTCTTCCTCGACCTGCTGGCCGAGCGGCGCGTCACCGTGCTCAACCAGACCCCGTCCGCCTTCGCCCAGCTGATCCGGGCCGACGGCCGCCGCGCCGCCCCCGCCGAACTCGCCCTGCGCACCGTGGTGTTCGGCGGCGAGGCGCTGGACTTCGCGGCGCTGCGCGAGTGGGTCGAGCGCCGGGGGCTGGACACCCCCGAGCTGGTCAACATGTACGGCATCACCGAGACCACCGTGCACACCACCCACCACCCGGTCGGTGCCGCGGACCTCGCCGCCGGAGCCGGCAACGCCATCGGCCGCCCGCTGGCCGACCTCGGCATCCGGCTGCTCGACGCGAACGGCGAGCTCGCCCCGATCGGTGTCCCCGGCGAGATCCACGTCGCCGGACCGGGCGTGGCCCGCGGCTACCTCGGCCGCCCCCAACTGACCGCCGAGCGCTTCGTCCCCGACCCCTGGGGCCCGCCCGGCTCCCGCCTCTACCGCTCCGGCGACCTCGCCCGCCGCCGACCCGACGGCACCCTGGAGTTCCTCGGCCGGATCGACACCCAGGTCAAGATCCGCGGCTACCGCATCGAACTCGGCGAGATCGCCAAGGTGCTCCAGGAGCACCCGGGCGTCAAGGACGGCGTCGTGGTGGCCCGCGAGGACACGCCCGGCGACAAGCGCCTGGTCGCCTACCTCGTCCCGGCCGGGGCCGGCCTGCCCGCCGGGGCCGACCTGGCCGGGCACTGCTCGGCCGCGCTGCCCGGCTACATGGTGCCCACCGCCTTCGTCGCCCTGGAGCGCATCCCGCTCACCGTCAACGGCAAGCTCGACCAGCGCGCCCTGCCCGCCCCCGACCAGGGCGCGCTCGGCACCGCGGCGGCGTACGTCGCCCCGCGCACCCCGGTCGAGGAGCAGCTCGCCGCCGTCTGGGCCGAGGTGCTCGGGGCCGAGCGGGTCGGCGTCGAGGACGGCTTCTTCGAACTCGGCGGCGACTCCATCCGCGCCGTCGCGCTGGTCGGCGCGCTGCGCGAGAAGGGCTTCGACCTGGCCGTCCGGGACGTCTTCGAGCACCGTACGGTGGCCCGGCTCGGCGAGCTGATCACCGGCCGCCCGGCCCCGGCGCCCCACCTCACCCCGGTCGAGCCGTTCGCGCTGATCTCCGACGAGGACCGCGCGCTGCTGCCCGAGGGCGTCACCGACGCCTACCCGCTCTCCCAGGTGCAGCTCGGCATGGTGGTCGAGATGCTGGCCGACGAGGGCCTGAACAACTACCACAACGTCAGCGCCGGCCGGATCAAGGACGACCGGCCCTTCGACCACCCGGCGTTCGAGGCGGCCGTCCGCTTCGTCACCGAGCGGCACGAGATGCTGCGCACCTCGATCCACCTGAACGGCTTCTCCCGCCCGATGCAGCTGGTGCACGCCACCGCCGACACCGCCGCGGGGACGACCGACCTGCGCGGCCTGGGCCCCGAGGAGACGGCCCGCCGGATCCGCGCCTTCACCGCCGCCGAGCGCGCCGACCTGTTCGACCTCACCGTCCCGTCGCTGATGCGCTACCACGCGCTGGTCACCGACGACGGCTGGTGGATCGCCGTCACCGAGTGCCACCCGGTCATGGAGGGCTGGAGCCAGCACGCCCTGCTGATGGAGATCCTGCGCACCTACGTCCGCGTCCGCGACGGCCTCGCCCCGGAGAGCCCCGAGGTTCCGGACGTCCGCTTCGCCGACTTCATCGCCGGCGAGCTGGAGTCGCTGGACTCGGCCGCGGACCGCGCCTACTGGCAGGGCGTCGTCCAGGGCCACGCCCGCTACCTGCTGCCGGCCGGCTGGGGCGACGCCACCGCCGAGCGCGGCACCGTGAAGGCCGCCGCCGACCTGCGCGACCTGGAACCCGCGCTGCGCGCGCTGGCCACCAAGGCCAAGGCCTCGTTCAAGAGCGTCGTGCTCGCCGCCCACCTCAAGGTGCTCAGCCAGCTGACCGAGGAGCGGTCCTTCCACTCCGGCCTGGTCTGCGACGCCCGGCCCGAACGGCTGGGCGCCGACCGGGTGCTGGGCATGTACCTCAACACGCTCCCGATCGTCCACGACCGCTCCGCCCGGACCTGGCGCGAGCTGGTGGCGTCGACCTTCGCCCGCGAGGTGGCCCTGTGGCCGCACCGCCGCTACCCGTTCCCGGCCGTCCAGCGCGAGTGGGGCGGCGCCGAGCGGCTGATGGAGGTCTACTTCAACTACCAGGACTTCCACCAGATCGACGGCGACCTGCTCGACCAGGAGACCGAGGCGATCGACGACAGCCCGACCGAGTTCCCGCTGACCGTCGCCTCCCGCGCCGGCCACGTCATCCTCACCGCCGCCCCGCGCAGCATCAGCCCCGCCAACCTGGAGCGGATGGCCGGGATGTACCGCGCGGTGCTGGAGGCGATGGCCGCCGACCCGGACGGCGACGCCACGGCGATCCACGTCTCGCCCGCCGAGCGGGCCCTGCTCACCGACGGCGCCGCCCAGCGCGTCACCCCGGTCGAGGCCACCGTGCACGAGCTGTTCGAGCGCCAGGCCGCCCGCACCCCGGACGCCCTCGCCGTCTCGGCCGGCGACGTCCACCTGACGTACGCCGAGGTCAACGAGCGGGCCAACCGCCTGGCCCACCACCTGCGTTCCTTCGGCGTGGGCGCGGAGGACCTGGTCGGCATGTGCCTGGAGCGCGGCGCCGACCTGCTGCCCACCCTGCTCGGCATCCTCAAGTCCGGCGCCGGCTACCTGCCGCTGGACCCGGCCCACCCGAGCGACCGCCTCGGCTACGCCCTGGAGGACTCCGGCGCCAAGCTCGCGATCGTCTCCCCCGGCACCGCCCCGGTGCTGGCCGGCGTCTTCCCCGGCACGGTGATCGAACTGGCCCGGGACGCCGGGGAGATCGCCGCCCGGCCGGCCACGAATCCGGAGCCGGTCTCCTCCCCCGAGCACGTGATCTACGTGATCTACACCTCGGGCTCCACCGGCAAGCCCAAGGGCTGCGTGCTCACCCACACCAACGTGGTGCGGCTGATGACCACCGCGCACGAGCACTACGGCTTCGACGGCTCGGACGTCTTCTCGATGTCCCACTCGTACGCCTTCGACGTCTCCGTCTTCGAGATGTGGGGCGCGCTGCTGCACGGCGGCCGGGTGGTCGTCGTCCCGCAGGCCGTCACCCGCTCGCCCGAGGACTTCCTCGACCTGCTGGTCGCCGAGAAGGTCACCGTCCTCTCCCAGACCCCGACGGCGTTCCGCTCGCTGGTCTCCGCCGCCGTGGAGCGGGACCCGCGCCTGGCCCGGCTGGAGCTGCGCGCCGTCGTCTTCGCCGGCGAGAAGCTCGAAGTGCCCGAACTGCGGCCCTGGGTCGACCTGATGGGCCTCGACCGGCCCCGGCTGATCAACATGTACGGCATCACCGAGACCACCGTGCACTCCACCTTCCACCGGATCGAGGAGGAAGACCTTGACCCGCTTGCGGGCAACCGCGTGGGCGACCCGCTCGGCGATCTTCGGATTCATCTGCTGGACCACGCGGGGCGGATGGTCCCGATCGGCGTCCCCGGCGAGATCCACGTCGCCGGACCGGGCGTGGCCCGCGGCTACCTCGGCCGCCCCCAACTGACCGCCGAGCGCTTCGTCCCCGACCCGTGGGGCCCGCCCGGCTCCCGCCTCTACCGCTCCGGCGACCTCGCCCGCCGCCGCCCCGACGGCACCCTGGAGTTCCTCGGCCGGATCGACACCCAGGTCAAGATCCGCGGCTACCGCATCGAACTCGGCGAGATCGCCGGCGTGATGCTGGAGCACCCCGGCATCCGCCAGGCCGTCGTGGTGGTCCGGGACGACCGGCTGGTCGGCTACCTGGTGCCCAGCGGCGAGGAGAGCCCCTCGGCCAGGGAGTTGCGGGCGCTGCTCGCCCGCTCGCTGCCCGACTACATGGTCCCGGCCGCGTTCGTCACCCTGGCGGCGATGCCGCTGACCGTCAACGGCAAGTTCGACAAGGCCGCGCTGCCCGCCCCGGACGGCCTGGCCCAGGTCGACGAGGCCGCGTACGTGGCCCCGCGCAGCTCCGTCGAGGAGCAGCTCGCCGCCGTCTGGGCCGAGGTGCTCGGGGTCGAGCGGGTCGGCGTCGAGGACGGCTTCTTCGAACTCGGCGGCGACTCCATCCGCGCCGTCACCCTGGTCGGCGCCCTGCGCCGGGCCGGGTACGACGTGGCCGTGAAGGACGTCTTCGAGCGGCGCACCGTCGCCGGGCTGGGCGAGCTGATCACCGGCCGCCCGGCCCCCGCGGAGTCACCCGCCGCCGTGGAGCCGTTCGCGCTGCTCTCCGACGAGGACCGGGCGGCCCTGCCGCGGGGCCTCGCGGACGCCTACCCGGCCACCCAGGTGCAGCTCGGCATGCTGGTCGAGATGCTCTCCGGCGGCGAGGCCAGCTACCACCAGTGCGTCTCGTACCGGATCAACGACGAGCGGCCCTTCGACGAGTCCGCCCTGCGGCTGGCCGTCCGGGAGCTGACCCGCCGGCACGAGACGCTGCGCACCTCCTTCGACCTCACCGGCTTCTCCACCCCGCTCCAGCTCGTCCACCGCGAGCTGGAGGTCCCGGTCGCCGTGCACGACCTGCGCGCACTGGACGGGGCGGGCCGCCGGGCCGCGCTGGAGGAGTTCTTCGCCGCCGAGCACGCCGACGTCTTCGACCCGGCCACCCCGCCGCTGCTGCGGGTCGCGGTGCACCTGGACGAGCCGGGCGGCTGGCGGCTGGCGTTCACCCAGCCGCACGCGCTGACCCAGGGCTGGAGCCAGTTCGCCCTGCTCACCGAGCTGGTCGAGGTCTACCGCGCGTACCGCGACGGCGGCGAGGCCGGGCCGTACGAGGCGCCGGGCGTGCGCTTCGCCGACTTCGTGGCCGGGGAGCTGGCCTCGCTCGCCTCCGCGGCGGACCGCGGCTACTGGCAGGGGATCGTCTCGCGCCACGCGCCGGTCACCGTGCCGGCCGGCTGGGGCGCCCCCGGCGAGGGCCGGCCGCACGTCAGCCAGGTGCCGCTCGGCGACCTGGAGCAGCCGCTGCGGGCGTTCGCGGCCCGGGCGAAGGTGTCGGTGAAGAGCGTCCTGCTCGCCGCCCACCTCAAGGTGATGAGCCAGCTGACCGAGGACGGGCGCTTCCACACCGGCCTGGTCTGCGACGCCCGTCCGGAGGCGCCCGGCGCCGACCGGGTGCAGGGCATGTACCTCAACACCCTGCCGTTCGCGGCGGACCGCTCCGCGCGGACCTGGCGCGAGCTGGTCGAGCAGGTCTTCGCCCGCGAGGTCGAGCTCTGGTCGCACCGCCGCTACCCGCTCCAGGCGATCCAGCGCGAACTGGCCGGCGGCCGGCGGCAGATCGACGTGATCTTCAACTACCACGACTTCCGCGGCTTCGACAGCGAGGAGATCGACGCCACCGCCGCCATCGGCCGGAGCAGCACCGAGTTCGCGCTCAGCGTCGCCACCGGCGGCGCCGGCCTCAACCTGACCGCCGACACCTCGGTGCTCAGCCCGGCCAACGGCGCCCGGCTGGCCGGGATGTACCGCGCCGTGCTGGAGGCGATGGCCGCCGACCCGGACGGCGACGCCCGTACCACCTACCTCGCCCCGCAGGACGAGCAGCGGCTGGCCGCCTGGACGGCGACCGACCGCGAGCAGGTGTGGCTGATGGCCGAGGCCGAGTTCGAGCGGCACGCCGCGCTCACCCCGCACCGCCCGGCGATCACCGCCGACGGCCTGGTGCTGGACTACGCGGAGGTCAACGCGCGGGCCAACCGGCTCGCCCACCACCTGCGCGAGCTGGGCGTCGGCCGGGACACCCTGGTGGGCATCTGCGCCGACCGCTCGCCGTCCACCGTCGTCGCGGTGCTCGCGGTGCTCAAGGCCGGCGGCGCCTACCTGCCGCTCGACCCGGACCACCCGGCCGAGCGCCTGGGCTACATGGCCCAGGACGCGGACATCGCGGTGCTGCTGACGGAGACCCACCGGATGGCGCCGCTGCTGGCCGCCGCCCCCGGCCTGGCCGCCCTGCCGGTGCTGCTGGACCGGCCGGAGGAGTGGAGCCACAACCCGGCCGACAACCCCGCCCCGCTGGCCGGGCCGGACGACCTCGCCTACGTCATCTACACCTCCGGCTCCACCGGCCGTCCCAAGGGCGTCCTGGTGCACCGCCGGGGCATGGCCAACCACCTGCTGGCGAAGATCGAGGACCTCGCCATCACGGCCGCCGACTCGGTGGTGCAGAACGCCTCGATGGCCTTCGACATCTCGGTCTGGCAGATGCTCTCCGCCCTGGTGGTCGGCGGCTCGGTGCGGGTCGTGGACGCCGCGACCTCGGTCGACCCGCTGGCCCTGCTGCCCCGGGTCGCCGAGGAGCGGATCACCGTCCTGGAGGTCGTGCCCTCGCTGCTGCGCGCCGCGATGGACGCCTGGGACTCCGGCGCGCTGACCGTCGAACTCCCGCACCTGCGCTGGATGGTGGTCACCGGTGAGGCGCTGCCGCCGGACCTGTGCCGGCGCTGGTTCGCCCGCTTCCCCGGGGTGCCGATGGTCAACGCCTACGGCCCGACCGAGTGCTCGGACGACGTCACCCACGCCCTGATCGCCGCCGGCGACCCGATCGGCGAGGCCCGGGTGACCATCGGCCGCTCCGTGCGCAACACCCGGCTGCACGTCCTGGACGCCGGGATGGCGCCGGTGCCGGTCGGCGTGGCGGGCGAGCTGTACGTCGGCGGCGTGGGCGTGGCCCGCGGCTACGGCGGCCGGCCCGAACTGACCGCCGAGCGCTTCCTGCCGGACCCGTGGGGCCCGGCCGGCTCGCGGCTGTACCGCACCGGCGACGTGGTCGCCTGGAACGACGAGGGCGGCCTGGAGTTCCTGGGCCGGGTCGACCACCAGGTGAAGATCCGCGGCGTGCGGATCGAACTCGGCGAGGTCGAGGCGGCGTTGACCCGCCTGCCGTACATCGCCGAGGCCGTCGCGGCGGTCCGCACCGACCCGAACGGCCACCAGCGCCTGGTCGGCTACCTGGTGCCCGTCGGCGGCCGGCCCGCCCAGCCGGACGAACTGCGCGAGCTGCTGGCGCGTTCGCTGCCGGAGACCATGATCCCGCAGGTCTTCGTGGAGCTGGACACCATCCCGCTCACCGCCAACGGCAAGGTGGACCGCAACGACCTGCCCGAGCCCGGGTCCTGGACGGAGTCCGGCCGCGCGTACGTCGAGCCGCGCACCGGCACCGAGAAGCGGATCGCCGCGCTCTGGTCGGCGGCGCTCGGCATCGAGCGGATCGGCACCGAGGACAACTTCTTCCGCCTCGGCGGCGACTCGATCCTGGTCATCAAGGTGATCGCCGCCGCCCGGCAGGCCGACCTGCCGGTGACCCTCTTCATGCTCTACCAGCACGACACCCTGGGGCAGTTGGCGGCCGCGGTCGACCTGGCGACGGGCCGCGCCCCGCGCGCCCTGGACACCCCGGCGCCGGCCGCCCGGGCCGTCGCCCCGGCGCCGCGGCCGGTCTCGCTCGACTCGCTGACGACCGTCCTGGAGGAGGTCGGGGTCCCCGGCGCGAGCATCGCGGTGGTCGAGGGCGGGGAACTGGTCGCCCTGGAGGCGCTGGGCACCCTGGCGGCCGGGTCGAGCGAGCCGGTCACGGCGGACACGCTCTTCCAGGTCGGCTCCTGGGGCAAGCACGTCACCGCGCTCGGCGTCCTGGTGCTGGTCCAGGAGGGCCTGGTCGCGCTGGACGAGGACGTCAACCGCTACCTCACGTCCTGGCGGCTGCCCGGCATGGTCGGAGTGACGGTCCGTCAACTGCTCAGCCACACCGCCGGACTGACCGAGACCCCGAGGCGCGGCGTGCGGCGCGGGCAGCGGGTGGCCACCCCGGTGGAGCTGCTGCGCGGCGAGGTCCGGCCGGCCTCCGGCCCGGTCCGGCAGGAGATGGCGGGCACCTTCCGGCAGTCCAACGCCCACTACACGCTGCTGGAGCAGATGGTCACGGACGTGACCGGCGAGGCCTTCGCCGACCTCATGGACACCCTGGTGCTGAGCCCGCTCGGCATGGCGCACAGCAGCTTCGACCAGTCCTTCCCGGAGACCGCCGGGCGGCCCGTCGCCCTCGGGCACGACACCGAGGGCCGGACCCTGGAGGGCGGCTGGCTGATCCACCCGGAGAAGTCCGCGGCCGGCCTGTGGAGCACCGCCGCCGACCTCGCCAAGCTGGAGACGGAGATCCGCCGCTGCTACCTCGGCCGCCCGCTCGGGCTGATCGGGCGCGAACTCGCGGAGCAGATGCTGACCCCGCACAGCACCAGCTTCTTCGGCCTCGGCACGATCGTCGACGACAGCGGGCCGGACGTGGAGTTCGGCCACGGCGGATCGCCGGGCGGCTACCAGGCGGTCTCGATGTTCAAGGTCCACCAGGGCTCCGGCCTGGTCGTCCTCACCAACGGCGAGTCCAGCGCCCGGGTCGTCAAGGCGGCCTCCGCCGCCCTCCAGCCGGGCGGCGCGGCCGACGCGCGCTTCGGCGACTGGCCGGTGACGCCGTGATCTGACCCGCCCCCCGCACCCCGCCCTGCCTCCGCCTCCCGGCGGGGGCAGGGCCTTTTCGCGCCCCCGCGCGCCGCCGCCGGGCCGGGCGCCGATCACCGGCCACCGGCCACCCCCTGCCCTCAACCGCCCACCGGCCGCGCCCCGCCCCGCTCCGCCCACGACCCACCAGCCGCCGCCCCCACTCGCCCGCCACCACTCGCCCGCCCCCAGCCCTCCAACCGCCCACCGGCCCAGCCATCGCCCGCACCCCAACCCGCGCCCCACAACCGCCCATCAGCCGCCACCCCACACGTCTTCCCGGCCCCCACTCGCCCACCGGCCGCCACCCCGCACGCCCTCCCCGATCCGCCAACCGCCCCCTTGCCACCGGCCGCTCAACACCCCGCACCGAGCCCCCTCAACCACGCCCGCAACCACCCACCGGCCCTGCCGCCGGCCGCACTCCACTCCGCGCCGACCACCACCCTCAACCACGCCCCACAACCACCCACCGGCCACCGCCCCGCATGCCCTCCCCGATCCGCCAACCGCCCCCTTGCCACCGGCCGCCCAACACCCCGCACCGAGCCCCCTCAACCACGCCCGCAACCACCCACCGGCCCTGCCACCGGCCGCACTCCACCCCGCGCCGACCACCACGACCCCCAAGCCGCGCCCCCTCAACCACGCCCACAAACCGCCCACCGGCCCTGCCGCCGGCCGCACCCCACCCGCGCCGACCACCACCCTCAACCACGCCCCACAACCACCCACCAGCCGCCACCCCCCACGCCCTCCCCCGCCCCCACAACCGCCGGGACCAGGGCCGATAGCGCCGAAATATAGGCCCATCCCCGAGATTGGTCCGAGCCGGACATGTGTACGCCCGGCATCGGGCGCCGCGGCGCGAGGCGCTCGCCGAGTCGGTTGAAAGGCTTCCGATGCTCGCCCAGACCACGACCACGGTGGAGACCGCCCGCTGGTTCCGCACGTACGCCGCCCGGCCGAACGCCCGGGTGCGGCTCGTCTGCTTCCCGCACGCCGGCGGCGCGGCCGCGGCCTTCCGCGACCTCTCGGGCCGGCTGCCCGCCACCGTCGAGCTGACCGCCGTGCAGTACCCCGGCCGCCAGGACCGGTACGGCGAGCCCCCGACACCCGACCTGGACACCCTGGCCGGCGAGATCGCCGCCGCCGTCGAGCCGCTGCTCGACCGTCCGGTGGCGTTCTTCGGCCACAGCCTCGGCGCCACCGTCGCCTTCGAGACCGCCCGCCGGCTGTCCTCCCGGTACCGCCCGGCCCTACGCCACCTCTTCGCCTCCGCCCGCCGCGCGCCCGCCGTCCCGAACCAGGGCCCCGGCATCAGCCAGGACGACGCCTCGGTGCTCGCCTACGTCCGCGGCCTCGGCGGCGCCGGCGCCGCGCTACTGGAGGACGAGGACCTGCGCGAGATGGCCCTGCCGGTGCTGCGGGCCGACTTCCGCCTGGTGGACACCTACCGGTACGTCCCCGGCGCGCCGCTGCTCTGCCCGATCACCGCCGTCGTCGGCGCCGAGGACGACGCCTGCCAGCCCGAGCACGCCGGGCGCTGGGCCGAGTGCACCGCCGCCGGCTTCGACCTTCGCGTGCTGCCCGGCGGCCACTTCTACCCGGAGACCCACCCGGCGGAGCTCACCGCACTGCTCACCGGGGCGCTCGGCGTCCCGGCCGTCTAGGCCCGCGCCGCAGGAGAGGACCCCCCGACCCATGCCACACGACCCGTTCAACGACCCGGCCGGGCGCTACCGCGTGCTCGTCAACGACCTCGGCGAGCACTCCCTCTGGCCGGCCTTCGCCGCCGTCCCGGCGGGCTGGTCCACGGAACTGGACGACGCCGACCGCGCCACCTGCCTCGCCCACCTGAACCGGCGCCACCCCGCACCGGCCGCCGCTGCCCCGGCCGTCCCGACCGGCCGTGCCGTCCCGGACGACCGGACCGTCCCGACCGACCAGACCGTCCCGACCAGAAGGGTGGAGCGCAATGTCTGACCCGAAGGCCCCCCTCCGGCTGCCGCTCTCGGCGGCCCAGACCGGCATCTGGTTCGCCCACCAGCTCGACGCCTCCGGCTGCCGCTACAACATCGCCGAGTACAAGGAGATCCACGGCCCGGTCGACCACGCGCTGCTGGAGACCGCCTGGCGCCGCCTGCTGGAGGAGGCCTGGACCTACCGCGTCACCCGGGTCGTCCAGGAGCCGGACGGCCTGGTCCAGTACGTCGCCCCGGACGCCCGGGACCGCTCGCTCCCCCTGGTCGACCTGAGCGCCGAGCCCGATCCGGCCGCCGCCGCCCGGGCCTGGATGGACGAGGACCTGACCCGCCCGGTCGACCTGGCCGGGGGCCGGGTCCAGACCTTCGCGCTGATCAGGCTCGCCGAGGACCGCCACTACTACTACCAGCGGGTCCACCACGTCACGATCGACGCGTACGGCGGCTCCCTGGTCGGCACCCGGGTCGCCGAGATCTACACCGCGCTGTGCCGGGGCGAGGAGCCCGCCGAGTGCGCCTTCGACCCGCTGCCGGTGGTCCTCGACGAGGACGCCGCCTACCGCGCCTCCGAGGCCGCCGAGGCCGACCTGCGCCACTGGGTCGAGAAGCTGGCCGACCGCCCCGAGCCGCGCCGCCTGGTGACCCGCACCGTCGAGCCGGGCGCCGACCGCCCCGCCGTGGGCTTCCACCGCCGCACCGCCACGCTCTCCCAGGAGCACGCCGACCGGCTGAAGGAGCTCGCCCGCTCCGCCCGCGCCCCGTGGTCCGTCCTGGTGATCGCGCTGTGCGCCGCCTACCTCCAGCGGATGACGGGGCAGAGCCGGCAGATCATCGGCCTGCCGGTCACCGGCCGCACCACCCCGGCGGCCCGCCGCACCCCGTGCATGGCCTCCAACTGGGTGCCGCTGCTGCTCGACGTACGGCCCGAGGAGACCGCCGCCCAGCTGGTGCGCCAGGCCGTCGGCGAGGTGCGCGACGGCCTCAGGCACCAGATGCCGCGCTACGAGGACGTCTGCCGGGCGCTCGGGCTGACCGGCTCGGCGGACGCCCTGGTCGGTCCGACCGTCAACATCATGGCCTTCGACTCCGAGCTCCGCTTCGGCGAGCACCCGGCCTTCGCCCACAACCTGTCCAACGGCCCGGTCGACGACCTGTGCATCGCCTTCTACGACCGCGCCGACGGCCAGGGCCTGACCGTCGACTTCGACGCCAGCCCCGACCTCTACCTCCCCGCCGAGGTGGCCGAGCACCAGGACCGCTTCCTGCGCTTCCTGCGCGCCGTCCTCGACGCCCCGGGGACGCCGCTGGGCCGGGTCGACCTGCTCGCCCCCGAGGAGCGCCGCCGGCTGCTCACCGAGTGGAACTCCGCCCTCGACCAACCGCCGTACACCGAAGGCGCGTTGGAGGCCTTCGAGGCCCAGGCCGCGCGCACCCCCGACGCGCCCGCCGTGGTCCTCGACGGCACCGCCGTCAGCTACCGCGAACTGGACGCCTGGGCCAACCGGCTCGGCCACGGGCTGCGCGCCGCCGGCGCCGGGCCCGACACCGTCGTCGGCGTGCTGCTCGACCGCACCCCGGCCCTGCTCGCCGCCCTGCTGGGCGCCTGGAAGGCCGGCGCCGGGTACGTCCCGATGGACCCGTCCTGGCCGGCCGCCCGCATCGCCACCGTGCTCGCCGACGCCGGCGCCGTCGCCCTGGTCGGCGACCGCCCGGCCGGCTTCACCGGCCCGGTGCTGGACCCGGGCGCCGTGGCCGCGCTGCCCGCCACCCGGCCGGACGTGCCGCGCGACCCGGACCGCCTCGCGTACGTCATCTACACCTCCGGCTCGACCGGCCGCCCCAAGGGCGTCCAGGTCGCCCACCGCTCCCTGGCCAACTACCTCGGCTGGGCGGTCCGGGACTACACCGGCATCGGCGGCGGCGCGGCGCTCTTCTCCTCCGTCGCCTTCGACCTCGTCGTCCCCACCCTGTACGCGCCGCTGATGACCGGCGCCCCCGTGCACCTCTTCCCGGCCGGCCGCGACCTCGCCGAACTCGGCGCCTGGCTGGCCGGGTCGGGCCCGTTCGACTTCCTCAAGCTCACGCCCGGCCACCTGGAGATGCTCGCCCACCAGCTCTCCCCGGCCGAGGCGCACGGCCTCGCCCCGGTGCTGGTGGTCGGCGGCGAGGCGCTGCTCGGCCGGGTCGCCGAGCAGTGGTGCGCGTGGACGGGCGCCCGGGTCGTCAACGAGTACGGCCCCACCGAGATCACCGTCGGCAACTGCGTCTTCGACGTGACCGGCCCGCAGCCCACCGAGGTGGTGCCGATCGGCCGCCCGATCCCCGCGACCAGCATGTACGTGCTCGACGCGAACCTCGAACCGGTGCCGGTGGGCACCGTCGGCGAGCTGTGGATCGGCGGCGCCGGCCTGGCCCGCGGCTACCTCGGCCGGCCGGCGATGACCGCCGAGCGCTTCGTGCCGGACCCGTTCGGCGCGCCCGGGGCCCGCCTCTACCGCACCGGCGACACCGCCAGGGTGCTGCCGGACGGCAACGTCGACTACCTCGGCCGCGGCGACGACCAGGTCAAGATCCGCGGCTACCGGGTGGAGATCGGCGAGATCGAGGCCGTCCTCGGCCACCACCCCGAGGTCGCCCAGGCCGTGGTGCTGGTCCGCGAGGACCGTCCGGGCGAGCGCCGGCTGGTCGCCTACGCCGTGCCCGGCGCCGCCGACGCCGCCAACGCCGACGCCGTGCTCGACCCGGCCGGGCTGCTGGACTTCGCCGGGCAGTCGCTGCCCGAGTACATGGTGCCGAGCGCCGTGGTCATCCTCCCCGCCCTGCCGCTCACCGCCAACGGCAAGGTGGACCGCGCCGCGCTGCCCGCCCCCGAGCAGCCCTCCGCCGGGGCCGCCCGCGCCCCGCGCGGCCCGCGCGAGGAGCTGTTCTGCGAACTGCTCGCCGAGGTGCTCGGCCTGCCCCGGGTCGGCCCCGACGACTCCTTCTTCGAGCTCGGCGGCGACAGCATCATGTCGATCCAGCTGGTCGCCCGGGCCCGCCTGGCCGGGCTGACCATCACCGCGCGGGACGTCTTCACCCGCAAGACCGCGGCCGGCCTCGCCGACGCCGCGCTCGACCTCCCGCAGGCCGCCACCGAGGCCCCCGGCACCGGGACCGGCCCGCTGCCGGCCACCCCGATCGTCCGCTGGCTCGCCGAACACCCCGGCGGAATCGAGCAGTTCGACGCGTACAACCAGTCGCTGACGCTGCGCGTCCCGGCCGCCGCCACCGAGGCCGAGCTCACCGAGGCCCTCCAGGCCCTGCTGGACCACCACGACGCCCTGCGGCTGCGCACCACCGCCGACTGGCGGCTGGAGACCACCGCCCCCGGCACCGTGCGCGCCGCCCTGCGCCGGGTCGACGCCACCGGTCTCGACGAGGCGGCGCTGCGTGCGCTGCGCTCGGCCGAGGGCCACGCCGCCCGGGCCCGGCTCGCGCCGCGCGAGGGCGTCACGGTCCAGGCCGTCTGGTTCGACCGGGGCCCGGAGCACAGCGGCCTGCTCCTGCTGGTGATCCACCACCTGGTGGTCGACGGCGTCTCCTGGCGCGTGCTCGGCCCCGACCTCGCCGAGGCCTGGCAGGCCGTCCACGAGGGCCGCACCCCGGCCCTCGCGCCGGTCGGCACCTCCTACCGGGGCTGGGCCCGGCGCCTGGCCGACGAAGCCGAGCGGCCCGAGCGCGAGGCCGAACTCGGCTGGTGGCAGGCCGTGTTGACGACAGCGGACGAGCCTGCGGCCGTCGACCCGGCCCGGGACACCCACGGCAGCGCCGAACGCCTCACCCTACGGCTGCCCGCCGAGGTCACCGAGCCGCTGCTCACCACCCTGCCCGCCGCCTTCCACGCCGAGGTCAACGACGTCCTGCTCACCGCGCTGACCCTGGCCTGCGACGGCGAGGCCCTGGTCGACCTCGAAGGCCACGGCCGGGAGGGCGACGCCCTGGGCGGCGCCGAACTGTCGCGCACCGTCGGCTGGTTCACCAGCCTCCACCCCGTCCGGCTGGCCTCCGGCCCGCTCGACCTGGCCGAGGCGAGGGCCGGCGGCCCGGCCGCCGGCGCGCTGCTCAAGCGGGTCAAGGAACAGCTGCGCGCCGTCCCGGACAAGGGCATCGGCTACGGACTGCTGCGCCACCTCAACCCGCGCACCGGCCCCCAGCTGGCCCGGCTCGCCACTCCCGGGCTGGGCTTCAACTACCTCGGCCGGTTCACCGCCGCCGAGGGCGACTGGGCCGTGCTGCCCGAGCTGGACGGCCGGCTGCCCGGCGCCGACGACCGGATGCCGATGGCCCACGCCGTCGAGCTCAACGCGCTGACCCAGGACGGCCCGGACGGCCCCGAGCTGGTCGCCGAGTGGAGCTGGGCCCCGGGCCTGCGCTCGGCCGAGGAGGTCCGCGCACTGGCCGAGGGCTGGTTCGCGGCACTGCGCACGCTGGTCGAGCACGGCAGCCGGCCCGGCGCCGGCGGCCGCAGCCCCTCCGACCTCGCGCCGGCCGGGCTCAGCCAGGCCGAGATCGACCGCCTGGAGGCCGAACACCCGCACTTCACCGACGTGTTGCCGCTCTCCCCGCTCCAGGAGGGCCTGTTCTTCCACGCCCTCTACAACGCCCAGGACACCGACGTCTACCTGGCCCAGCTGGAGCTGGACCTGGACGGCCCGCTGGACGCCGGAGCGCTGCGCGCCGCCGCCGAGGCCCTGCTCGACCGGCACGCCAACCTGCGGGCGGGCTTCCGCACCGGCCCGCACCGGCCGGTGCAGGTGATCCCGGCGCGGGTCGAACTCCCCTGGCGCGAGGCCGACCTGAGCGAAGACGCGGACGCCTCCGGGGCCGCCGCCGCCTTCGCCGCCGAGGAGCGGGCCCGCCGCTTCGACCTCGACCGCCCGCCGCTGCTGCGCTTCGCGCTGCTCCGGCTCGCCGAGGACCGCCACCGCCTGCTGCTCACCAACCACCACCTGCTGCTGGACGGCTGGTCGATGCCCGTCCTGATCCAGGAGCTGCTGGCGCTGTACGCCGCCGGAGGCGACCCCACCGCGCTGCCGCGCGTCCGCCCGTACCGCGAGCACCTGCTCCACCTGGACGGCAAGGACCGGATGGCCGCCAGGGCCGCCTGGCAGGCCGCCCTGGCCGGGCTGGAGGAGCCGACCAGGGTCCGGGCGACGGCGCCCGGGCGGGTGCCGGTGCCACCGAAGCGGCTGGAGTTCCGCGCGCCGGCCGAGACCGGCGCCGGCCTGACCGCCCTGGCCCGGGCCCACGGGCTGACCCTCAGCACCCTGCTCCAGGCCGCCTGGGCGATCACCCTGGGCCGGATCACCAACTCCACCGACGTCACCTTCGGCGTCACCGTCTCCGGCCGCTCGGCCGAACTGCGCGGCGCCGAGCGGATGGTGGGCCTGTTCATCAACACCCTGCCGCTGCGGCTGCGGCTGGATCCGGCGGAGCCGCCGGCCGCGCTGCTCGGCCGGCTCCAGGCCGAGCAGTCCGCCCTGCTGGAGCACCAGCACCTGGGCCTCGCCGAGCTCCAGGAGCTGGCCGGGGTCGGCGAACTCTTCGACACCGCCATGGTGGTGGAGAACTACCCGCTGGACGCCGCGGCGCTGCACGCACCGGTCCGCGGGGTGCGGCTGGCCGACGTCCGGGTCCATGACGCGGTGCACTACACGCTCGGCCTGATGGCCCTCCCGGTGGACGGCACCGTCGCCTTCCGGCTCGACTTCCAGACCGACCTGCTCACCGAGGCCGAGGCGCGGGAGATCGGCGAGCGCCTGCTGCGGGTGCTGGCCGCCCTCGCGTCCGAACCGGAGCTGCCGCTGGGGCAGTTGGACGTCCTGGCCCCGAAGGAGCGCCACCGGCTGCTGACCGGGTGGAACGACACCGCCCGCCCGATCGCGCCCGCCACCTTCCCCGCGCTCTTCGAGGCGCGGGCCGCCGCCCGTCCCGGGGCCGTCGCGCTCGCCTTCGGCCCCGAGCAGGTCACCTACGGCGAGCTGAACGAGCGCGCCAACCGCCTGGCCCGGCTGCTGACCGAGCACGGCGCGGGCCCCGAGCGCTTCGTCGCCATCGCCCTGGAGCGCTCGATCGAGCTGATCGTCGCCCAACTGGCCGTGCTCAAGGCGGGCGCCGCCTTCCTCCCGCTGGACCCGCGCTACCCGGCCGACCGGATCGCCCACATGCTCGGCGACGCCCGGCCCGCCCTGGTCCTCACCAGCGCCGCCCTGGCCGACGGCCTGCTCGCCGACAGCCCGGTGCCGTGCCTGCTGGTCGAGTCGCTCGACACCTGCGGCCGCTCCCCCGCGAACCTGACGGACGGGGACCGCCGGGCGCCGCTGACCCCCGACCGGGCCGCGTACGTCATCTACACCTCGGGCTCCACCGGCCGTCCCAAGGGCGTGGTGGTCACCCACACCGGCCTGGCGAGCATGGTGGAGAGCCAGCGCGAAGGGCTGGCCGTCACCCCGGACAGTCGGGTGCTGCTGTTCGCCTCGCCGTCCTTCGACGCGGCCGTCTGGGAGCTGGGCATGGCCCTGCTCACCGGCGCCCGCGCCGTCCTCGGCGACGCCGACCAGCTGCTCCCCGGCCCGGCGCTCGCCGAGCTGATCGCCGAGCAGGGCGTCACCCACCTCACCCTGCCGCCCACGGCCCTGGCCGTCCTGGACCGGGACGCCCTGCCCGAGGGCGCCACCCTGGTCGTCGCCGGCGAGGCCTGCCCGCCCGACCTGGTCGAGCACTGGTCCGCCCGCACCCGGATGGTCAACGCCTACGGCCCCACCGAGTCCACCGTCTGCGCCAGCATGAGCACCCCGCTCAACGGCCGCGTCAACCCGCCGATGGGCCACCCCGTCGCCAACACCCGCCTCCACGTGCTCGACTCGAACCTCCAGCCCGCCCCGGCCGGAGTCGTCGGCGAGCTGTACATCGCCGGCGCCGGCCTCGCCCGCGGCTACCTGGGCCGACCGGACCTGACCGCCGAGCGCTTCGTCGCCGACCCGTACGGCCCGCCCGGCACCCGGATGTACCGCACCGGCGACCTGGTCCGCCGCCGATCCGACGGCACCCTGGAGTACCAGGGCCGCGCCGACCACCAGGTCAAGATCCGCGGCTTCCGCATCGAACCCGGCGAGATCGAGGCCGTCCTCGCCCGGCACCCCGCCCTCGCCCAGGCGTTCGTCCTGGTCCGCGAGGACCGCCCCGGCGACCGCCGCCTCGTCGGCTACGCCGTCCCCCACCCCGGGCAAGACGTCGACCAGGCCGAACTGCGCGCCCACGTCGGCGCCGCCCTGCCCGACTACATGGTCCCCTCGGCCGTCGTCCTCCTGGACGCCCTGCCGCTGACCGCCAACGGCAAGGTCGACCGCACGGCGCTGCCGGCCCCGGACCAGGCCGCCGGCGGCCCCCGGACGGCGCCCGCCGACCCGGTCGAGGCGGCGCTCTGCGCGGCCTTCGCCGAGGTGCTGGGCACCGGGCCGGTCGGCGCCGACGAGTCCTTCTTCGACCTCGGCGGCGACAGCATCCTGGCGATCCGCTTCGTCGCCCGGGCCCGGGCCGCCGGCCAGGTGGTGACCGTCCGGGAGCTCTTCCAGCACCGGACGGCCCAGGCCCTGGCCGCCGTCGCCCGCCCCCTGGAGCGGCCGCAGGCCCCGGCGCGGAGCGTCTTCACCGACCCGGAGTCCGAGCGCGAGGCGGCCGAACTGCTCGCCTCGGAGGCCGAGTTGGCGGACGTGCTGCCGCTCTCCCCGCTCCAGGAGGGCTTCGTCTTCCACGCCCTGCTGGCCGACGACGACGTCGACGTCTACGCCACCCAGGTCCACTTCGACCTGCACGGCCCGCTCGACCCGGCCCGGCTGCGGCTCTCCGCCGAGCGGCTGCTCGCCCGCCACCCCGGCCTGCGGGCGGGCTTCCGCCAGGCCGGCCTCAGCCGCCCGCTCCAGGCGGTCCACCGCGAGGTGGCGCTCCCCTGGCGCCAGGACGACCTGAGCGGCCACCCCCAGCCGGTCGCCGAGGCCGAGCGGCTGGCCCTCGCCGACCGGACGGAGCCGTTCGACTTCACCCGCCCGCCGCTGCTGCGGCTGCGGGTCGCCAGGCTCGGCGACGACCTGCACCGGGTGGTCCTGACCGGCCACCACATCCTCTGGGACGGCTGGTCGGTGCCGGTCCTGCTCGACGAGCTGTTCACCGCCTACCGGCACGGCGGCTCGACCGAGGCCCTGCCCGAACCGACCCCGCCGCGCGACTACCTCGCCTGGCTGGCCGGCCAGGACGTCGAGGCGGCCCGCACCGCCTGGTCCGCCTCGGTCGGCGACGCCCGGCCGACCCTGGTCGACCCGGAGGCGGCGCACCGCGACCCGGTGCGGCACCGCTCGGTGTCGATCGACCTGGCCGAGCGGCCCGCCGAGGAGCTGGCCGCCGCCGCCCGGGCCCACGGCGTCACCGTCAACACCGCCGTCCAGGGCGCCTGGGCGCTGGTGCTGGCCCGGCTGACCGGCGAGCAGGACGTGGTGTTCGGCGCCACCGTCTCCGGCCGCCCGGCCGAGGTCCCGGGCGTCGAGCGGATGGTCGGCATGTTCCTCAACACCCTGCCGGTCCGGGTCCGGATCGACGAGGACGAACCGCTGTCCGCCCTGCTGGCCCGCCTCCAGGACGAGCAGTCGCGGCTGATCCCGCACCACCACCTCGGCCTCGGCGAGATCCAGCGGCTGGCCGGCGGGCGGGTCCTGTTCGACACCACCGTGATCCACCAGAACGCCCCGCTGGACGCCTCGGCGCTGGCCGCCGGGCTCGACGGGCTGACCCTCGGCGACGCCGGCAGCATCGACGCCACCCACTACCCGCTGCGGGTGCAGGCCGTCCCACCGCTGCACGGCGACGGCCTCGAACTGCGGCTCGGCTACCGCCCGGACGTCTACGACGACGAGGAGGCGCGCAGTCTGCTGGACCAGCTCCACCGGGCACTGCGCACCCTGGTCGACGCCCCGCTGACCAGGACCGGTTCGGTGGAACTCCTCTCGGCCGAGGAACGGGATCGACTCCTCGCCGGGTGGGGAGGCTACTGACCGTTCGACCGGGGCGGCCCACTCCGGGCCGCCCCGTCCCTTGACGGCAAGTCATGTCCTCCGATCCCACCACCTGGTAGGAAATGCTCACCATGAATGACAATGACGTAGTACGCCTGGAACAGGTCACCCGCTCCTACGGAACCGGCCAGAGCGCCGTCACCGCCCTGGCCGGGGTCACCGTCGGCTTCGCCCCCGGCAGCTTCACCGCCGTCATGGGCCCCTCGGGATCGGGCAAGAGCACCCTGCTCCAGTGCGCCGCCGGGCTGGACCGCCCGGACTCCGGCCGGGTCGTCGTCGACGGCGTCGACCTCGGCGGCCTCGCCGAGACCGCCCTGACCCGGCTGCGCCGGGAGCGCCTGGGCTTCGTCTTCCAGGCCTTCAACCTGCTGGGCTCGCTGACCGCCGAGCAGAACGTCGGCCTGCCGCTGCGGCTGGCCGGCCGCCGGCCCGACCCCGCCCGGGTCCGGGCCGCCCTGGCCCAGGTGGGCCTGGGCGAGCGGACCGGCCACCTGCCCTCGCAGATGTCCGGCGGCCAGCAGCAGCGGGTGGCGATAGCCCGGGCGCTGATCTCCGCGCCCAAGGTGCTGTTCGCGGACGAGCCCACCGGCGCCCTCGACAGCTCCAGCAGCCGCGAGGTGCTCACCCTGCTCCGCTCGCTGGTCGACCGGCAGGGCCAGAGCACCATCATGGTCACCCACGACCCGGTGGCCGCCTCCTACGCCGACACCGTGCTCTTCCTCGCCGACGGCCAGGTGGTGGACCAGCTGGCCGCCCCCGACCCGCAGACCGTCGCCGCCCGGATGACCGCCCTGGAGGGCGTGCGCAACGGCGGAGGCCCCCGATGAACGGCTTCCGGCTGCTGCTCCCGATCGCCGCCCTGTCGCTGCGGCGCCGGTGGCTCGCCTTCGTCGGCTCCTTCGTCGCGCTCGCCCTCGGCGTCGCGGTGATGTCCGCCGCCGGGGTGCTGCTCAACACCACGATGGGCGAGGACTCGCTGCCGGGCGCGCCCTCGCTGCACAAGCTGGTGAGCTTCATGGCCGCGATGGCCGGGTTCGTCTCGGTGTTCGTGGTCTCCTCGACCTTCGCCTTCGCCGTCGCCCAGCGCCGGCAGGAGACGGCGATGCTGCGCGCCGTCGGAGCGACGCCCCGCCAGGTGCGCTCGCTGATCCTCGGCGAGGCCCTGGTGGTGGCGCTCGCCGCCGCGGTCTCGGGCTGCGCGCTGGGCCTGGCCGTCGCCCCGGCGATCGCCTCCTGGCTGGTCGGCCAGGGCGCCGCGCCGAGCGGCTTCCGCGCCCAGCCGGCCGTGCTGCCGCTGCTGCTCGCCGCCTCGGGCGGCCTGCTGGTCGCCCTGCTCGGCGCCTACGCGGCCTCCCGCCGGGCCGGCCGGGTGCGCCCGGTGGAGGCGCTCAACGAGGTCGCCGTCGACAGGAAGGTGATGCCGGTCGTCCGCTGGGTGGCGTCGATCGTCTTCCTCGGCGTCTTCGTCTACACCCTCCGGACCTTCATCTCGATGCCCGCGTCGATGATGGCAGACCCGCAGTCCCGCGATCCGCAGACCACCCCGCAGTGGGCCCTGCTGTTCGACGTGATGGCGGTGCTCGCCATCGTGCTGGTGGCGCCGGTCCTGGTGCCGCCGCTGGTGCGGCTGTTCACCGGGCTCGTCCCGCTGCTGCCCGGCGCGGCCGGGCTGGTCGCCCGGCAGAACGCCCTCGCGGCGATCCGCCGCACCGTCTCCACCGCGACCCCGGTCTTCCTGGTGATCGGCCTGGCCGGCTCGGTGGTCGGCGGCACGGTGGCCTTCGGCGACGCGATGGCCGCCCAGGGCCGCTCCGTCCTCAAGGCCGGGTACGTGGTCGAGCCGGCCGCCGGTGGCACCGAGGTGCCCACCGACGCGCTGCGGAGGCTGGCGGCCCTGCCGGGCGCCGAGCTGACCACCGCCGCGGCCGTACGGTTCGACGGCCTGGCGCTCCCCGACCAGCAGCCCGCCCCCGGGCGCCCCGGCGACCTGCCGATCCCGGAGGACGGGCTGGCCGTCGACGGCGACCTGCGGGCGGCCTGGAACCTCTCCGCCGAGGACGGCTCGCTGGAGGACCTGCACGGCAGGACGGTCGCGGTCTCCAGCGACATGGCGAAGGTCTTCGGCTGGCACGTCGGCGACACCCTGAACGCCCGGCTGGCGGACGGCACCCAGGAGCAGCTGCGGCTGGTCGCCCGGGTCGGCCACCTGCTGCCGCAGCTGCCCGAGATCGTCGTCCCCCGGGAGGCCGTCCCCGGCGGGCACACCGTCTCGGTCGCCTACCTCGGCACCGGCGCGGGCCCCGAGCAGGTCACGGCCGCGCTGGGCGGCGGCGCGGCCAAGGCCACCGCGGGCGCGGACTGGATCGGGGCCCGCAACGACCGGACCACCAGGAACGGCTGGATCGCGATGCTGGCGATCCTCGGCCCGGCATTGCTGTACGCGCTGATCGCGATCGTCAACACGATGATGATGTCCACCGGGGACCGGCTGCGGGACTTCGCCACCCTGCGGCTGACCGGCGGCACCCGCCGCCAGGTCATGCGGGTGGTCGCGGCCGAGACCCTGGTGGTGGTCGCCACCGCGGCGGCGCTCGGACTGGTCGTCACCCTGCTGACCCAGTACGCGACCGTCCTGCTGATCGAGAACCGCGTCCTCGACGCCGGCCGGTCCGCGTCCTTCGACCTGCCCTGGGGCACCCTGGCCGGGGCCACCGCCGTCTGCCTGGCGCTCGCGCTGGTCTCCAGCCTGGTCCCGGCCCGGCTGGCGCTGCGGGTGCGCCCGCTGGACCTCGCGAGCGGCCGGCAGTGAACGCCGGCGGCACGGAACGGGCCGGCCCCGCCACCCCTCTCGGGCGGCGGGGCCGGTTCGTCCGGTGTCCGGGCGTCAGTCCGACATCGCGACCAGCACCCGGCGGGGGCCGGTGAACGGGCGGCGGCCGTGGCCGACCAGGAGGTTGTCGATCAGCAGCACGTCACCCCGGTGCCAGTCGACGTCCACCGCGGCCCGGAGGCCCCGGTCGCGGATCTGCTCGACCCACTCGGCCGGGATCGGCGAGCCGTCCGCCAGGGTGACGGACTGCGGCAGGTCCTCCGGCGCGAGCACGGCGGCCAGCCGGGCGGCGGTGTCGTCGCCGAGCCCGGCCGGGTGCCACTGGTCGGCCTGGTTGAACCACACCTCGGCGCCGGTGACCGGGTGGCGGGTGGTGGCGGGGCGCAGCTGGGCGATCCGCAGGCCGCCGTCCGCGCGCCACTCCCAGACCGCCTCGGTGCCGGTCAGGAAGGCCTCGACGTCCTCGCGGCTGTCGGTCTCGAAGGTCTGCTGCCAGCTTTTGCCGAAGCCGTAGCCGTCGTGCAGGTTCTGGAGGTAGCGCACCCCGCCGGCGAAGGCCTCGCGCAGCTCCGGGTCGAGCGACTCCAGCCACCGCGCGCCGTCCACCACCGGGGTCGCGCCGCCGGTCTCGGGGGCGGTCTCGCAGTAGAACGCCAGGCGGGCGGGCCAGGCGTGCGCGTACGACATCTCGTTGTGCATCGAGATGGTGAACTCCTGCGGGTACTCCGTCGAGGTGTACACGTTCTGGCCGACCTTGGTGCGCGGCGAGTTGCCGTGCACGTAGGCCAGCCGGTTCGGCAGCAGCAGGTCGTAGACCGCGCCGAGGGTGTCCGGGGTGACGTGGAAGCCCCGGAAGACCAGGGCCTTCTCCCGGGTGAGCAGGTCGCCCAGGTCGTCGTTCAGGCCCTTGAGGTACTCGATCAGACCGTCGGGAGTGGCCTCGGTCCCGGCGTCCGCGGGGCCGATCTCGGCCGGATTCCAGTTCTGCTCCACGCCCATGCGGGTCGCCACCTCCAGTAGTCGGGTCTCACCGCCTCCCACTGTCGGCGGCCGGTCCATCCCGGCCCCATCGGTCGTCGCCACCCGGCCTATGCCGGACCCATCCGCGGCCCATGCCCGGCCCATGGCGACGACTTTCGTGATCATGTCAGAAAAAGCTTCGGCAAAGGGGGGGAGCGTCCCGGCGTCCGGAACGGTACTGTGACCGCTTGCGTGACGGGGGAAGGGTGGCCGCAACCCCGCGGTGGCAGGAGGTCGCACGGGGAAGGGCATCCGACACACGGGGGATCGGTTGGACGTTCAGATCGAATTCGGACTACTCGGCCCACTATCGGTCGCCGTGGACGGCCGGCGCATTGCCATCGGCGGCCCTCGGCAACGCACCATTCTCGCCCTGCTGCTGCTTTCGCCCGATTCCGTCGTCTCGGTGGACGCGATGGTCGAGGCGGTCTGGCAGGGAGTTCCGCCGGCCACCGCCCGCACCCAAGTGGCCATCTGCATAGCGGGACTGCGCAAGATCTTCCGCGCCGAGGGCTGCGGCGACGAACTCATCGCCACCGTCCACCCGGGCTACCAGTTCAACACCGGCGGGCACCGGATCGACCTGCTGGCCTTCCGGCGCCTGGTCCAGGAGGCCGAGCAGGCCGCCGGGCAGCGGCGCCCGGCCGAGGCCGCCGAGCTGTACGAGCGCGCGCTGGGCCTGTGGCGCGGGCCGGTCCTGGAGGGGGTCACCGGCCGCCCGGTCGAGGACGAGGCGGCCCGGCTGGAGGAGGTGCGGCTGGCCTGCTACGAGACCGCCGTCGAGCTCCAGCTCGCGCTGGGCCGGCACCTGGAGGTGATCGGCACGCTGACGGCGGTGGTGCGCGAGCACCCGCTGCGCGAGCGCGCCCGGCAGTCGCTGATGCTGGCCCAGTACCGGGCCGGGCGGCGCGCGGAGGCGATGGAGACCTTCCGCGAGGGCCGCCGCCAGTTCGTCGACGAGCTGGGGCTGGAGCCCGGCACCCCGCTGATCCAGCTGCACGACGCGATCCTGCGCGACGACCCGGCGCTCAGCCTCCCCGACGCCCCGGCACCGGAGCCCGTCGAGCGGGCCGCGCCGCCGCCGGCCGCCGACACCCGCCCCACCCCCTCCTTCCTGCCGCCCAACGTGCCGGCCTTCACCGGCCGGCGGGCCGAGACGGCGCTGCTCGACCGGCTGGTCGAGGGCCGGTCGGAGGAGCAGCCGCCCGGCATCGGCCTGATCACCGGCGTCGCCGGGGTGGGCAAGACCGGCCTCGCGGTGCACTGGGCGCACCGCGTCGCGGGCCACTTCCCCGACGGCCGGCTCTACGTCGACCTGTGCGGCCACGACGAGACCCACGAGCCGACCTCGGCCGCCGACGTGCTGAGCCGCTTCCTGCGCGCCCTCGGCGTGCCGAGCGAGCAGATCCCGGCCGACACCGGCGAGCGCACCGAGCTGTACCGCAGCATGCTGGCCGACCGCCGGGTCCTGGTGGTGCTGGACAACGCCCGCACCGTCGGGCAGATCCACCCGCTGCTGCCCGGCACCGGGCAGTGCTGCGTGGTCGTCACCAGCCGGGAGCCGATGGAGCAGCTGATGCTCCGCTACGGCGCGGTGCGCGTCCAGCTCGGCGTGCTGCCGCCCGCGGAGGCGGTCGAGCTGCTGGGCCGGATCGTGCCCGAGGACCGGATCGCGGCCGATCCGGAGCAGGCCGAACGGCTGGCCGAGCTGTGCGACCGGCTGCCGCTGGCGCTGCGGATCGCCGCGGCCCGGCTGGCCTCGAAGGCGCACTGGAGCGTCCGGCACCTGGTGGCCCGGCTGGCCGACGAACGGCGCCGGCTGGACGAGCTGAGCCAGGGCGAGTCGCAGGTCCGGGCCGGCTTCGCGCTCAGCTACCGCTACCTGGCGCCGGACGCGGCGCAGCTGTACCGCCGGCTGGCGCTGCCGGCGGCGCCCGACGTCACGGTCTGGACGGCCGCCGCGCTGGTCGACGCCCACCCCTTCGAGGCCGAACGGCTGCTGGAGCACCTGGTCGACGTCCAGTTGCTGGAGGTCACCGGCACCGACGGCACCGGCCAGCTGCGCTTCCGGATGCAGAACCTGCTGCGGCTGTTCGCCGCCGAGCGGGCCCGGCTGGAGGAGACCGAGGAGGACCGGGCGGCCAGCCTGGACCGCGCGCTGCGCGGCTACCTGACCGTCGCCGAGCGGGCCCACTGCCAGGAGTACGGCGGGGACTACTCGCTGATCCACGGCTCCACCCCGCGCTACCCGGTGAACGAACTGCTGCTCGACGAGCTGACGGCCGCCCCGCTGGAGTGGTTCGAGGCCGAGCGGCTGTCGCTGATCGCCGCGATCGACCAGGCCGCCGGGCTGGGCATGGACGAGCTGGCCTGGGACCTGGCGAGCTGCACCTCCGTGCTGTTCGAGACCCGGGACTACCTGGAGGACTGGCAGTACTGCTGCGAACGCGCCCTGGAGGCGACCAGGGCGGCCGGGAACGTCCGCGGCGAGGCCGCCACGCTGGAGTCGCTGGGCGCGTCCTGGATCCGCTCCCGGCACGTCCCGGAGGCCGCCGACCTGCTGTCCCAGGCCCTGGCCAAGTTCGAGCAGGTCGGCGAGGACCACGGCCGGGGCCTGGCCCTGCGCTCGCTGGCCGTGCTGGACCGCACCCAGGGCGACCTCTCCTCGGCCGGGGTGCGGCTGAAGGAGGCCGTGGAGCTCTTCCGGGCGGCGGGCGACCTCTCCTCAGAGGCGCACGTGCTCGGCTACCTGGCCCAGGGCGAGCTGGACCTCGGCCGGCCCGAGGAGGCCCTGGCCTACGCCGAGAGCGCGGTGGCCGTCGCCGAGCGGGTCGGCGAGACCAGGGGCACCGCCCAGGCCCTCTACCGGCTCGGCCGCGCCCTGCTGGCGCTCGGCCGGTTCGAGGAGGCGGAGCGCCGGCTGCACGCGGTGGTCCGGATCGTGACGGCCAAGGAGGACCTGCTCGGCACCGTCTACGCCCGGCTGGGCCTGGGCGAGACGCTGCTGCGGCGCGGTCTGCCCGCCGAGGCGCACGCCGAGCTGCTGGAGGGCCTCGACGTGGCCCAGCGGGCCGGGAACATGGTCGCCGAGGGCCGGATCGGCTCGGCGCTCGGGCGGGCGGCCGCCGCGCTGGGCCGGACCGGGGAGGCCCTGGAACGGCTGACCCTGGCGGCCGGCCTGTTCCGTACGGCCGGCGCCAAGCGGGACCTGGAACTGACCGAGGAGGAGCTGGCGGCCCTCTGACCCGGGCCCTCCTCAGCCCTTCCGCACCGGTCCGAGCCTTGTGCCGGACATCCACCCGGATGTCCGGCACAAGGCTTTTCCTTTACCCCGGCATTTACCTTCCCGAATATGTGGAATCGATGGTCCGCATATGGTTTCCTGCTAGGCCGGATGCATATCTTTCAATGGCCGGAACGAAGAACCGGAAAAGCCCGACCATTGGAGCCGGATATGTCCAGCAGCACCACCGTCCCGCCGTTCGCCGTCATTTCGGGCGCTCAGGTCAGCAGCGTCCTCGACGGCCGCCAGAAGGAGGTCGTCGACATCGTCGAGCAGGCCTACCGCATTCACGGCGAGGGCCTGACGGTGAACCCGCCGTCCTACTTCCTGAAGTTCCCCGACAAGCCGAGCTCGCGCATCATCGCGTTGCCCGCCTCGATCGGCGGCGACGTCGCCGTCGACGGACTGAAGTGGATCTCCTCGTTCCCCGGGAACGTCGCGGCCGGCATCCCCCGCGCCTCGGCGGTGCTGATCCTCAACGACCACGAGACCGGCTACCCGATCGCCTGCCTGGAGAGCTCGATCATCAGCGCCGCCCGCACCGCCGCCTCGGCGGCGCTGGCCGCCGCCCGGCTCGCCGAGGACCGCGGCGCGCGCCCGCGCCGGGTCGGCTTCGTCGGCACCGGCCTGATCGCCCGCTACCTCCACACCTACCTCGCGGGCACCGGCTGGACCTTCGAGGCCTCCGGGGTGCACGACCTGTCCGCCGAGTCCGCCGCCGGCTTCGCCGGCTACCTGGAACAGGCCGGGGGCACCGGCGCGGTCACCGTCCACGACAGCGCCGAGTCGCTGATCCGCGACAGCGACCTGGTCGTCTTCGCGACCATCGCGGGCACCCCGCACGTCCACGACCCCGCCTGGTTCTCGCACAACCCGCTGGTCCTGCACGTCTCGCTGCGCGACCTCTCCCCCGAGGTGATCCTCGCCGCCACCAACATCACCGACGACGTCGAGCACTGCCTCAAGGCCGACACCTCGCTGCACCTGACCGAACAGCGGCTGGGCCACCGCGACTTCGTCGACGGCACGCTCCACGACGTGCTGACCGGACGGGTCCGGGTGCCGGCCGACCGCCCGGTGATCTTCTCCCCGTTCGGCCTCGGCGTGCTCGACCTCGCCGTCGGCAAGCACGTCCTGGACTCGGTCCGGGCCTCCGGCGAGCTGACCGTCGTCCCCGGCTTCTTCCACGAGCTGCGCCGCCACGGCTGACCCGGCCCCACCCCCGGTACGCCCACCCCCTCAGCACCGCCGGTGCGCCCCCCACCCACGGGACGCCCCCTCGGGTAACGGCCCCACCCCGGTACGACCCGCCCCCACACCCTGCCCTTGCGCTCCACCTCGCCACTGCCCGGGAGGCACCGATGCCGATCATCTCGGCTCCGCACCAGTTCAACGAGCACGACCTCTTCGTCGACCTGCGAGCGAGCCTGGGTGTGCCGCTCTACCTCAAGTGCGAAGGCATGAACTTCGCCGGCTCCATCAAGCAGAAGGCGGCGGTCTCGATGATCGAGGCCGCCGAGCGGGCGGGCCGGCTGCGACCGGACTCCGTGCTGGTGGAGTCGTCCTCCGGCAACCTGGGCGTGGCGCTCAGTCTGATGGCCGCCAGCATGGGCCACCGGTTCCTCTGCGTCACCGACTCCCGGTGCAACCTCGGCGCGAGACGGCTGATGGAGGTCTTCGGCGCCCGGGTGCACACCGTCACCGAGGCCGACCCGGTCACCGGCCTGCTCGGCGCCCGCCTCGACTACGTCCGGCGGCTCCTGGACAGCGACGACCGCTACGTCTGGCTGAACCAGTACCAGAACCCGGAGAACTGGGGCGCCCACTACCGCTGGACGGCCCCGGCGATCGCCGAGAGCTTCCCCGAGCTCGACGTGCTCTTCGTGGGCGCCGGCACCACCGGCACCCTGATGGGCTGCGCCCGCTGGTTCAAGGAGCACCGGCCCGGGGTGCGGATCGTCGCCGTCGACAGCGCCGGCTCGGTCAGCTTCGGCGGACCGGCGGCACCGCGCTGGATCCCCGGCCTCGGCTCCGGTGTCCGGCCCGCCATGCTCGACGAGGCGTACGTGGACGACGTGCGGATCGTCGAGGAGGTGGACACCGTCCGGATGTGCCACCGGCTGGCCGCCCGGGGCTTCCTCTTCGGCGGCTCGACCGGCACGGCTGTCGCGGGGGCAGCCGCCTGGCTGGCCGAGCACGACCCGCGGGGCCGGCTGACGGCGGTGACGCTCTCGCCCGACCTCGGAGAGCGCTACCTCGACACCGTCTACCAGACCAACTGGGTCCAGGGCATCTACGGCAGCGAGGCGCTGGCCGACGTCCGCGGCTGCGCCGAACGGGCCGTCAAGGTCCCGGCGATGTCGTCCTGACGCCCTCGCCGCCCACCCCCTCCGACGTGCGAACACGGGCGCCGGCCAGGCCCGATATCGTCCGCCGCCGGAATCCATAACGGAGCGATAAGAGCTCGAAGTCGCGCCTTCCTAATGTCTTCCCCGTCAGCAGGAAACACGGACGGAAGAACAGGAAACGGTGGAAATGCGACTCATCGGTGCGAACCTCGCGAAGCAGGTCGTCGTTGCGGCTCTGGGCGTCACCGCCCTGGTCGGTCTCGCCACCGCCACCGACGCCGCCCCGATCGGCCCCGTCGCCGTGGTGGCCGACGCCACTCCCCTCACCGCGACCCCCACCCCGACCCCGACCGTCCCGGCCAACCAGGACTGGACCTGACCGGCCCCCTCGGACACGACGGCGCCGGCCGCCGCGACACCCCTGTCGCGGCGGCCGGCGCCGTTCCGTCCGTCCTTGCCGTCAGGCGGTCAGTGCCGCACCCGCCCTGGCCACCTCGGCCGCGTTGACCGCCTCCGGCACGTCCAGGCCGGCCAGCGCCCGGCGCACCGACTCGGCGACCGCCACCCCGGCCTTCTCCTGGGCCTCGACGGTGCCCGCGCCCAGGTGGGGCGTCACCACCACGCCGTCCAGCCCGAACAGCGGCGAGTCCGTGCACGGCTCGGTCTCGAACACGTCCAGACCGGCCCCGGCCACCCGGCCGTCCCGCAGCGCGTCCGCCAGCGCGGCCTCGTCCACGATGCCGCCCCGGGCGGCGTTGACGATCCGCACGCCGGGCTTGACCGCACGCAGCGCTTCGGCGCCGATCAGCCCCAGGGTCTGCGGGGTCTTCGGCAGGTGCACGGTGACGAAGTCCGCCGTCGCCAGCAGCTCGTCCAGCCCGACCGCCCGCACGCCCAGCCCGGCCGCCCGCTCCGGCGCCACGAACGGGTCGTGGGCGACGACCTTCATGTCAAAGGCGGCCATCCTCCGGGCCACCAGCGAGCCGATCCGGCCCAGCCCGACCACGCCCAGCACCTTGCCGGCGAGCTCCACCCCGGTGAAACGCGCGCGCTGCCACGAGCCGCCCCTGAGCGAGGCGTCGGCCTGCGGGATGTTCCGGGCCACCGAGAGCAGCAGGCCGACGGCCAGCTCGGCGGCGCTGACGATGTTCGACGTCGGCGCGTTGACCACCAGCACCCCGGCCGCCGTCGCGGCGGCCACGTCCACGTTGTCCAGCCCCACGCCGGCCCGGGCGATCACCCGCAGTCCGGGCGCGGCGGCGATCGCCTCGGCGTCCATCCGCGTGGCGCTGCGCACCAGCACGGCGTCCGCCCCGCGCAGCGCGGCGAGCAGCGCGGCCCGGTCCGCGCCGTCGCAGCGGCGCACCTCCGCCTCCGGGCCGAGCGCGGCGACGGTCGCCGGGGACAGCTCCTCGGCGAGCAGCACCACGGGCCGACGGACGGGAGGGAGCGCGCCAACGGGAGAGCCGTTCATCCGGTCATCCACCTCTGCTATCCACCAATTCGGGAAGTTTGCACACATTCGGGAGATCGCGGGGCCCGGGAGTCACCCGGGCCCGTCAAGCCGTGGGGGGCCGGGAAGCCGTGGGGGCCAGGAAGCCGTGGGGGGCCGGGAGTCGTGGCCCCGGGAGTCGTGGGCCCGGCGGGCGGCCGAGCGGCTCAGCCCGCCGGAAGCACCTCGACGCTGCCGCCGTCGCTCCGGACGCTGACCTTGTGCGGGGAGGCCGGGTCGGTCCTGACCCTCACGTTCTGCTTCCCGCCGTCCGCCGCCGCGTCGACCGCGTACGCCGCGTCGGGCAGGCGGGTGGTGACGCTGCCGCCCGCCGACTCGATGTGCACCCGGTCCGGCGCCTCGGCGAAGGCGGCGCTCACGGTGCCGCCGTCCGCCTTGGCGGTGAACGACTTCGACGTCAGCCCGCTCGCCAGGACCTTGCCGCCGTCGGAGGACAGGTCGAGCGCCCCGGCCAGCCCGGTGATGTTCACGTCGCCGCCGGTGTTGCGCACCGTCACCGCGAGCCCCTTCGGCACCACGACCCGGTAGCCCACCTGGCACACCTTGTGGCCGAGGCCGTGCCCGCACTCCGAGGCGTCCAGCGCGAGCAGCCCGTCGGCGGCCTTGTGCGAGACGGACGGCCTGTCACCGTCGTACCGGACCGTCTCGGTCACCTGGACGCCTCCCTCGCCTCCCTCGCCGCCCGCGACCACCTCGACCAGCCCGCCCGGGCTCTTGATCCGCAGCGCGGTGACCGGATCGCCCACCTGGTACGAGTTGCTCTCGGAGGTCACCTCGCCGCCGCCGCACGCCGTGAGCAGGGCTCCCAGCGCGGTGGTGACGACGATCGGCGCGATCACCCGGCGGTACCGGGCGGCGGCGCTGCGGCTGTTCGGTCGGGACGGCTGCACGGCTGCATCCTTCGCTCGCGGCGGCGGGGTTCTGACCTTTCCCCACGAGCCTGCCCCCCACCGTCATACCGATCCCATACGCTTTCCATCCGTGGTCCACCCTCCGAGACGCGGGGGCGGCGGAGTGGACGGCATGACCGATGTGGTCCGATGCTGTGCGTCCTGCCCGGGGCGCCCGCACCGGGCGGGCCGCCGAGCAGCCGCTATGGCCGAGGTATAGACCGCCTTGGCAGAGTCGGACCATACATGCCCCGTCCCCGAAGGAGGCAGCGATGGCCAGCCGCTCCGAGCCGAGCCCCCGTGAGACGGCGGACGGGCCCGTTCCGTCCGCCCCTGGCGCCGGCCCCGGGCCGGGCCACGCTGCGCGCAACCACGAGGAGTTGCTGCGCGACCGCCGCGCGGCCCTCCGGCAGGACCCGGCCGCCGTCGGCGCGGCCGAACTCTCCCGCCGCGTGCTCGGCTGGGCCCGGAGCCTGGACGCCGGGGAGCGCGTCCTGCGCGAGGCGCTGCGCGACGCCGCCTCCCCCGGGATCCACCCGGACGGCGGCGACGCCGAGGCCCTCGGCCGGGCCGCCGCCCTGCTCGCCGCCGCCGAGGCCGCCGCCGTGCTGGCGGCCCGCAGCGCCCACACCCTGACCGCCGAGTCCGGCGTCACGACCACGGTGGTCTCCGCCCTGGTGCCGTCCCTGGTCGCCGAGTCGACCGCCCGGCTGGGCCGCCCGGTGGCCGAGAACGCGGCCGACACCGAGCGGCTCCGCGGCGCGGCCGTCGCCCAATTCCCCTGGCTGGTCCACGGGTTCGCGGCCGAGGAGGCGGACGAGGCCGGGCTCGCGGAGGCCGTCCGGCTCGGCGAGCCGCTGGCCGAGGTGGACCCGACCCGGCTCAACGCCCTCTCCCGCGGCGGTTGCAGTCCCGTCCAGACCCTCCCCCGGCTGGTGTCCGGCCCCCGACTCGGCCGGGCCGCACCCGAGATCCAGGACCTGGCCAAGTCCGTCCTGGCCGTGGGCGACGAACTGCACCGCCGGATGGCCGAGGTGCCGGACGAACCGCGGAACTCCCCGGCCGACCGCCGGCTGGCGGCCGCCTACGAGACCCTCTACGCCGCCGCGGCCTGTCTCGGGCTCTGGGCGGCGGGACACCGGGCCGAGGAACCGTGGCTGCGCGCCACCCTGCGCGCCCTGCTGGTCCGCCTCCACCGCCTCCTCGACGAGGAGCCCCCAGCCCTCGCCCCCTCCCGGGCCGAGGAGTCGCTGGCCGCGACCCTCACCGCCGAGGGGCCGCTGCTCCCGTTCTGACCGGACGGCGCCCCCTGCCCCGCGCCCCCGGCGGACACGCGGAAAGGGCGTGGGGAACGGCTCCCGCCCTTCCCCACGCCCTCACCGGCACCCGGCGCGATCTCCCGTGTCGCGCCGAGCCTCAGCTCGCCAGGTGGTGCGGCATCACCGTCCGCACCTCGCCGCTCAGGATCGCCTCGTACGTCCGGGCGAGCAACTGCCCCGGCGAGACGCCGAGTTCGTCCGCGAGGATGCGCCGCCCGTCCAGGTACAGCGACATCGCCTCGGCCTGCCGCTCCGACCGGTACAGCGCGGTCATCAGCAGCGCCCGGAAGCGCTCCCGCATCGGGTGCTGCGACACCAGCCCGGTCAGCTCGGAGATCAGCTGCCGGTGCCGCCCGAGGATCAGGTCGACCTCGATCCTCGCCTCCAGCACCTCCAGCCGCGCCTCGTCCAACTGCGGCCGCTCCGCCGCCACCAGATGGTCCGTCACATCGGCCAGAGCCTCGCCGTTCCAGCAGGCCAGCGCCTCCCGCAACCGCTCGGAGGCCGGCTCGTACCGCTGGTCGCGCAGCGCCTGGAACCCGCTCTGCGAAAGCCCGCCGAACCGCGTCAGATCACACGGCACGTGCTGGGCCAAGAGTCTGTACCCCGAGCGGATCCGCACCAGCGACACCTCGCTCCCCACCCGCCGCCGGATCCGCGACGCATAGGTGTGGATCTGCGCGCCGGCCGTGCTCGGCGGGTTCGAGTCCCAGAGCATCCGCCCGAGGTGCTCGTCGGAGACCGCCCGGCCACCCGCCATCACCAGCGCCGCGAACATGGTCCGCTGCTTGGTCCCGCTCAACGAGTCCTCCTGCCCGTCGGCCAGGATGTGGACCGGTCCGAGAATCCGAAACTCCATGCTGTCGTTCCCCTCGCCTTCGGTGCGGTTCCCGCCCTCCGAGACCGCTGACCCCACCGACGCTAGAAGACCCCCCCATCGCCCCGATATCACCCCGATATCGCCCCCCGCCACCCCCTCCCACCCCCGACCGACATCGCACTCTCCCACCCACCGCATCACCCGCCCGACACCCCGGCGCCACAAACGCCAGAAGGTCCGGTCATCTCCCTGACCGGGCCTTCTGGCTCCTGAGCCGCCTGCGGGATTCGAACCCGCGACCTACGCATTACGAGACCAAGAGGGTTCGTGATGCGCCATGCCATACCGTGCCACCTCGTGACGTTTTGCCTGATCAGCGCGCATGCGGCAGGTGAGGCGATGCCGTCCCGTGCTGCACCGTCCAAAGGCGTCCGTCCACCGGCTGTCCACCGGGACACCCTGAACCGACTCCAGTCTCCCGAAAGCCGCGACTTGTCCACCTTCGACAACGGCGTCGGCCGAGACGAAGCCAGGGCCGCTAGGCAGCCGTGTCAGCCCATCGTTGAGGAACTCTCCGCCGCCGACGCGGTCCGCGCCGCCGAGCTCCGCCACTTCTCGTACACCGCCCGCTCCCGCTGGACTGACGAAGATCTCCATCACACCCGCACCGCCAGGCCAGGCACCCTCTCCACCGCTGATGCGCTGTGCATCGCCGTCGCCGAACGTCATGGTCTCCCGGTCCTGACCATCGACCGAGCCTGGTCGGTCATCGAGCGCCTCATCGGCGGATTCACCGCCAAGACGATCTGCATCCGCTGAACACGGCCCAGATGATGGCGGGCGGTAAGTCGGTGCGCCATCGGCCTCCTGTGCGGCAGTGGCTGGAGCGAGCGGCATGGTACGGCAGCCCGGGGCACCGAGCCGTCCGATTCGACCGAACCGACCGAGCGCACTCGGCCATCCGGCACAATGGCGCGCATGACCAGTGCCGACGACCTGCATGCGAGCTCGCCGGTCGGCGACACCGGCCGCGGGGACGGGCCGTACCAGCCGTTCGCCCACCTCACCACAGAGCACTGCGCCCTCTACCGCCTGGTGATGGGGGTGTTCGTCCGGGCCAAGCAGGAGTTCACCGTCCACCTGCGCCCCGAGGACGTGCACCTGGGGCTGCCATCGGAAGGGCGGCCGCCGCTCGAAGGGGTGGCGACCGCGCTGGAACGGCTCGCGAGATGGGGCAACCTCCGGGCCGACCCTGACACCAGCCGGGTCACCGCGCTGGAGGACTTCTACCGCTCCCGCCACATCTACCAGCTCACCCGCGCGGGCGAGGCCGCCGAGGAGGCGCTGGCCGCGTACGACGAGGCGCTCGGTCGGCGCGGTGAGCTGCAGGCGGTGGCGCTGGCGGACATCACGGTGCAGCTGCGGGCGCTGCTGGCGCTGGCCGGGCAGCCCGGACCCGACCCGGCCGTGGTGCACCTGTCGCTGCTGGCGCTGGTGGACCGCTTCTCAGGCCTGGCGGAGAACGCGCGGGCGTTCATGAACTCGCTGCAACGGACGGTCGACCTGCACGAGGCCGAAGTCGAGGTGTTCCTCGCCTACAAGCAGCGGCTGATCGAGTACCTGGAGCGGTTCATCGAGGACCTGGTCACCCGGGGAGCCGAGATCGCCGGTCTGTTGACGGAGTTGGGCACTCCTGAGGCGGGTCCGGTCGGGCCGCTGCTGCGGGTGGCCGCCGAGCGCGAGGCATCCGACGCGGCCCCGGACGCCGCCGCCGAGGCCCTGGCCGGCTCCGAACGCCGCTGGGAGGGGCGCTGGGAAGGCCTGCGGGCGTGGTTCCTGAGCGTGCCGGGGCGCAACTCCCAGGCCAAGCTCCTGCGTTCGGCCGCCCGTCAGGCCATTCCCCAACTGCTCGCCGTCGTACAGGCATTGAACGAGCGCCGGGCCGGCCGGTCGGACCGCTCAGCCGACTTCCGGGAGCTGGCCCGCTGGTTCGCCGAGGCGCCGGACGACGAGTCCCGCCACCGACTGTGGCGATCCGCGTTCGGGCTGCACTCGGCACGTCATCTGACCATCGACCAGGAGGCCTTGGCCGAACGGGACGCCGAGCCGGTGCCGCCCTCCGCGTCCTGGTACGACGCACCGGGCGTGCGGATCAGCCCGCAGCTGCGCCGGACGGGTTCGTACGAGCGGCGCGGCCGGAACAGGGCGGTGCAGGACCGTGCCGAGGCCAAGGCGTACCTGGCCGAGCTGGCACGCAAGCAGGCCGAGCAGACCGCCGCCGCCCGGGCCCGGCTGGCTACCCACGGGGAGGTCCGGTTGAGCGACCTCGACGAGTTGGACCGGGATTCCTTCCGGTTGTTCCTGCAGTTGCTCGGGGACGCCCTGGCGAAGTGGCGGCCTGGCGCGGAGTCGGTGTCCACCACCACCAACGACGGGACGATGGAGATCAGGCTGACCAGCTTCCCGGGCGGCGGGATCGCCGAGATCCACACCCTCGACGGCATCCTCCGGGGTCCCGAGCACCTGGTCGAGATCATCGACCTCACCGCCGAACCGGCGGGAGCGGGCCGTGCGTGACAACCGCCTGGGCGACGTCCTCGCCGCGCAGCGGGCGGAGGAGTTCCGCAAGGCCGCGCGGGCACTGCTGCGCCGACCGCTGCTGCGCGCGGGCGGCCCCCACTCCGACGACTTCCGCCTGGTCCGACAGCACGCGGCCGAACTGCGCACCTGGTTCGAGCGGAACACCGGCTGGGCCTTGCTGGTGGACTCCGAAGTGGCCCGGCTGCGCCGCATCCCGGGCCTGGACAGCGATCCCACCCACCCGGCACGGGACCAGCGCACCGGACTCCCGTTCTCCCGGCGGCGCTACGTCCTGGTCTGCCTGTGCCTGGCGGTGCTGGAGCGTGCCGAGCACCAGATCGCGCTGGGGCGGCTGGCCGAGCAGGTGGTCCTCGCAGCTGCGGACCCGGCGTTGGAGAGTACCGGTATCGACTTCACCCTCTCCGACCGCGAGCAGCGCACCGACCTGGTGGCGGTGGTCCGGCTGCTTCTGGAGTGGGGCGTGCTGGCCAAGGTCGCCGGCGACGAGGACGCGTTCCTCAAGTCGGCCGGTGACGCCCTGTACGACGTGGACCGCCGGGTGCTGGCCGGGCTGCTGGTCTCCCGGCGCGGGCCCAGCACCGTACGCGCCGACGGCTTCGCGGAGCGGCTGGCCGAACTCAACGCCGAGGTGCTGCCGGACAGCGACGAACTGCGCAACCGGGCGCTGCGGCACACGCTGACCCGGCGGCTGCTGGACGATCCGGTGCTGTACGCCGACGGACTTTCGGCGGCCGAGAGCGCCTATCTCACCTCCCAGCGCGGTGCGTTGACCCGCCGGATCAGTGAACTCACCGGGCTGGTCCCGGAGGTGCGGGCCGAGGGCATCGCCATGGTGGACCCGGACGACGACCTGACCGATCTCCGAATGCCGGAGCAGGGCACCGACGGCCATGTGGCACTCCTGCTCGCCGAGTACCTGGCCGGGAAGGGCGGTACCGTCCCGCTCGCCGAGCTTCACCGCCAGGTGGCGGGCTGGGCGCTGGAGCACGCCGGGTTCTGGCGGCGCAGCGCCACCGTACCCGGCGCCGAGACCGAGCTGACCGAACAGGCCATCGAACGGCTGGTCGCGCTCGGGCTGCTGGAGCGCGCGGCGACCCCGGACGGCACCCCCGCCGTCCGTCCCCGCCCAGCGCTGGACCGCTACCGGGTCGGCGAGACGATCCTGCTGGAGCCCGGCCAGAGCGCCCCCCGCAAGTCCCCCCAGAAGTCCGCGAAGAGCACGAAGGGCAAGAGGACCCGATGAACCCGACTGTCGCGCTGCCGTCCGCCGGCCGCACCCGCTGGCAGCCGCTGCGGGTCGGCCTGGTCGACCTCTTCTACTACGACGTCGAGGAGTTCCGCTTCCGCGACGGCCGTCTCCTGTTCCGCGGCAACAATGGCACTGGCAAGTCCAAGGTGCTGGCCCTGACCCTGCCCTTCCTGCTGGACGGCGACCTCTCACCGCATCGGGTCGAGCCGGACGCAGACCCGAAGAAGCGCATGGAGTGGAACCTCCTGCTCGGCGGCGAGCACCCGCACCCCGAACGGCTCGGCTACACCTGGATCGAGTTCGGCCGCCTGGACGAGGACGGCACCGCGCACTACACCACCCTGGGCTGCGGTCTCAAGGCGGTCAGCGGGAGGGGCATCGCCCGGCACTGGTACTTCGTCACTGACCGGCGGATCGGCCGCGAGCTGCGGCTGCTGGACTCCACCGGCGCCGCGATCACCCGCGACCGGCTGGCCGAGGCGCTGGACGGGCGCGGCCTGGTGTACGACTCGGCACGGGCGTACCGCCGAGCGGTGGACGAAGCGCTGTTCGGCCTCGGCGAGCAGCGCTACGCGGCCCTGGTCGACCTGCTGGTCCAGCTGCGCCAACCGCAACTGTCCAAGCGGCCTAGCGAGAAGGCGCTCTCCCAGGCGCTCACCGAGTCGCTGCCGCCGATGGACCAGGCCGTGATCGCGGACGTAGCCGAGGCGTTCCGCTCACTCGACGAGGAGAAGGAGCAGCTCGCGGTCATGGTGGCCGCCGAGCGCGCCGCCACCGGCTTCCTGGAGCACTACCGCCGGTACGCCCGGGTGGCCGCGCGGCGCAAGGCCCGCGCGCCCCGGGCGCAGCACTCCCGCTACGAGGCACTGCGCACCGAACTGAACACCGCCGAGCAGGACTTCGAGGCGGCAGGGATCGCACTGGAGGCGGCCGAGGTCCGACTGGAAGAGCTGGACCGGCTGCGCTCCGGCCTGCGGGCCAGGGACGAGGCCCTGCGGGCTGGCCCGGAGATGCGCAGCGCCCGCGAGCTGGAGCAGGCCGCCGACCTCGCCGGACGCACCGCCCGGGACGCCGAACGCGCCGAGGCGGACCGCACCCGCGCCGAGGACGAGCTGACCCGGTACGTCACCCGGCTCGGCGCGGCGCGTTCGCGCGCCAAAGCCGCCGACCGGGCGCAGGAGGCCGCCCTGGCCAGGGCCTCAGAGGCGGCCGCGGCCGCCGGAGTGGAGCGGGAGCACACCGACCGGGTCAGACTCCCGCTCGCAGCGGGGGATCCGCCCGAGGCCACGCAGCGGAGCTGCGCCGAGTTCACCGACCGGCGGCTGCGCTCGGTCGTCCTGGTCGAGGAGCAGCTGGCCGCAGCCCAGGACGCGCTACGTGAACTCGACCGGAAAAGGCGGCAGTTGGCGGATGCCGACGAGGACCTGACCCGCCGGGCCGACCTGCGGACCGAGGCCGAGGAGAACGCCGCGCAGGCAGGACGGGACTACCTCTCAGCCGTGCGCGCCCACTTCACCTCCTGCACGCTGCTCCGCCCCGCCGACCCCGAGGGCATGCTCGACGAACTCGCCCAGTGGGTCGAGACGCTGAAGGGCCCCGACCCCTCCCGTACGGCGGCGCAGCAGACCGCCTCCGCAGTCGGCGCCGAACTCGTGTCCCGGCGCGCCGCACTGGACCTCCAGCAGCGCGAGCTGCACACCCGTACGGAAGAACTGCGCGCCGAACTGGCGGAGTTGACCTCCGGCGGCCAGCGAGGTCCGCAGGCGCCGCACACCCGCTCCCCCGAGGCCCGGCAGGACCGCCCGGGCGCGCCGCTCTGGCGCCTGGTCGACTTCAGGGATCAGCTGCCGGACCACCGGACCGCTGGGCTGGAAGCCGCCCTGGAGGCGTCCGGTCTGCTCGACGCCTGGGTCGGCCCGGACGGCTCACTGGCCGCCGCCGCTACCTGGGACACCCTGCTGACCGCCGGCCCGCCGGTGGACGGGCGCTCGCTGGCCGGCGTCCTGCGCCCGGCGGTCGACCGCGCCGACCCGGCCACCGCCGCCCTGCCGGACGAACTGGTCTCGCGGCTGCTGAGCGGGATCGGCCTGCTCGACGTGGACGACGATCTCCCGGACACCGGCAGCTGGGTGGGCCTGGACGGCCGCTTCCGCCTCGGAGCACTCACCGGCGCCTGGTCCAAGCCGACCGCCGAGTACCTGGGCGAGAGCACCCGCGAACAGGCCAGGCGCGTCCGGATCGCCGCCGTCAACGCCGAACTCGACCACCTCGAAGGGCGCCTGCAGGACCTGGCGGACCGGTCCGAGAGCCTGGCGGCCGACGCACGCACCCTCGCGGCGGAGCAGGCCGCGCTGCCGGACGACTCCGCCCTGCGCGCCGCCCAGGCCGGGGTCGCGGCGGCCCAGCAGGAGCACACCCGGGCCGCCGAGCGCCGCACCGCCGCCGACCGGGCCGCCGCCGACGCCGCCGCCGACGCCGACCGGGCGACGGAAGAACTCCAGTCCATCGCCGCCGAGCTGGGGTTGCCGACCAGCAGCACCGGCCTGCGCGGCATCCGCGAGGCGCTCGGCTCCTACCGCGAGGCCCTGGCGGCACTCTGGCCGGCCGTACGCGAGACCCGCGCGGCCCGTACCGCACTGGCCACCGAGGAGGCCGACCACACCCGCGCCGCCGAGCACGCCGCCGAACTCGCCGAGCGCTCCCGCGCGGCGGCCCGGGAGGCCGTCGCGGCCGGCGAACGCCACGAGACGCTCAAGACCACCGTGGGCGCGGCCGTCGCCGAGCTGCAACGCCAACTCGACCAGGTCAAGGCCGCCCTGCGCGACTGCGAGGAGGCCGAGCGGGCCACCCGCCGCGAGCAGAACGCCGCCACCGGCCGCCAGGCCGCAGCCGACGCCCTGCGCACCCGGGTACGCCGTGAGATCGAGGACACCGTCCGCACCCGGGAGGAGGCGATCGACGCGCTGCGCCGCTTCGCCGCCACCGGCCTGCTCGCTGTCGCCCTGCCCGAGCTCGAGCACGCCTCCGACTCCTGGGCTCCCGAGCCGGCCGTCCGGCTCGCCCGCACCGTCGAACGCGAGCTGGAGTCCGTCGACGACTCCGACCCGGCGTGGGAGCGCGTCCAGCGAAGGATCACCGAAGAGCTCAAGGACCTCTCCGACGCCCTGGCCCGCCACGGGCACACGGCCGCCGCCCGCATGATGGACGACGGTCTGGTCGTCGACGTCGTCTTCCAGGGCCGGGAACGCTCCGTTCCCGCGCTCGCCGCGGCCCTCACCGCCGAGGTGGCCGACCGCCAGCAGCTGCTCTCCGCCCGCGAGCAGGAGATCCTGGAGAATCACCTGATCACCGAGGTGGCCGGGACCCTCCAGGAGCTCGTCAGCGCCGCCGAGTACCAGGTGCTGAAGATGAACGAGGAACTGAAGGACCGCCCGACCAGCACCGGCATGCTGCTCCGCCTGGTCTGGCGGCCCGCGCGCAACGCGCCCGGCGGCCTGACCGCCGCCCGCGACCGCCTGCTGCGCCAGTCCGCCGACGCCTGGACTGCCGCCGACCGCACCGCCCTCGGCGAGTTCCTCCAGGCCCAGATCGACCGCGCCCGCACCGACAACCCCGCCGGCACCTGGCTCGAACACCTCAGCACCGCTCTGGACTACCGCTCCTGGCACGAGTTCGGCATCGAGCGCCACCAGCACGGCAGGTGGCAGCCCGCCACCGGCCCGGCCTCCGGCGGCGAGCGGGTGCTCTCCGTCTCCCTGCCCCTGTTCGCCGCCGCCTCCTCGCACTACGCCTCCGCCGGCAACCCGCACGCCCCGCGCCTGGTCACCCTGGACGAGGCCTTCGCCGGCGTCGACGACGACTCCCGGGCCAAGTCGCTCGGACTGCTCACCGCCTTCGACCTGGACGTGGTCATGACCTCCGAGCGCGAATGGGGCTGCTACCCGCAGGTGCCTGGCCTCGCCATCGCCCAGCTCTCCCGCGTCGACGAGATCGCCGCCGTCCTGGTCACCCGCTGGGAGTGGGACGGCCAGCACCGCACCCTGGTGACCGACGGCGAGGTTCCGCCGCAACGCCAGGAAGGGCTGTTCGCCTGACCATGGACCTCCCCATGGACCTCCCCCGCCTCCAGCGTCTGCTCGGCGCACCCGAGCTCGCCTGGCTGCTCGACCGCGCCCGCCGACGCCTGGAAGCCGGGCGGCCCCTCGACGGCACGGTCTCCCTGACCGAGGCCGACGACGCCGCGCGGGCGGCCGTCGCCCGCCTCCTGGGCCGGTCCCCGCGCCCCGGCCGGTCGCTGTCCGTCTCGCTGGCCGCCGTCGACCGCACGCTCCGGGCCAGCGGCGCCAGCCCGGATGGGCTCGCCGCGGCCGTGGTGGCGCTGACCGGCCCGGTCACCGACAAGCGCGCGCAGAATGCAGCCCTGGCCACCGCGTGGCAGCGCGCGCTGTCCGAGCTCGAGCACCCCGCCGTCACCGAGCGGCCCGAACTCGCCTCCTGGCAGGCCAAGGTGGCGGCCAACGGCCTCCTCAGGCGGCTCGCGGGCGGCGACCCGGCCGCCGGCCGCCGGCTGGCCGCCGACGCCGTACGGGTCCTCGCTCAGCTCCCCGCCGACGGACTCACGCTGCCCGTCCTCGCCGCCCGCACCCTCGGCGACGCCCACGCCCTAGACCAGGGCCGTCCGCTCAGCGCGCTCGTCCACTCCGCCGTCCGGGCCCTGGCCGCCACCGAGCTGCCCAGCGGCGCCGAAGGCCGCCGGGCGGCCTGGGCGGCCGCCGGCGTCGTCCTGGACGAACTCTCCTCGCGCGTCCTCGTCCTCGGCCTGCCCGGTTCCACCAGCAGCACCACCGGGCGCATCCTCGCGGCAGCCCGCGAAGGCGGTGAACCCTGCCTGCTGACGCTGCGCCAGCTCACTCGGCAGCCGCCCGCGCTCGGCCTCACCGAGCGCCCGGTCCATGTCTGCGAGAACCCCGCCGTCCTCGCGGCCGCCGCCGACGAACTGGGTTCCGACTGCCCGCCGCTGGTGTGCGTCGAAGGCCACCTGTCCGTCGCCGCCCGCACTCTGCTGGGTCACCTCGCCGACCAGGGCTGCCGGCTCGCGTACCACGGCGACTTCGACTGGGGCGGTATCCGCATCGCCTCCGGCGTCCTCCATCTCCCCGGCGCCCTCCCCTGGCGCTACGACAGCGCCTCCTACCTCACCGCCGTCGAAAGCGGCCTGGGCACCCCGCTCACCACCGGCATCCCGACCCCCACCCCCTGGGACCCTGGCCTTGCTCCGGCCATCACCGAACACGCCGTCCGCATCGAGGAGGAGCACCTGCTCGACCAACTGCTCACCGACCTCCGTCGGCAGACCGCATAGCCGGGAGAGGGGGCCCGCCGGACGACTCCTGAAACGCCGGTCATCACGACCGACTGGTACGGGAGCCGGCGGTCGGTGCGCAGGCCGCGGTGGTCTTCCCCGAGTATGATCTGTGGCCCGAGGCGCGCGCTACCCCGTGGCCGTCGAGTAGAACCACGCGGTCGCCCGCTGGGTCGTCACCGCCGGGGCCACCAAAAACCTGGACGGCACCCGGCTGGCGGCGGAGGGCGACTCGGTCGGCGGCAACATGGCCGCCGCGCTGACGCTGATGGCCAAGGAGCGCTGCGCTGTCGCGCTCGTCCAGCAGGTGCTCTTCTACCCGGTCACCGACGCCGCGTTCGACACCCCGTCCTACTGCCTCACTCCGCCGCAGCCAACTCACCTCAACGTCCCAGCCGAGGCCGCCCACCAGCTCGCGGACGCTGCCCGGTCCCCACCCATGACGAGTTGAGCATGCCGCGTCGACCTCCGGAGCCCCTCCCCCGAACGACAAGTCGCCGACCCCTCACTTGTCGACAGCGGACAGCCCGTCCAAGACTGACGCGCCCGCTCACGACCATCCATCCGCACCCTCGATGCACGCTCGTCCACCGGCTGTCCACCAAGACCCTCCGCCAGCGGGTGGCCCGACTTGGCCTTCTTGATAAAACCCCAGGTCAAGACGGTTTCCCAGGAGTCGATAACCTCAGCGAACCGGCGACCTACGCATTGCGATGCATAGAGTCCGGGTGTCCGATTTTCCCGATTCCCATGGTCACGGAAACGGAAAAACCCCAGGTCAGACGCTTGACCTGGGGTTCACCTTGGAGCCGCCTGCGGGATTCGAACCCGCGACCTACGCATTACGAGTGCGTTGCTCTGGCCAACTGAGCTAAGGCGGCACCGCTGCCGTGTACTGGCAACGCGGGTCAGTCTACACAGGTTCGCGGGTGATCCGTACCCGGGTATCCGGGCGGGGGGTCAGGCGGAGGAGACGGCGAGCTTGGCGGCGAAGCCGGCGAAGAGGACGGCGACGCCGCTGGTGAGGGTGGCGGAGAGGCGCTTGCGGCGGCGGAAGGCGGTGGCGAGGGAGGTGCCCGCGAAGATCAGGAGGGAGAGGTAGAGGAAGCTGAAGGTCTGGAGGACGCCGCCGAGGAGGACGAAGGAGAGGGCGGGCCGGCCGTAGGAGGGGTCGACGAACTGGGTGAAGAAGGAGAGCAGGAAGAGGATCGCCTTCGGGTTGAGGAGGCTGATCACCAGGGCGCGGCGGAAGGGGTTCTCGGTGGACTCGGGGGCCGGCTCGGCGGTGGGATCGGCGGCGGCCCGGCGTTCGCGCCAGAGGTCGCGGGCGGCGCGGAGCATGCCGTAGCCGATCCAGAGCAGGTAGGCGGCGCCGCCGAACTTGACCACGGCGAAGACGGCCGGGTTGGCCCTGAGCAGGGAGGCCGCCCCCAGCGAGGTGAGGCTGATCAGGGTGAGGTCGCCGACGAAGACGCCGGCCGCCGCCCGGTAGCCGGTGCGGATGCCCTTGCGGGCCGCGACGGACAGCACGTACAGGGAGTTGGGGCCGGGGAGCAGGACGATGACGAGGGCGCCCAGGACGTAGGTCGCCAGGTCGTTGACTCCGAGCACGATGAACTCCGGTGCAGGGGAGGGTGGCAGGGGGCGCTCATCGTAACGTCGCACCGGTAGGCGCTTGAAGTGATATCTAGCTTGAAGTGATATCTGCCCGTCGAGACGCCGGTCGCCGGACGCCCTACCGGTCGCAGCGCTTGCCCCGCTCGGGGGCCTCCCCGGTCAGCAGGAAGCGGTTCACCGCGTCGTCCACGCAGGTGACGTGGCGGCCGTACGCGGTGTGGCCGTCGCCGTCGAAGGTGAGCAGCCGGCCGGACTCCAGCTGGTCGGCCAGCGACCGGGCCCAGGCGTACGGGGTGGCCGGGTCGCGGGTGGTGCCGATGACGACGATCGGGGCGGCCCCGGCGGCCCGGATGGTGTGCGCCGCTCCGGTGGCCGGGACCGGCCAGTAGGTGCAGGCCAGAGCCATCCAGGCCATGTCGCGCCCGAAGTGGGGCGAGACCCGCTCGAACTCCGGCACCGCCCGCTGGGCGTCCTCCGGCCCCCGGAAGGGGGCCGGCAGGTCGAGGCAGTTCACCGCGGTGTTGGCGAACATCAGGTTGGGGTACGAGCCGTCCGCCTCGCGACCGTAGTACTCGTCGGAGAGCTTCAGCAGAGCGGTGCCGTCGCCCGCCCTGGCGTCGGCGAGCGCGGTGCGCAGCTTGGGCCAGAGGAAGTCGGCGTACATGGCCTCGATGACGCCGGTGGTCGCCCGGGAACCGGTGAGCCGACGGCCGCCGCTGCTGGTGGGGAGCGGGTCGGTGCGGGCGGCCGCGAGCAGGGCCGTGAGCTGCTCGCCGACCTGTTGCTCGGTGCGGCCGAGCGGGCAGTCCTCGCGCTCGGCGCAGTCCTTGGCGAAGGCGGCCCAGGCGGTCTCGAAGCCGCCGGCCTGGGTGCGGTTGCCGGTGACGGAGTCCAGCGCGGGGTCCATCGCACCGTCCAGCACCAGCCGCCCGACCCGGCTCGGGAAGAGCCCGGCGTAGGTGGCGCCGAGGAAGGTGCCGTAGGACTTGCCGACGAAGTTCAGCTTCTCGTCGCCGAGCAGGGCGCGCAGCACGTCCATGTCGCGGGCGGCCTCGACGGTGCCGAGGTGGCCGAGCGCCGGGCCGGCCTGCTGCCTGCAACCCTCGGCGAACTCCTTGTCCGCGGCGACCAGCGCGTCGATCGCGCGCTGGTCGGCCGGGGTCAGGTCGACGCTGGTGTAGGCGTCCATCCGGTCGCCGCTCAGACAGCTGACGGGGTTGCTGCGGCCCACCCCGCGCGGGTCGAGGCCGACCAGGTCGTACCGGGCGCGCACCCCTCGGCCGTACGTCCGGGCGGTGGCCTCCAGGTACTCGATCGCCGAGCCGCCGGGCCCGCCCGGGTTGAGCAGCAGGGAGCCGAGCCGGGTGCCCGGGGAGGCGGAGGCGGCGCCGTCCGGTTCCGCCGCCGCGCGGACGGCCGCCAGGGTGAGGTCGCCGTCCCCCGGGTGGTCGTAGTCCAGCGGCACCCGGAACGTCGTGCACTCGAACCCGCCGTCGCAGGGCTGCCAGACCAGCCGTTGCCCGTAGTGCGACGCGAGCGCGGCCGGCACGGCGGCGGGCAGCGGCTCCAGCGGGGTGGCGGCCGATCCCGAGGAGGACGGCCCCGCGGACGCCGCCCCCGGGGAGGACTGCGCCGGCGCCCCGGACGGATCGGAGCTGCAACCGCCCGCCAGCAGCCCGACGACCAGCGCCGCGGCCAGCGCCCGTACCCGACCGAAGGCCCTCATCCGCTACCTCTCCCGCCTCTCCGCGATCGAACAGACATCACATCGAACAGACATCACGCGGAACGACTGGAACCGCTGGTGGACACGCCGCTGCCCGGTGCCCGCCCCGGGCACCGGGCAGCGTAGCGCCACCGGAACCGCGCTCAGGACGCCTTGGCCAGCGCCTCCGCCAGGAACTGCGCCGCCTGCCGGACCAGCCGCAGCCGCTCCCGGTCGGGGGTGAAGTCCTGCACGTTGTCCGAGATCCGCACCTCGGCCTTGGCCGCCGCTCCGGGGCCCGCCTTCAGCGCGGACTGGAGCTTGCGGGCCGCGTCCAGCCCGGCGGAATCGCCCTTGGCGGCGGCCAGCAGCAGCTTGGCCGGGCTGCCGGCCGGGGCCTCGGCGCCGGTCTGGGTGAGCGCGGCGGCGTCGTACCGGCCGGAGACCGCGGCGGCCGCGCCGTACAGGTCGGGCCGGGCCAGTCCGGCGGCGGCAGCGCAGGGCGCGCCGCCCTCGACCCCGAGGGTCCCCCAGGAGGCCGGGCCGGGCGGCAGGGTGCGGAAGGTGGCGGCGATGGTGGTGCGCAGCGTCATGTCGTCGGCGACCGCGGCCGGGGCGGCGGCGACCAGCTCGCAGGGGTACCCGGTGCCGTTCGGCGCCTCGGGGGCCACCAGGACGAACGGACGGGACTTGCCGGACTGGAGGGCCGAGCCGATGCCCTCGAAGACGTCCGGGACCTCGGCGTCGGCGGTCTTGCGGGGCGCGGACGCCTGCATCACGACGACCGGGAAGCGGGCGTTCGGCTCCGTGGCGTACTGCGGCGGGAGCCAGACCCGGACGTTGCGGGGCTGCCCGTCAGGGCCGAGCACGGCGGACTGGAGCAGCTCGCCGCCGCCCGGGTGGCCGACGCTGTCGAAGTGGCTGATCACGGCGGGGGCCGTGGCGGCACCCCCGGCGGCAGCGGGACCACCGGCGCCACCAGCGCCACCAGCGCCACCGGCGGCACCGGCGGCGGCCGGGTCGGCGACGGCGGGGGGCGCCGCCTGCTGCCGGCCCGTCGTCCCCGAGGCGGTGCCCGAGCCCGGGTCGGAGTCCGAATCGGAGCCCGAGCGCCTGCCCGCCGCGTCCAGGACCTGCTCCGCCCGGCCCGGCTCCGGGGTGTCCCGGCCGAGGCCGCCGAAGGCGCCGAGCGCGGTGAGCACCGTCAGCGCGGTGACGCCCAGCCCGCAGACCATCGCCCCGGCCGCCCGCATCAGCATCGGCCAGCGGTCACCCGCCAGCTCGTAGGTCTGGGCGGCGCGCAGGTCGCGCCAGCGCTGTTGGGCGCCCCGGGCCAGCCAGATCCCGCCGAGGGCGGCGGCCAGCAGGGGGATGACGAGGAGCGAACGAACCACGGGACGCACCACCTCTGGAGGGGGCCGCGCCGAACCGGAAGTCGGCGCGAACGGGAGGCGACCGCCCCGCCAGCGGGCGCAGTCGGCCCCCAGCGTGCACAACGGGCGGACGGTCACACGACGGTGTGCCCGGCGAGTGTCGCTCGTTCACTCGAAGGTGGGACGGCGCACCGGCTCCGGGAGGCGTATGGGCCTCGCCCGGTGGAACGGCGTTGGTCCGACGGAGGGACCATGGCCGGACGGGCCCCGGGACGGACGGACCCCGGGATGACGGACAGGCCACGACGGACCCGCAGCCGGAGGGACCGCAGTCGGCCCCGCACCCGGACGGACCAGGAAGCGGGCGGACCCAGGAAGCGGGCGGCGCTCAGCCCGCGCGCAGCGCCACCGTCATCGCCTCGACCGCGAGCAGCGGGTCGACGTTGCGGTCCAGCGCCGTGCGGCAGGCCAGCACCGCCTCGATCCGGCGCAGCGTGCTCTCCGCCGGGCCGGCCTGGGCCACCCGGTTCAGCGCCTGCCGCTGGTCCTCGTTGGCGAGCGCGCCGGTGGAGCCGAGCTGGATGGCGAGCACGTCCCGGTAGAAGCCGAGCAGGTCGAGCAGGGCGACGCCGAGCGTCTCCCGGCGGGTGCGGGTGGCGCGGCTCTTCTGCCGCTTCTCCAGTTCCTTGACCGCACCGGCCATGCCGCGCGGCGCCTTGCTGCCCTCGGCGGCGCCGTAGGCGGCCTTGAGGTCGTCGGTCTCCTTGGCGTCCTGGGTCTCGGCGAGCGCCTCGGCATCGGCCTTGGCGGTGTCGACCAGGCGCTGGGCCGCGGTCAGGCAGCCGCCGATGTCGCCCACCTCCAGCGGTATGCGCAGCACCTCCGCCCGCCGCGTCCGGGCCTGCTCGTCGACGGCGAGGCGGCGCGAGCGCTCGATGTCGCCCTGGCCGGCGAGCGCGGCGAGCCGGGCGGTCTCCGGGTCGACGCCGTCGCGGCGGACCAGGGTGTCGGCGACCGCCTCGGCCGCGGGGGTGCGCAGCACCAGCAGGCGGCAGCGCGAGCGGATGGTCGGCAGCACGTCCTGGACGGAGGGGGCGCAGAGCAGCCAGACGGTGCGCGGGGAGGGCTCCTCCACGCCCTTGAGCAGCGCGTTCGCGGCGGCCTCGGTGAGCCGGTGGGCGGCGTCCACCAGGATCACCGACCAGCGGCCGCCGGTCGGGTAGCTGGAGGCGCGCATCACGAGGTCACGCATGTCGCCGACACCGATCGACAGGCCGTCCGTCCGGACGTACTTCACGTCGGCGTGGCTGCCGGCCAGCACGGTGTGACAGCCGTCGCAGAAACCGCAGCCGGGCGTGCCGCCGAGCGCGAGGTCGGGGCTGGTGCACTGGAGCGCGGCGGCGAAGGCGCGCGCGGCGGTGACCTGGCCGGCACCGGGCGGCCCGGTGAACAGCCAGGCATGCGTCATCAGGGAGGCGTTCGCGCCCTCCGCCGGGGCGGCCCCGCGACCGGCCTCGACCGTCGCCCCGGCCGCCCGGGCCGCGGCGGTCAGCTGCTCGACCACCCGCTCCTGGCCCACCAGGTCGTCCCAGACGGCCACTGCTGCTCCCAAGCTCCGTACGACAGCGCTCGTGGCGCCTCTTCCCCGCCGTCGAGCATACGTCTCCGGTCGGACACCCACTGCTCCGTCCGGGTCACGGCCCGGTGCGGCCCTCGCGGCGCGCGGTTCCGGGCCACGGCACCCGTCACGGCGCACGAACGGCGGGCCGCAAGCGGCCCGGCAGAACGCGGCGGCGCCGCCGGGGGCCCGCCCCGACGGCGCCGTCCACGCGGGCGTCAGCCCCGGCGTCCCCAGCGGCGCCCCTTGCCCTTGCCCTTGTCCCGAGCGTCGCCGTCGTGGCCCCCACGGCCGTCGTGCTGCTCCGGACCGGCCTGCGGACCGTCCTGACCCGGGCCGTCGTGCTCCCAGCGCGCCCACTCGTCGTGCGAGCCGAGCAGGGTGTCGGTGAGGCTCGGCAGGTCGTCCAGCGGGGTCTCCTCGGCCCACTCCGGCCGCGGCCGCTCGGCGCCCGGCTGCGGCTGCGGCGGCTGCGGTCCGGCGGCCGGCTCGGCACCGACCACCGGCAGCTCGCGGGTGCCGTCCACCGGCTCCGCGCGCCGCGCGCCCTGCGCCGGTCGGCCCCCGGTACGTCCCGCGGGGCGATCCGCCTCGACGCGCGGCAGCACCTCGGTCCGGTCGGCCTCCGCCGGCACCTTCGGCAGCACGGCCGTCTCGTCCACCGCCGGTCCCGACACCGCGGGCAGTACGGCCGTCTCGTCCACCGCACCACCGGGGGCCCGGCGTGCCTCCGCGGCCCGGCGCGCCTCGATGGCCGCCGCCGCCCGGATCGCCGCCTGCCGGTCCCGCGGCGACAGCTCGCGCGTCGCCTCGTCCCCGAGCCCGCCCGAGGAGGACGACGAGGACGACGCGGGGGACGCGGGGGACGCGGGGGACGCGGCCGAAGCAGCCGACCCCGGCGCCTCGTCCCGCGAAGCACCCTTCGAAGCGTCCTCCGCAGCACCCCGCGAGGCGTCCCGGACCGCCCGAAGCTCCCTGGTCGCGTCGTCCCCCGGCACCGCCCCGGCCCCCGGCCCGGGCCCCGCCCCGGCCCCCGGAGCAGCAGCCCCCGGCCGCCCCTCGGCCCGGTCCTCCGCCGAATCCGCCGCAGCAGCCGCGGCGGCGAGCGCGGCGGCCTGCGCCAGCCGTGCCTCCTCCGCCCGCTGAAGAGCCTCCTCCGCCCGGCGGCGCTGCTCCTCGCGGGCGAGTTCACGCTGCCGCTGGAGCTCGGCCTGGGCAGCCGCCTCGTCCGCGATCCGCTTGCGCTCGGCGGCCTCCGCGGCCAGCCGCGCCTCCTCGGCGGCGCGGAGCTTGGCCTCCTCGGCGGCACGGCGCTGGGCTTCCTCCTCCGCCCGCCGGCGCGCCTCCTCCTCGGCCTTGCGCCGGGCCTCGGCGGCGGCCCGCTCGGCCTCCTCCCTGGCCAGCCGTTCCTGCTCCGCCTGCTCGGCCCGCAGCTGCGCCAGCACCTCCTGCCGCTTGCGCTCGGCGGCCTCCTCCTCGGCCTTCTTGCGGGCCTCCTCGGCGGCGCGGCGCTCGGCCTCCTCCTTCGCCAGCCGCTCCCGCTCGGCGCGGGCGGCCTTCTCCTGCTCCGAGAGCGGCAGCTCGCGGTCGAGCCGGTGCCGGATGGCGGTGGTCACGAAACCGGGGGCCTGGCTGCCGTCCACCACCAGGTAGCGCGCCGGGTCGGCGGCGGCGAGGGCGAGGAAGCCGGCCCGGACCCGCTGGTGGAACTCGGTCGGCTCGGACTCCAGCCGGTCCAGTGCCTCGGTGAAGCGCTCGCGGGCCCTGTTCGGGTCGACGTCCAGGACGACGGTCAGGTCGGGCAGCAGTCCGCCGGTGGCCCAGCGGGAGATCCGGGAGACCTCGGTCGCGGCCAGGTCGCGCCCGGCGCCCTGGTAGGCGATGGAGGAGTCCATGTACCGGTCGGTGATCACCACGGCGCCGCGGGCGAGGGCCGGACGGATGACGTTCTCGACGTGCTCGGCACGGTCCGCCGCGTAGATCAGCGCCTCGGCGCGGTGCGACAGGCCGGTGTTGCCGACGTCCAGGACGAGGCCGCGCAGCCGCTGGCCCACGGGGCTGCCGCCGGGCTCGCGGGTGAGCACGACCTCGTGCCCCTTGCCGCGGATCCACTCGGCGAGTGCCTGGGCCTGGGTGGACTTGCCGGCGCCGTCGCCGCCCTCCAGGGCGATGAAGAAGCCGGTGCCCGCGCCCCGGTGCGGCACCGGGCCGCCCGGGCCGCGCACCGCGTCCACCAGGTCCCGGAGGAACGGCGAGGTGCCGCGCCGGTCGTCGGTGCGCAGCAGCACCACGGCGGCGAGCACCAGCGTGAGCAGCCCGGAGGTGGCGACGGCGAGGGCCGCGCCGCCGTGGATGAAGGTGAAGGAGCCGGGTTCGAGGGAGCCGTACTCGACGTCCCCGTAGCCGGCGGCGATCAGCGGGACGCCGATCAGCGCGGCGGCGACCACGGCCCGGAGCACCGCGAACAGGTGCTCGGTGACCTTCGGCAGCCGGGCCTCCTCGACCTCCTGGGCGAGCAGGGTGCGCCCGGCCGAGATCACGATCCCGGCGGCCAGCGCGGCCAGCGCGGTCAGCAGCAGGACCAGGACGAAGTCCAGCACCAGCCCGGCCAGGATCAGCGCGACGCCCTGGGTGAGCAGCGCCAGCGCCAGCAGTCGGCGGCGGGACAGCGAGGGCAGCGTGGCCCGGGTGAGCCGGGCGCCCAGGGCGGGCACCCCGGCGGCGGCGAGCACCAGCAGGCCGTAGCCGATCGGCCCGGCGCGGTGTTCGGCGGCGGTGAGCAGCGCGAGCGCGGCGATGCCCGCCATCGAGGCGTAGCCGGCCGCGACGGCGAAGGTGAAGTACGGGGCGCTGCCCGTGCGGCCCTTGCTCAGCGCGGGGCCGGGGGCCGCGTCGGTCGGGGCGCGCAGGCCCTGGAGCGGGGAGACCGGGGCGACGGCCAGCCGGCCGCCGGACAGCTGCTGGAGGTACTCGCGGACGGCCGCGGCGGCGAACAGCCCGGCCGCGCCGAGCGCCGCGACGGTGAGCTGGTGGGCGCGCAGCCAGTCGGAGCCGAGCGCCGCGCCGACGTTGTTGAGCAGGGTGAGGGCCACCAGTCCGGCGGCCCCGAGCGGCACCGTCACCCAGCCGGTGAAGCGGTCGATGCTCCGGGCGCTCTCCAGGTTGGCCGCGGCGGGGCGCCGCTCGGCGACCGGGAGGTGGGCGTTGGCGGCCGGCAGCAGGCCGGGGACGGCGGCGTCCTTGGCGATCGTCCAGACCCGCTCGGCGGCGCCGGTCACGAAGACGGTGCCGAGCAGGACGTAGGTGGCGGCCCCGGAGGGCTTCGCGGCGGAGCCCAGCCAGACGCTCCACCAGGGCGCCACGCCGATCAGCACGGCGCGCAGCACGTCGGCGCCGAACAGCGTCCAGCGCCGGTCCAGCCGGCCCGTGACCAGCTGGTGCACCGGCCCGAGCAGCACGACCCCGACCAGCCCGGTGGCCAGCACCCGGACGGCGAGGACCGCGGCCAGGGCGAAGGCGAGACTGCGCGGCAGACTGCCGAACTGGGCGCCCTGGGCGACGGCGATCACGGTGAGCGCGAGCAGCACCAGCAGACCGAGCCGGTCGGCGGTGCCACCGATCAGCTGGGTGGTCCACAGGCGCCGGTAGGGACGTGTCCGCAGCAACGCCCGGGCCCGGTCCACCGGGGTTCCGGCGGGCGCGACCTCCGGCAGGTCGGACGCCCAGGCGCTGGCGGCCGGGGCGGCGCTGGGGGTGGGCTGCTCCTCGCTCGTCATACGGTCAGCGTAGCGGGCGGCGGATGGCCGGAATGAGGCGAACGGGCTTCCGGATCGCGCTCATCACCGGGTTGTGACGTTCCCCGCACGGACCGCCCCGACCCCGGGCCCGCACCGCCCTACGGACCGCCCCGACCCCGGGCCCACGCCCCCGCACAAACCGAACCGACCCCAGACCCGCACCCCCCACGTGCCCCGGACCGGACGCGGGCCCGCACCCCCGGGATCGGGGGCACGGGCCCGTCGGCGGTGACCCGGGATCAGCCCTCTTCGGTGCCTGCGGCCTTGCTCGCGGCGGCCTTGCTCGCGGCGGTCTTGCTCGCGGCGGTCTTCTTGGCCGCCGTCTTCTTCGCCGCTGCCGTCTTGGCCGTGGTCGTCTTCTTGGCGGCGGTCTTCTTGGCCGCCGTCTTCTTCGCCGCTGCCGTCTTGGCCGTGGTCGTCTTCTTGGCCGCGGCCTTCTTCGCCGGCGCCTTCTTGGCCGCCTTCTTCACCGGCCCGCGTGCCCGCTTCTCGGCGAGCAGCTCGTAGCCGCGCTCCGGCGTGATGGTCTCGACGTCGTCGTCCTTGCGCAGCGTGGCGTTGGTCTCGCCGTCGGTCACGTAAGGGCCGAAGCGGCCGTCCTTGACCACCACCGGGCGCTCGCTGACCGGGTCGTTGCCCAGCTCCTTGAGCGGCGGGGCGGCGGCGGCCCGGCCGCGCTGCTTGGGCTGGGCGTAGATCGCCAGCGCCTCGTCGAGGGTGATCGTGAAGAGCTGCTCCTCGCTGGTGAGCGAGCGGGAGTCGGTGCCGCGCTTGAGGTACGGGCCGTAGCGGCCGTTCTGCGCGGTGATCTCCGCACCCTCGGGGTCGGTGCCGACCACCCGCGGCAGCGACAGCAGCCGCAGCGCGTCCTCCAGCGTGACGGTGTCCAGCGACATCGACTTGAAGAGGGAGGCGGTGCGCGCCTTGACCGCGTTCTTGCCGGTCTTCGGCGTGCCCTCGGGCAGGATCTCGGTGACGTACGGACCGTAGCGGCCGTCCTTGGCCACCAGCATGTTGCCGCTGACCGGGTCCCGGCCGAGTTCGAAGTCGCCGCTGGGCTTGGCCAGCAGCTCCTCGGCCAGCTCGACGGTCAGCTCGTCCGGCGGCAGCTCGTCCGGGATGTCGGCGCGCTGGCCGGGCTCGCCCTCGACGGCCGAGGCGCGCTCGACGTACGGGCCGTAGCGGCCGACCCGCAGGGTGATGTCGTCGCTGACCTTGAAGGAGCTGATCTCCCGGGCGTCGATCGCGCCGAGGTCGGTGACCAGTTCCTTCAGACCGCCCAGGTGGTCGCCGTCGCCGTTGCCGGCCTCGGCGGCACCGCCCGCGATGTGGCCCTCGCCCTCACCGAAGTAGAAGCGCTTCAGCCACGGCACGGATTGCGCCTCACCGGCCGCGATCCGGTCGAGGTCGTCCTCCATCTTGGCGGTGAAGTCGTAGTCGACCAGCCGGCCGAAGTGCTTCTCCAGCAGGTTGACCACGGCGAAGGAGAGGAAGGAGGGGACGAGCGCCGTCCCCTTCTTGAAGACGTACCGGCGCTGGATGATCGTGTCGATGATCGACGCGTAGGTGGAGGGGCGGCCGATCTCCCGGTCCTCCAGCTCCTTGACCAGCGAGGCCTCGGTGTAGCGGGCCGGCGGCTTGGTGGCGTGGCCCTCCGGGGTGATCCGCTCGGCGGCCAGCGGGTCGCCCTGGGCGACCTGCGGCAGCCGGCGCTCGCGGTCGTCGAGCTCGGCGTTCGGGTCGTCGGCGCCCTCGACGTAGGCCTTGAGGAAGCCGTGGAAGGTGATGATCTTGCCGGAGGCGGAGAACTCGACGTCCCGGCCGTCCGCGGAGGTGCCGCCGACCTTGACGGTGACGGACTGGCCGACCGCGTCCTTCATCTGGGAGGCGACGGTGCGCATCCAGATCAGCTCGTACAGCTTGAAGTCGTCACCGGTCAGACCGGTCTCGGCGGGGGTGCGGAAGCGGTCGCCGGAGGGGCGGACGGCCTCGTGCGCCTCCTGCGCGTTCTTGACCTTGCTGGCGTAGGTGCGCGGGGCGTCCGGCAGGTAGTCCGCGCCGTACAGCTGGGTGACCTGGGCGCGGGCGGCCGCGATCGCGGTGTCCGACAGCGTGGTGGAGTCGGTGCGCATATAGGTGATGAAGCCGTTCTCGTACAGCTTCTGGGCCACCTGCATGGTCCGCTTGGCGCCGAAGCCCAGCTTGCGGCTGGCCTCCTGCTGGAGCGTGGTGGTGCGGAACGGCGCGTACGGCGAGCGGCGGTAGGGCTTGGACTCGACGCTGCGGACGCCGAACGCGGTCTGCTCCAGGGCGGCGGCCAGCTGACGGGCCGCCTGCTCGTCCAGGTGCAGGGTGTTCGTGCTGCCGGCCTTCAGCCGACCGTCCGGGCCGAAGTCACGGCCGCTGGCGATCCGCTTGCCGTCGACGGCGGACAGCCGGGCGCCGAAGGTCTCCGGGTTGGCGGCGTCGACCGGAGTGCGGCCGGTGCCGAAGGTGCCGACCAGGTCCCAGTACGAGGCGGTGCGGAATGCCATCCGCTCGCGCTCGCGCTCGACCACCAAGCGGGTGGCGACGGACTGCACGCGGCCCGCCGACAGCTTCGGCATGACCTTCTTCCACAGCACCGGCGAGACCTCGAAGCCGTAGAGGCGGTCGAGGATGCGGCGGGTCTCCTGGGCGTCGACCAGGCGCTGGTTGAGCTCGCGCGGGTTGGCCACGGCCTCCTGGATCGCCGACTTGGTGATCTCGTGGAACACCATGCGGTGCACCGGCACCTTGGGCTTGAGCACCTGCTGGAGGTGCCACGCGATGGCCTCGCCCTCGCGGTCCTCATCGGTGGCGAGGAAGAGCTCGTCGGACTCGGCGAGCAGCGACTTCAACTTGCTGACCTGGGACTTCTTGTCCGCGTTCACCACGTAGATGGGCGCGAAGTCGTGGTCGACGTCCACCCCGAGGCGGCGCACCTCGCCGGTGTACTTGTCCGGCACCTCGGCCGCGGTGCTGGGCAGGTCGCGGATGTGCCCGACGCTCGCCTCGACGATGTAGCCGGGGCCCAGGTAGCCCTTGATCGTCTTCGCCTTGGCCGGCGACTCGACAATGACGAGTCGCTGTCCGTGCGCGGTCTCGCTGCTCGGGGACACCTTCGCTCTTCTCTCCCGGTCCTTATGTGGCTGGTCGGCGCCGGCAGCACGGGCTGCGCTCCGCCCGACCCCTCCACCGTCCCGGGGCTGCCGCCACACGGCACCCCCATTAGCGGAGTGTGACCGTACCCCGGCCACCCTTGTCAAACGGACGGATCCCGCTTTTTCACTTGCCGGGCTCACCGACGCCACTCGAACGGTAACCCGATGACGGAGGTTCGCGCCGCGCGGAGGGGGGCCTTCGGCAGGTTCCGGAGGATGGAATGACGGATTTCAAGATCTGTCAACGGGGAATCGACGGTGCGCGTTCCCGGTGCGCCCCCGGCGGGGCGTTCCCGGTGCGGGTCCCCGACGGCCGGGGAGGGCGTCCCCGACGGACCGGGAGGGGCGTCCCCGACGGACCGGGAGGGTCTCCGGCGAGGGTCACCGGGGCGGCCGGGCACCGCCAGGCGCTGCTGAGAGGGGCCCGCAGGCTCGGGGCTCAGCCGCCGGCCGCGGCCAACAGCCCGGCGCCCGCCGCCAGGCAGCCCGCGCCCAGGGCGCTCCACAGCACGTCGGCCACAGCCGCCCGCCGGACCTCCCCGGCCGCCAGCACCACCCGGCTCGGGCACCGCGGGTCGTAACAGACCCGCACCGAAGTACCCGGCGTGAAACGGTCCGCACGGCGCAGGGGGGTGTGCCCGCGCGGGCGGGCGACCACGAGCCCCGCGATCCCGCACGCGCCGCTGCCGCCGACCGAGAGCGGCACCGAGAAGGAGAGCAGCGGCGCGCTGTCCAGCGGGCCGTGCACGTCGTCCTCGGCCAACACGGTGGCGACCGCCGACACCCCCCGGCGGCGCATCCGCAGGCGCAGGCGCACTTCGGCGGCGCACCAGAGCAGCAGCACGCCACCGAAGAGGGCGAGCACCAGCCCGCCCACCGTCGCCGTCGTCGTGTCCACCCCTGGCCCCCGGCTCCCCAGCTCCGTCCACAGCCTGTGGACAGAGCCTCACAGCGGCGGGCCAACGGGAGGCAGCCGTCGCGCGGCGGCCGGACGAACCAGGCGGTACGGACGAATGAACCGGGCCCGGCCGGGGGGTGGTGGGGCCTCGGTGGGAAGGACAGGTCGGGCCTTGGCCAGGGGGCCGGGCCTCGGTGGGAGGGACGGGCAGGGCCTTGGCCGGGAGGCCGGGCCACAGTCGGGAAGACGGGCCGGGCCTCCACCGGGCCTTGATCGCCCGCGCCCGGCCGAGGCCACCGCCCGGGTTCAGCGGACCGGGTCGATGAACCCCTGCTCGGTCAGCAGCCGCAGCGACTCCGGCACCCGGTCCCGCAGCACCACCCGGTCCTCGCCGAGCAACTGCGCGATGGCGTCCACGATCTCGCCCGCCGACAGCGTCCCGTCGCAGACCCCGACGAAGCCCGCGCCCACCGTGTCCACCTTGGTGGCCCGGCGCATGCCGCGGTTGTGCCGCAGGATCACGTGCTCCGGGTCCTCCGCCCCCGGCGCGCCGACCTGCTCCTGGACCACCTCGTCGGCCAGCACGTAGCGGGCCGCCAGCAGGCCGGCGTCGTCGTGCGAGCGGAGGAAGTCCTGCCGGTCGAACCAGGCCTCGATGTGCGGGCCGAGCGGCTGCTCCACCGGGTGCGGCCACTCCTCCACCCTGACGGTCGGGCGCTCGGCGCCGCTCGCCCGCAGGGTGATCCAGCCCATGCCGACGCCCTCGACCCGGCCCGCCTCGAAGGCGTCCAGCCACTCGCCGTACCGGGCCTGGTAGTCGCCGCCGGGCCCCCGGTGGTCGCCGCCGTCGCGCAGCCACAACTCGGCGTACTGGGCCACGTCCTGGACCTCACGCTGGACGATCCAGGCGTCCAGACCGGTCCCCGCGACCCAGCCGGCCAGCCGTTCCTGCCAGTCCTCGCCCTTGACGTGCTGCCAGTTGGCGAGCAACTGGCAGTAGCCGCCGGGCTCCAGGTGGTCGGCCGCGGAGCGAACCAGGCTGCGGCACAGGTCGTCACCGGCCATGCCGCCGTCGCGGTACGTGAACCGGCCGGCCGGCGAGATGACGAACGGCGGGTTGGAGACGATCAGGTCGAACTTCCGCTCCCCGACCGGCTCGAAGAGGCTTCCGGCGGACACCTCGGCGTTGTCGAAACCGGACAGCGCCAGGGTCAACTCGGTGAAGCGCAGGGCGCGCTGGTTGAGGTCGGTGGCGGTGACGGTCCCCGCGTGCCGGGCGGCGTGCAACGCCTGGACGCCGGAGCCCGACCCGAGGTCCAGCGCGGCCCGGACCGGACGGCGCACGGTGATGTTGGTCAACGTGGTCGAGGCACCGCCGACGCCCAGCACCAGGTCCTTGCGGGCCACCCCGTGCGCGGTCTCACCGGAGCCGATGCCGCCCGCGCCACCCACCGCGCAGCCCAGGTCGGAGACCACCCAGGCATCCGAACTGGGCATCCCGGCCACCTCGTTGGCATACGGCCGGACGTCGACGGTGGCGCGCACCAGATCGCCGTCGGAGCGCAGCCAGCCGTCCGCCAGGCAGTCCTCCACCGGCAGCGCGGCGGCGGCCGCCCGGTACGGGACCGGCTGCTGGAGCAGGAACAGCCGCACCAGCGTCTCCAACGGGCTGCCGCCCCGGGTCGCGCGCAGCGCCGGAACCGCCTCGCTGCGGGCCAGAGCCGAATAGCCGGTGGGGCCGAGCAGGTCCAGGCATCCGTCGGCGGTGAACGAGGCGTCGAGCAGCGCCTCGCGGAACTTGGCGAGGCGGGTCGGGTCGAGAACGGGGCTACTGATCACCCCGCCATTGTCCCCCTGCCGCCCACCCCCGGCCGCCGCTGCGCCCCGCGCTCACCGACCGGAAGCCCGCACCACCCCGCGCGCCCCCAAGAGCCCCTCCGCGCCTCCCTGCACGGACCCCCAAGGCACCCGACAGCGGGCGGGGAGAGGTGGCGGGCGGGCAGCGTGGCGGTCCGCGGAGACCGCCCCCTCACAGGGAGACCGCCCCCTCACAGACAGGGCGGCTCCGAGAACTGCTCAGCGCCACCGAGCCACCCGGCTGCGACCGCCGACGGAGCACGCCCACTCATGCGGGGCGCCCTCCGCTGCGACCGACTCACGGCCCGACCGGGGCACCAAGCCCTCCCGGGGCGGGCACGCCGGCGCTCAAGGGGCGCTTCGCGGGGCGCACCGACGTACCGGTGCCGCCCGCCGACGCCGCCCGCTGTGCCGACGCGCCGCCCAGCCGAAACACCGGTCGCGCCGCGTCGGCCATCCGGGCAAGCCGGCGCTCTCGCGGCCCCAGAGAACCGCCCACGCAAAGCCACTGAGCCATCCATCCGCCGAGCCCCGTGGCCGACGCCCCGCTCGGCACCGACCGGGGGCAGCGCGCAGAGCGGGCCCGGCAGGGTCGGTGCCAGGGCGAGCCGGTTCCGGGGCGGCGCGTCTCAGATCGATCGGATCCGCGGGGCTCAGCTCGCGCTGGGGGCGGGGGTCGCCGGGGTGGCGGCCGGGTCGGCCGGAGCGGAGGCGCCGCCGGCTGCGGCCGGGCTCGCGCCGTCGGTCGCGCCGGGCGCCGGGGTGGTCCCCGGGGTGCCCGCCGTGTCGGTGGCTCCCGGGGTCGGGGCCGGAGCCGTGCTCGCACCGCCCGAGGCCGGGGCGCTCGCGCCGCCGGTCGCCGCACCCGTCGGAGCGGCCGGGGCGGTGCTCGGGGACGGCTTGCAACCCTCCTGCTTGGCCATCGCCGCGCCGAGCTCGCCGCTCTGGAGCTTGCTCTGCGCCTGGGTGGAGAGCGAGGCCAGCTGCTGCACCTGGTCGGCCACACTGCGCAGCCCGTCGGCGAACTTGGCCTGGTCGTTGTTGGGCAGCGCGTCCAGCTTCTTCTGGACCTCCACGTAGCCGTCGGCCGCCTTCTTCAGCTCCTCGACGGTGTCCTTCTGGAGGAGCGCGCCGTCCTTCACCTTGGGCGCCCCGGCCGTGTCGATGGCCGCCGCTATGTCCTGGTTGGTCTTGGCCAGCCGCCCGATGTCGGCGGAGAGCCGCTTCTGGAGGTCGGCCGGGGCCTCGCCGGTCTTCACCTGACCGGTGTCGGCGAGCGCGGCCTGCGCCTGGGCGATCGGGTCCTTGGCCGCGCCGCAGACGGTGGACGCCCAGGACTCCAGCTGCTTGCTGTTGCCGTCGTCGCCGCAGCCGACGGCGCCGAACGCGAGCAGCACGCCGAGAGCGGGTACGGCCAGCAGTCGCTTGTTCACCGGGGAAAGCCTTTCGGTTCGGTCGTCATCGGTCGTCGAACCTACACGGCCGGTGTCCGTCCCCCGATTCCCGGTTCCCCGCCCCTGCCCGCACCCGTCCGCACCCGCCCGCCCGAACCTTCGGCCGCCCTCGCTTGAACGCTCCGGCCCCCGGGGGGCGTGGGCGCATCACGAGGACCTACGACCGACCACCGGATGCCCGCCTGCGGGAGCGCCCCTCACCGTGTCGAATTGTCGGATCGGCGACCAAGCCCGTCCGAAGCGGCGGGCGGACGACCGTGTCGGCATCCTCGGCCGGGGCCTGACTCCAACCCCCGGACCTCAGTCCCGGGCACGTGCGAAAGCGGCGTCTTCCCGGATCCTCAGAGCGCGACGATTCTTCAGAGCGCGACGGAGGCGGCCGATACCGGCCAGCTCATCCGGATCAGGCCACCATCCGTGCCGTTGGTGACCTCCAGGTCCTCGACCAGGCCGGTGATCACGGCGAGGCCCAGGGTGTCCTCGTCGGGCTCGCCGCCCTCGGCGTCGCCGGAAGTCGGGACGGTGGCAGGGCCGGCCTCGTCCTCGACCTCGATGAGGAAACGCTTCTCCTGGTCGGTCAGCGCGACCCGCACGGCGCCGCCGATGCCGCCGCGCTGGTGCAGTCCGACCGCGCGGGAGCACGCCTCACCGACCGCGAGCCGGACCTCGTCGAGCACCGACTCGTCGACCCCGGCCCGTCTGGCGACGGCCGCGGCGACCAACCGGGCCGTCCGCACATGCTCGGGAAGCGCGCTGAAGCGAAGTTCGACGGTTGCCATCTCTCCCCCTCGGGGTGCTCCGACCGGGGCCGGAGGTCCGGCCCCTGCGGGCCGGCGGAACCGGCCCGGAAACGCCCGAGGACGCGCCGGGCCCACGGACGGGCCCGGGCGCCCGGGCGCGAAGAACGGACTGGGCCGACCGAACGGGCCGACCCGTGCCGCGTCAGTCGGTCGCGTTGACCGCGTCGTCCACCGAGGTGTGGATCGGGAAGACCTTGGTCAGGCCGGTGATGCGGAAGATCTTCAGGATGCGCTCCTGGTTGCAGACGAGGCGCAGCGAGCCCTCGTGGGCACGCACCCGCTTCAGACCACCCACCAGCACACCGAGGCCGGTCGAGTCGAGGAAGTCAACGCCCTCCATGTCGACGACGAGGTGGTACTTGCCGTCGTTGACGAGCTCGACGAGCTGCTCCCGCAGCTTCGGGGCGGTGTACACATCGATCTCGCCGCCCACCTCGACGACCGTACGATCGCCGACTGAACGGGTCGACAGGGACAGGTCCACGGAACCTCCAGCACCTTGCCTTGCTACGTCATGTGCGATCCTCGGCCGGACGGCCGCCACCGCATGGTCGCGAGCCCGGGCGCGCCCAGCCAGCACGTGGCAAGCCTCAGCGCTGCGACCCACGGCCATACGGCCGTCACGGCCACATTCAACCACCTGCGACCATGCCCGCACGATGGCTTACGACGATTCTCCGTCACGCCGGTGACACACTGGGTCCCCATGCCGCCCCGACACAGCCCGCCCGAGGCACTGCTCGCGACCCTGGCCACCGGTCGGGGGCGAGCCGACCGGCTCACCCATACGGAGCACCTTCCCGCCCGAGCTGCGCGTTATTCACCGTGGCCCGACTCGATCCGACCGGAGGTCGTGGCCGCGGCGCTCGCCGTCGGGGTGGAACAGCCCTGGACGCACCAGGCAGAAGCGATGAACCTGGCCAAAAGCGGCCAGACTGTGGTGATCGCCACAGGCACCGCCTCGGGCAAGTCGCTGGGCTACCTCGCCCCGGTGCTCAGCGACCTGCTGGACGGCACCGAGGCCCGCAACGGCCGCGGTGCCACCGCGCTCTACCTGGCCCCGACCAAGGCACTGGCCGCCGACCAGCGCCGCCGGGCCGCCGCACTCGCCCCGCCGCGGGTCCGCGCCGCCCTGTACGACGGCGACACCCCGCCCGAGGAGCGCGAGTGGGTCCGCCAGTACGCCTCCTACGTGCTCACCAACCCGGACATGCTGCACCGGGGCATCCTGCCCGGCCATGCCCGCTGGTCCTCCTTCCTCAAGACCCTGCGCTACGTGGTGGTGGACGAGTGCCACAGCTACCGGGGCGTGTTCGGCTCGCACGTCGCCCAGGTCCTGCGGCGGCTGCGCCGCGTCTGCGCGCGCTACGCCTCGTCACCGACCTTCCTGCTGGCCTCCGCCACCACCGCCGACCCGGCCGCGACCGCCCGGCGGCTGACCGGTCTGCCCGCCGTGGCCGTCACCGAGGACGCCTCACCACGGGGGCCGATGGTCTTCGGCCTCTGGGAGCCGCCGCTGACCGAGAACGTCGGCGAGCACGGCGCGCCCGTGCGCCGCACCGCGACCGCCGAAGCCGCGCACCTGCTGACCGACCTGGTCGAACGGGACACCCGCACCGTCGTCTTCGTCCGCTCCCGCCGGGCCGCCGAACTCGTCGCGCTCCAGGCCCAGGACCAGCTCGGCCGGCCGCTCTCCGGACGGGTGGCCGCCTACCGCGGCGGCTACCTAGCCGACGAACGCCGGGCCCTGGAGCGCGACTTGCACACCGGCCGGCTGCTCGGTCTCGCCTCCACCTCCGCTCTCGAACTCGGCGTCGACATCTCCGGCCTCGACGCCGTCCTGATGGCCGGGTACCCCGGCACCCGGGCCTCGCTCTGGCAGCAGGCGGGCCGAGCGGGCCGGGAGGCCCAAGGCGCGCTGGCCGTGCTGATCGCCCGGGACGACCCGCTGGACACCTACCTGGTGCACCACCCCGAGGCGCTGTTCGCGGCACCCGTCGAAGCCACCGTGCTCGACCCGGACAACCCCCACGTGCTCGCCCCGCACCTGTGCGCGGCCGCCGCCGAACTCCCGCTCACCGACGCCGATCTGGAGCTGTTCGGGCCCTCCACCGCGCCACTGCTGCCGGTCCTGGAGCGGCGTGGCCTGCTGCGTCGGCGCAGCGACGGCTCCTGGTACTGGACCCGCCGCGAGCGCGCGGCCGACGCCGTGGACCTGCGCGGCAGCGGCGGCAGCCCGGTGCAGATCGTCGAGGCCGACACCGGCCGGCTGCTCGGCACGGTGGACGCCGCTGCCGCGCACACCACCGTCCACACCGGGGCCGTCCACCTGCACCAGGGCCGCACCTACCTGGTCCGGGAGTTCGACCTGGAGAACTCGGTCGCCCTGGTCGAACCGGCCGACCCGCCGTACACCACGGCCGCCCGCGACATCACCTCCATCTCGATCCTCGACACCGACACCACCGTGGACTGGGGCGAGGGCCGGCTCTGCTTCGGCTCGGTCGAGGTGGTCAACCAGGTGGTCGGCTACCTCCGGAAGCGGATCTCCACCGGGGAGATCATGGGCGAGACCAAACTCGACCTGCCGCCCCGTACGCTGCGCACCCGCGCGGTCTGGTGGACCGTCACCGAGGACCAGCTGTTCGACGCGGACATCCCGCTCGACCAGTTGCCCGGCGCCGCCCACGCCGCCGAGCACGCCTCGATCGGCCTGCTGCCGCTGTTCGCCACCTGTGACCGGTGGGACATCGGGGGCGTCTCCGTCCCGCTGCACCCGGACACCGGGCTGCCGACCGTTTTCGTCTACGACGGCCACCCGGGTGGGGCCGGCTTCGCCGAACGCGGCTTCCAGCGTGCGGTCCAGTGGCTGACGGCCACCCGGACGGCGATCGCCTCCTGCGAGTGCGAGCGCGGCTGCCCGTCCTGCGTGCAGTCGCCCAAGTGCGGCAACGGGAACGACCCGCTGGACAAGGCCGCCGCCGTCCGGCTCCTGGACGTCCTGTTGGCCGGGGCGCCCGAGGCCGCGGACGGACCAGAGGCGCCGGACGTCCCGGACCGGCCCGACGGACCGGACGGGCCGGACGTGCCAGGCGGACCAGACGGGCCGGACGGGCCGGACGGGCCGGAGGCGGCCTCGGGACCGGGCGGTGGAACCCCGGCCGGCTCATGAGCCCACCACCGCACCGCTCGGCGGTCCGTTCGAGGACGGGCCGGGGACATCGCCGGACCCGCCGCCCGACCCGTCAGCCGCCCCTCCGCCCGAGGCGTCCTCGGCCACGGTGACCGGGATGTCCTCGGCCCCGGTGACAGGTGCCCGCACCGGCCCGGCACGGGCCCTCGCCCGCGCCGGGCCGACCGGCAGACGCGCCGGGAGCCCGCGGACCCCCACCTCGGCCACCACCTCGACGGCGTCCGCCGACCGGTCGACCGTGCAGGACACCAGTCCGGCCCCCTGAGCGGTGGCGATCCCGGCCGCCCGCGCGCAGCCGCCGTCCTGGTCCAGCAGCATCCGGCCCGCCCCGGCCAGGGCCGCGAGGTCGGCCGCCGACTCGGCCCGGTGCCGGGCGGCGACCACCGAGCCGACCACGACCGTCGCCCCGAAGACCGACGTGCCCAGCATTGCCAGAGCGAGCAGCCAGACCGTCGCCGAGCCGGTGTCCGGCCCTCGCCCGGCCGCCGCCGCTCGGGCCGTGCGGGCGTCCGCCACCCGCACCGCCGCCTGCCTCGGCCCGGTCAGGACGGCCATGGACCACCACCTCCGTCCGCGACCGCCACCAGGACGTCCTCCCGCGCCGCCACGGCCGCCGCACCGAGCCGTACGGCGAGCAGTCCGCCGAGCCTTCCCGGCCCCGCACACGGCGCGTCCACGTCCACCCGCACCGTGTCGGCCGCCAACTCCACCCGGACCTGCGCGCCCGGCGGTGCCGCCGAGCGGGCGAGTTCGGCGGCATCCGGCTCCCCTCGCGCGGCCGCCCTGGCCCCGACCCGGGCCGCGTCCACGCAACGGATCTGCGCGGCGGCCGCGAGCACGCCCCAGATCAGCATCGCCGCGAGCAGCAGGAGCGCCGGCAGCGCCACCGCCGTCTCCGCCGTCACGTAGCCCGCGTCACCGCGCCGACCCGAACGCGGAGACCCCGCCCGACCGGCACCGCGGGACACCGCCGGGCGGCCGGGGCCCCGCCCCGGCCGCCCGGCATCCGCCTCGACAGCGGGCTGGACAGCAGGCCGGGCGACGGTCGGGGCCTCGGGCCTGGCGGCGGATCCGGGAATCCGGCGACCGCCCCTACGTCCCATGGAGCGCCCGCACCAGCATGTCGGTCAGCGCCGTCGTGATGCCGTCGCTGGTCACCACCTTGTACAGCGCGAACGCGAAGGCACACGCGCCCAAGGTCCCGACGGCGTACTCGGCCGAGACCATCCCGGCGTCCGAACGGCCCCGGCGCCGAGCCACCGTACGCACCCGGAGGGCCGCCCGACGGCTCCTGCACCGCCATGCCGTCGCCAGCGGCCGGAGCGGATGCCCGTTACCGGGCCTGATCACGATCTCTGCGGTCATGAATCTCTCCTCTTTTCTGATGTTCGTGAAACCGACACTCATTCACATGGTCTGGGCGAAGCGGCTGGTGAGACCGATGACCACCGGCACCACACCGATCAGCACGAAGGCCGGAAGGAAGCAGAGCCCCAGCGGCGCGGTGGCGATCACCGCCGCCCGGCGGACCCGGGCGTGCGCCGCGCGGGCGGCCGCCGAGCGTTGGCCCTGCGCGAGCCCGATCAGCGGCTCGGCGACCGGGACGCCGCCGAGGCTGCTGCGCTCCAGGCAGCGCGCCAGCGGCGCCAACGACGGGTGCTGTTCACCCAGTCGGCTCCAGCAGAGCTCCGGCGGTGCGCCCAGGGCCAGTTCGGCCCCGATCGCCACCAGCCGAGGCCCCATCGGCGGGCCCACGCTGCGGCCCACCGCCGACACCGCCTCCGAGGGCAGGGCAGCCGAACCGAGGCAGGCTGCCAACAGCTCGGCGCTCAGGGGTAGTTGCCTGGTCAGCAGCTCCTCCTCCCGGGCCGCCCGGCGGTCCAGCGGCGAACGTTCCCGGGCCGACCACCGGTGGATGCCCACCGCCAGCAGCGCCCCGACAACGAGCCCGGTGCCACCACCGACCAGCACGGCCCCCGCGAGCCCGCCGCCGACCGCCGCCACCATTCGTCGCCGGCGTCCAACGCCCAAGGTCACCAACCACGTTCGCCCGCTTCCGTCCGACGTTCTTCCCCCATGGGCGAGGGCCCGCCTCCACCTGACCCGACCACGCACCGATCTCCACACCGCGGCGGACGCGGCCACCAGCAGGGCGACCGCCACCCACTCGACACCCCGCATCACCGCGCCCCCGCCCCCGTTCCCACGCCCACGCCCACGCCCGCGTCCGCGTCCGCGCCGAGCATCCGAGCGCGCGCCCTCGACAGGCCACAGCTCCACCCACCCCGCCCTGGAGCGGGCACCCCACGGCCGGACCCCCACCGCCGCTCGCCCCGCCCCTCAGGCGCCTCCAGCGCGCCCCGGGCGGCCCCCCGGACGATGCGCGCCGTCCAGAGCACGCCCAGCCCCTCCAGGACCACCCCCGCCACCAGACAGCTCAACCCGGCCGGCGTGTGCAGGAGGACGTTCAGCGGACGGGCCCCGAGCACCGATCCGACGAACAGCCCGACACCCGGCAGCGCGGCCAGGACGGCGATCGTCGTCCGGGGCCCGGCCAGCTCCCCGGCGATCTCCTCCGCGAGCGCCCGCTCGCCGCGCAGCGCCTCCGCGACCCGCTCCAGCGCAGCAGCCAGCCCCGATCCGCTGTCCGCCGCCACCCGCCAACAGGCCGCGATCGCCGAGGCCCCCCTGCCGCCCGGGAGTTCGGCGAGCAGGTGCAGCGCGGCAGGCACGTCCCCGCCGTAGCGGCCGGCGGCCAGTCGGGCCACCGGCTCCTCACCGAGCCCGCGCAGCCGCTCCGGATCAGCCGCGAGCCGTGCGGTGACCAGGTGCAGCGCCTGCTCCGGCGTCGCCCCGGCGCGCAACTCCCCCGCCAGCCCGGCGCAGAGCTCCACCACGGCCGCAGACCGGTGCCGAGCCTGCGCCGCCGACCGCCGCCGCAACCGCCACCCGCGCAGCGGCAGGACGGCCACCACGGCCGCGAGCACCGGCACCAGCGAGTCGGTGGCGCTCCCGGCCACCAATCCGACCGGTAGCAGTAGCAGTTCGGGCACCAGGAGGTCCGGCAAGCGCCCCCGGGCCCAGACCTCGGCACCCGGACTCAGCCCCCGGACGGGTGGACCACTGCCCGCCGGCACCAACCTGGAACGCCACCCGCCCGGCAGTTGCTCCTGCACCGCGCGCCACGCCGCGACGGCCACCAGGCACAGCACCAGCGCCCAGCAGAGCGATAGTTGATTCCACGTCATGCGATTCACCTCCGTTGCCGTCGGCCTGTCCCGGCCGAGCCTGCGAGCAGAACCAGGGCTCCCGCCACGCACCCGCCCAGCAGCAGGGCGAAGGCGAGTTCCACCATCCGCACGTCCACACCCACCGGTCCGGCCACCGTCACCGCGATCACGACCGCCCCGACCCGAGCGAGACCCCGCGTGCCGCCAGCAGCCCGACCAGCCGCTCCCAGCCCGCACCGGGACGCAGGCCGCCGGACGCCGGGAAGGCCACCGCGGGTGTGGTCACGGCCAGCCCGGCCCGGTCCCCGGCCATCGTGTGGACCTCCGCCACCCGGCGCAGCCCCGATCCCGGATCGCGGACCAGGTGCACCACCACATCGAGCGCGGCCCGCAGTTGGCTGTGCAACGCCGGCCGGTCGAGGCCGGCCAGCGAGCCCAGGGCCTCCAGCCGGACCGGCACGTCCGCCGCAGTGTTGGCGTGAACCGTCCCGCAGCCGCCTTCGTGCCCGGTGTTCAGGGCCGCCAGCAGGTCCGACACCTCGGCCCCGCGGACCTCGCCGATCACCAGTCGGTCCGGCCTCATCCGCAGCGCCTGGCGGACGAGGTCCCGCAGGGTGAGTTCGCCCAGTCCTTCCTGGTTGGGTGGGCGGCTCTGCAACCGGACCACGTGCGGATGGGCCGGTTGCAGCTCGGCCGAGTCCTCGGCGACCACGATCCGCTCCTCCGGTCCGACCAGGCCGAGCAACGCTGACAGGAGGGTCGTCTTCCCCGAGCCCGTCCCGCCTGACACGAGCAGCGACAGCCGGGCCCGCACGATGCCCGCGAGCAGGTCCGCGCCCTGCGCCGGCAGGGCGCCTCCCGCCACCAGTTCGTCGAGTGTGAACGGCCGGGGCCGACACACCCGCAGCGAGATGTGCGTGCAGCCGGCCGCGATCGGCGGCAGCACGGCGTGCAACCGGGTGCCGTCCGGCAGCCGGGCGTCCACCCACGGCCGGGCGTCGTCCAACCGCCGCCCTGCCGCGGTGGCCAGCCGGTGGGCCAGCCGCCGCACCGCCCCGGCGTCGGCGAACCGGACCCCGGTGGCTCGGTGCAGACCGCCACCACGGTCGACCCACACCTCGTCCGGACCGTTCACCAGGACGTCCGTGACGTCGGGCTCCGCCAGCAGCCGGTCCAGCGGGCCCGCACCCACCAGTTCGGCGCGCAGCGAGCGCACGGTGTCCAGGACCTCGTCCCCGCCGAGCGGCGGGCGGGTGGCCCGCAGCGCCGCCGCGACCGAGCCGGCCGTCGGGGCGGCCCCCGACTCGGCCAGCCGCAACCGGATGGCGTCCACCAGGGCCGCGGAGCGCTGCTCCCGGGCCGTCCGGCCGTACGGGCAGGGCCCGTGCTCGGCCTTCGGCGGCCCGCCGGACGGCGGCACGCTCCGCAGCGGCCGCTGCTCCCGCGAGCCGGCACCGGTGCCCTGGCCGGGCCCGCCGGACTGGCCGGTCCGGCCGGACTGGCCGCCCCCGAGGACCGTTCTGCGCAGACGGACCATCAGTACACTCCCCCTCCGACCGCCGACACCGGCGGCAGCACCTCGTTCAGGAAGGTCGCGCAGAAGCGCGCCAGCGGGCCGCTCTCCCGGCTGCCGGGCGGGACGCCCTTCACGACGTCCGGGGCCAGGCCAGGCTCCGGTTCCAGCTCCCCCGCCAGCGGCAGCCGCAGCCCGCGGACGATCTGCCGGGCCGGGAGCCCCCCGGCCCGCACCGGCCGCACCACCGCCCGGACGTCCCCGAGCCGCATCCGGGCCGCCGCCGCGACCCGGTCGGCGGCGGCCACCGCGCGCAGCTCGGCCGCCACCACCAACAGCGCCAGGTCGGACTGTTCCAGCGCCTGCCCAGCGGCCGCGTCGAGGTGGCGGGGCACGTCGACCACCACCAGCCCGCCGCGCCGCCTGGAGGCGGCCAGCACGCTGCGCATGGCCTCCGGCGGCACCGTCAGGGTGTCGCCGCGGTCCCAGGACAGGCAGGACAGCGTGGAGAGCCGTTTGAGCGCCGGCAGCGCCCGGGCCAGCTCGGCCCCGCTGACCCTTCCGCGGGAGCCTGCCAGCTCCGGCCAGCGCAGCCCGCTGACCCGCTCGCCGCCGAGCAGGATGTCGAGGCCGCCGCCCAGTGGGTCGCCGTCGATGAGCATCGTCCGCCGACCCGCCCGGGCGGCCGTGACGGCCAGCGCGCAGGCCAGCGTCGAGGCTCCGGCCCCGCCGGACCCGCCGAGCACCGCGACGGTGACCGCCGGGCAGCCCACGCCCTCGGCCGCGTCGGCGATCCGGTCGAGCAGCCAGGCCTCGGCGTCGGGCAGGAACAGCACGTGCTCGGCCCCGAGTTGGACGGCCCTGACCCAGACCCCGGAATCGTCGAGGTCCAACCCGAGCAGCAGCACCCCGCCGCGCCGCCCCAGCCCGGAGCATCCAACGGCCTGGTCGTCCCCCACCAGGACCAGCGAGGCGCCTTCCCAGAGCTCCCGCGTCGGTGGCCCGCCCCGGACGAGTCTCGGTTCGGTGCCCGCGGCCGCGCAGATCCGCAGCAGGTGCTCGGCCAGGCCCTCGTCCTCGGTGACGACGAGCGGCCCGGCGAGCGCGGGGCCCTCGGCGGTGATGTGGTCGGCGATCGGCGTCGACATGGTGTCTCCCCTCCGCGTCGCCGTTCACCGGGGTGATCGACGACGCACGTCGGACGGTTGCGGCGGACGGCCGCCCGACAGACCTCTCGGAGTGGAAGGGATCAGGCCCTGCCCGGCGACCGCCGCCGGTCATCACGGTGGGGGGAGATCCGGATTTCGTCATCCGGGTTCCGATTGCCTGTGGATAACTCGGGGCTGTGGACGAAAACGTTCACCCGGGCGGGGGGCTAATCGGCGAAGAATTGACGAAAGGGGGTCACCGAGATGAACCGGCGACTCCTCGCGCCCCGATCCGTCGACCTCCCGACGGCCGCCCGCGATCGCCCGGACGACGCTTCCGGACAGGCCCGCGCCACCGATCGGAACCAGCCGTTCGACTCTTGGCGGACATGAGCAAACGACAACGCAGAGTGACGAAAGTCGAACATGTGACCGAGGTGTCGACACCCCCTGTAGGCCGCCGACACAGCGGCGCCGGATCCGGCGGAAGTGCCGTTCAAGCCCTGAAAATGGCCCCGGACGTGCGACGACCCCCGCCGGGGGGGAGAGCGGGGGTCGTCTATCCACAGCCCGACTCGGGGGGGAGGAGCCGGACCGGGTTAGCACGGTCGCGAACGATCCGTGACTTCCATGGTGTACCCGAGCGGCCAGAAACACAAACCCGCACGCCCGCGAGTACGCCGAATGGCGGGCTGTTTTGCGGCTCCCTCTATCCTCGGTTCCCGTGGACACCACCGAGAACGCCGACGACCACGCCGACGAGTCCCCGGGCGACACCACCGCGCCCGAAGAGCTCCGCCCGCCCGCTCGCCCCCGCCCGGGCGGGCCGCGCACAGCGGCCTTCTTCGACCTCGACAAGACCATCATCGCCAAGTCGAGCGCGCTGGCCTTCAGCCGGCCCTTCTACCAGGGCGGCCTGATCAACCGTCGGGCCGTACTGCGCAGCGCGTACGCCCAGTTCGTCTTCCTGGTCGGCGGCGCGGACCACGACCAGATGGAGAAGATGCGCGAGTACCTCTCCGCGCTGACCCGGGGCTGGAACGTCCAGCAGGTCCGCGAGATCGTCGCCGAGACCCTGCACAACCTGATCGACCCGATCATCTACGACGAGGCCGCCTCGCTGATCGAGCAGCACCACGCGGCCGGCCGGGACGTGGTCATCGTGAGCAGTTCCGGCTCCGAGGTGGTCGAGCCGATCGGCCGGCTGCTCGGCGCGGACCACGTGATCGCCACCCGCCTCCGGGTCGAGGACGGCTGCTACACCGGCGAGATCGAGTACTACGCCTACGCCGAGAACAAGGCCGCCGCCATCCGGGAGTTGGCCGAGACCGAGGGCTACGACCTGGCCGAGTCCTACGCCTACAGCGACTCCTCCACCGACCTGCCGCTGCTGGAGGCGGTCGGACACCCGTCCGCCGTCAACCCCGACCGGGCGCTGCGCAAGGAGGCGCAGGCCCGGGAGTGGCCGGTGCTGGTCTTCGAGAAGCCGGTGGAACTGCGGCGCCGACTGCCCGAGTTCTCCGCTCCGAGCGGCTCGGTGCTGACCGCCGTGGCGGTCGGGACGGCCGCCCTGACCGCCGGGGTGATCTGGTACCTGGCCCGCCGACGGCGCCCCGCCGCCTGAGACCGCCCCGGGACCACATCGCGCGGCAGTTCTGGACAAAACGGGCAATCGACGCAGACTTCACTATTTCGGGTTCCCCTTTCGCCCGAAACGCGATACAAATGAAGCACGGCCCGCGAGACCCGGTCAGGACCGAAGAGGTCAAACCGACAACGCAGTTCAGGCCCCACGGACCGCACGTACAGATGTCCGGGCACCCACATGCAGCCGACCCGCTGTCGGGCCGCCGGACCAGACGAACGGGCAGGATCCCCGTCTGATCGGCACTTCCGGTGCATGCATGGTCACCCGGTATCTGCACCAGCGGCGGCACCCAGCAGGATCAGGTGCCGCCGCATCCACGTGTCCGAGGCCGCCCGCCCCCTCGGGCAGGGCCGGTCAGACCATCCCGCGCTGCATCGCCTCGCAGACCGCCGTGCTCTCCCGCACGCCGAGCCGCAGCGCCCGGCCGCAGTGCGCGATCCAGGCCGCCATCCCCTCGGGAGTGCCGGCCAGGTAGCCGGCGAGGGCCCGGCGGTAGGCGGCGGTACCGAGCTCCGCCAGGCCGACCTCGGCCGGGCAGATCGACTTCGGGTCGAGCCCCTCGGCGATCAGCACGATCCGCTGGGCGGCCCGCGCGATCACCCCGTTGTGGGTGCCGAACGGCCGCAGCGCGAGCAGTTCGCCGTGCACCACCGAGGCCACCACGAGGGCCGGCGTGCCCACGCCCTGGCCCTCCGCGCGCGCCACCAGCAGCCGGGAGAGCTGATCGAGCCTGGCCGCGACCTCCTCCGCCCCCGGAGCGGGCGGCAGCACGGGCAGCGGCCCGTCCACGGCGTCGACCTCGACGCTCTCCACCGGCTTCAGATCCAGCGGGAACAGCTCCTCGGCCCCCTCCCCGGCCCGCCGCGGGCGGCCGGCGGCCTGCTCGCCGTCGCCGACCGCGAGCAGGTGCAGCCGGGCCAGCACCTGGAGCGGCGAGTGCCGCCAGATGCTGAGCAGCTGGCCGGCCTCCGCGGCGATCCGCAGCGCCGCGCCGACCGTCCGGGCCTCGGGGTCGGCGCCGAAGTCGGTGCGCCGGCGGACCTCCTCCAGCGGCCAGTCGGCCCCGGCCAGGGCCGCCGACGCGCGGGCGCCGCGCAGCGCGGACTCGGAGGTGACCTCGGCCGCCCGGCGGCGCATCACCCGGTGGCCGTAGAGCCGGTCGACGGCCTTGCGCACCTCGGCCACCGCGTCGGGCACCCCGGGGAGCTGGGCCAGCGGGGCGAGGGGATCAGTTCCAGTGCTCACCTACCCGAGAGTAATGAACGGGCGGCCACTCCCGGAACAGCAACCCCGCATCACCCGTTCGAGGCAATCCCCATTTCCCTCCACCGATAGGACCCAAACCCGGGCTAGCATGGCCACTATCGGAGACGATAACGATTTCCAATTGGGGCCCCTCCGTCGCACACGGCCCCTGGGCAGGCGGCCCCGCAGCGAGGGCCCTGAGCGAGAGTCGGAGTCCCCAGATGAAGATCGCTTTCGTCGGCAAGGGCGGCAGTGGGAAGACCACACTGTCCGCCCTGTTCATCCGCCACCTGGCCGCCTCGGGTCGACCGGTCATCGCCGTGGACGCCGACATCAACCAGCACCTCGGCCCCGCCCTCGGCCTGACGGACGCCCAGGCGGCCGAACTGGTCCCGCTGGGTGGGCACCTGTCGCAGATCAAGGAGTATCTGCGCGGCAGCAACCCGCTGATCCGCTCCTCCGAGGAGATGATCAAAACCACGCCGCCCGGCCGCGGTTCGCGACTGCTGCGGATCGTCGAGGAGAACCCGGTCTACGCCGCCTGCGCCCGTCCCATCGCCCTGGACGAGGGCTCGGTCCGACTGCTGGCGACCGGCGCGTTCACCGAGGAGGACCTGGGGGTGGCCTGCTTCCACTCCAAGGTCGGTGCGGTCGAGCTGCTGCTCAACCACCTGCTGGACGGGCCCGGTGAGTACTTCGTGACCGACATGACCGCGGGCTCGGACTCCTTCGCCTCCGGCCTGTTCACCCGCTTCGACCTGACCTTCCTGGTGGCCGAGCCGACCCGCAAGGGCGTCTCCGTCTACCGCCAGTACAAGGACTACGCCGGTGACTTCGGCGTGCGGCTGCGAGTGGTCGGCAACAAGGTGCAGGGCCCGGAGGACCTGGCCTTCCTGCGCCGCGAGGTCGGCGACGACCTGCTCACCACCTTCGGCCAGTCGGACTGGGTGCGCCGCCTGGAGCAAGGGGCCGAGCCGCCGCTGAAGTCCCTGGAGCCTGCCAACCGGGCCGTGCTGGAGGAGCTGCGGGTCGAGGCCGACGCCGCGTACGGGCAGCGGGACGTGCGCCGCTACACCGAGCAGGCCGTGCTCTTCCACCGCCGCAACGCGGAGAGTTGGGCCAACGCCAAGGTCGGTGTCGACCTCGCGACCCAGGTGGACGAGGAGTTCGTCCTGGGCGAGTTCGCGGACGGTGACGAGCACGCGGCCCCGGCGGGCGCCCGCGCCTGATCCCGCCCCCCACCGCGGCCGAACGGGCCGCGGCCTGCCCCGAACCGGGGGAGGCCGCGGCCCGTTCGCCGTGTCCGGCCCCGCCGCACGGAGGCGCTCCAGGCCCCGACCGCCCTACGCCCACAGGTTCCTGACGGTTCGCCCACCACCCAATGGAGTGAACCAGAGGATTTCCGCTTCCCTCCCGCGATCGCGCTGTGCAAAGCTTTCATTACCCTCGGTTTACCGAGTCTTGATGGTTCGCCCGGTGGCCCTCAGCGAGACGTCCCGCACCTCGCCCCAAGCCCCGGCGGCCCGATGGTCCACGCCGGCCGGTGACATCCGCACTCCCCGCCGCGACCACGCCACCCGCCACACCGTCGCGCCCCCACCACAGCCGATTCCGCCCGGAGCCCCGCTCCGGACCCGGCACCGGACCTGACTGCGTTCGCCCCCACCCCGGACAGACGGGAAGACAATGACCCTCGACATCTCCAGCGCTCCCATCGCCTCCGACACCACCGACCACGCACCGCCCGGCCCAGGGCACCGGATCCGCTGGGTCCAGGACCTCTCCTCCTCCCTCGTGGTCTTCCTGATCGCCGTACCGTTCTCCCTCGGCATCGCGCTCGCCACCGGCGCCCCGCTCACCGCCGGTCTGGCAGCCGCGGCCGTGGGCGGGATCGTGGTCGGGCTGTTCGGCGGCACACCGCTCCAGGTCAGCGGCCCCTCGGCAGCGCTGACGGTGGTCACCGCCGGACTGATCGCCCAGTACGGCTGGCAGGCCACCTGTGCCATCACCGCCGCCGCCGGCCTGCTCCAACTCCTGCTCGGCGCACGCCGGGTGGCGCGGACCGCACTCGCCGTCTCGCCCGCGATCGTGCACGGCATGCTGGCCGGGGTCGGACTCACCATCGCCATCGCGCAACTCCACATCGTCCTCGGCGGCTCGCCACAGAGCTCCGCGATCGCCAACCTCCTGGCGCTGCCGGGGCAGTTGGCCGGTCCGCACCCACCCACTCTGCTGGTCGGCGCGGTGACGGTGGCCGCCCTTCTCGGCTGGCCCCGCCTCGGCCGGCTCCCGGGCCGCGCGGGCGAGTTCGGCGCCCGGCTGGCCAAGGTGCCCGGCTCGCTGGCCGGTGTCGTGCTGGCCACCGCCCTCGTGCTCGCCCTGGACCTGCGGCTCGCCCGCCTCGAACTGCCGGACTGGCGACCGCGGGCGTTCCTGCCCGCGCTGCCGCACGGACCGGTCCTCGGACTGCTGGCGGCCGTCCTCACCGTCACCGTCGTCGCCAGTGTGGAGTCGCTGCTGTCCGCCGTCGCGGTCGACCGGATGTCCCGCCGCACCGGCGACCTCGACCGCGAACTGCGCGGCCAAGGCCTCGCCAACCTGGTGAGCGGGCTGGTCGGCGGGCTGCCGATCGCCGGTGGCGCGGTGCGCAGCACCGTCAACGTCCGGGCCGGCGGCCAGACCAGGTGGGCCTCGGTGCTGCACGGCGTCTGGGTGCTGGCCGCCGCCCTCGTGCTGACCGGCGGGCTGCGCCGGATCCCGCTGGCCGCCCTCGCCGCGCTGGTGCTGGTGGTCGGGCTTCACATGGTGAGCTTCGCGCACATCCGCAGGGTGCACCGGCACCGCGAGTTCCCCGTCTACCTGATCACCGCGCTCGGCGTGGTGGCCGCCGGTGTGCTGTGGGGCGTCGCGATCGGCGCCGGGACCGCCGCACTGCTCGCCCTCTACCGGCTGACCCGCGCCCATGTGGACGTCTCGACCGGCCCCGACGGCACGGTCACCGTGCGGACGCACGGCCCGCTCACCTTCACCACCGTGCCGCGGCTGAGCCGGGCACTCGCCGGCATCCCGGCCGGGGCCGAGGTCACCGTGGTCCACGACGGCGCCTTCCTGGACCACGCCGCGTACGAGACGCTGCACACCTGGCGGGCCGCGCACCAGGGGGCGGGCGGCCGGGTCTCGATGGTGACGCGGCGCCAGGACGACGAGGTGCTCGACCCGGACGGCACGGTGCGCGCCGGCAGTTCACCGGGCCCGCACCGCTGCCGGGCCTGGACGCCCTGGGTCGGCCACCACTGCATCGAGCAGCAGGAGGACCCGCACGGCCGGCTGCTCGACGGCGTCCGGGTGTTCCAGCAGCACACCGCCCCGCTGATCCGGCCGGAGCTCGCCCGGCTGGCACGGGAGGGGCAGGCGCCCTCCCAGCTCTTCCTGACCTGCGCGGACTCCCGGATGGTCACCAGCATGATCACCAACAGCGGCCCGGGGGATCTGTTCACGGTGCGCAACGTGGGCAACCTGGTGCCCGCGCCGCACGAGCCCGGCGCGGCGGACGACTCGGTGGCCGCCGCGGTGCAGTACGCGGTCGAGGTGCTGGAGGTGCGCTCGATCACGGTCTGCGGCCACTCCGGCTGCGGAGCGATGAAGGCCCTGTTGGACGGAGTGCACGAGCGCCCCGGTCCGCCCACCCCGCTGGCCCGCTGGCTGCGCAACGGCCGCGGCTCGCTGGACCGGCTCCGACGGGTCCCTGCGGAGTTCGCCGACCGGCCCACGGCGGACGTCGCGGAGCAGCTCTGCCTCACCAACGTGGTCCAGCAGCTGGACCAGCTGCTGGCGAACCCGGCGGTGGAACGCCGGGTCGAAGCGGGCACGCTGCGGCTGGTCGGGATGTACTTCGACTTCGCGACAGCACAGGCCTACGTCCTGGACCGGGCCGCCGGAACGTTCAGCCCGGTCGAGGCCCACAGCGGGAAGCACGCCGACCGAATCAAACACAACGCCGACGGCCCCCATGAGGCCGGACCCGATGCCCGGCCGGGCCGAGTGTCGGCCGAACGGGTGAATGACGACGAACAGGTGCCGGTCGAGGGCAGTGAGGAGGGCCCTCGGCTGGCCGCCTGAGAGCCGGGTCCGTGTCCCCGTCAGGCGGGCCGGGGCACGGGCCCACCCGCCCTCGCGCGGTCTTCCGGTCCACCGCGGCGGACCGTGCCGAGGGGCGACCGCCCATCGGTCAAAGGTCTACACCAATTCACAGGAGCCTCTTGTCAACTGCCCCGTTCGCCTGGTGAGCTGTGCGCTGGGACACACGGGACAATCCCCACGCACGGGATCGCCCCCGATCATGACTCGATGAGGAGTGCGCGTTGAGCAACGAGAGCCTGGCCAACCTGCTCAAGGAGGAGCGGCGCTTCGCCCCGCCGGCAGAGCTCGCCGCAGCCGCCAACGTCACCGCGGCCGCGTACGCGCAGGCCTCCGAGGACCGTCTGGGCTTCTGGGCCGAGCAGGCCCGTCGCCTCACCTGGGCCGTCGAGCCGACCGAGACGCTCGACTGGTCCAACCCTCCCTTCGCCAAGTGGTTCGCCGACGGCAAGCTCAACGTCGCGTACAACTGCGTCGACCGCCACGTGGAGAACGGCCTGGGCGACCGGGTCGCCATCCACTTCGAGGGCGAGCCCGGCGACGGCCGCTCGATCACCTACGCCCAGCTCAAGGACGAGGTCTCGCAGGCCGCCAACGCGCTGCTGGAGCTCGGTGTGCGCAAGGGCGACCGGGTCGCCGTCTACCTGCCGATGATCGCCGAGGCGGTCGTCGCGATGCTCGCCTGTGCCCGGATCGGCGCCACCCACTCGGTGGTCTTCGGCGGCTTCTCCTCTGACGCCGTCGCCTCCCGCATCCAGGACGCCCAGGCCAAGCTCGTCATCACCGCCGACGGCGGCTACCGCCGCGGCAAGCCGTCGGCCCTGAAGCCGGCCATCGACGAGGCGCTCACCAAGGTGGACGGCGTCGAGCACGTCCTGGTGATCCGCCGCACCGGGCAGGACATCCCGTGGACCGAGGGCCGTGACGTCTGGTGGCACGAGATCACCGCGCGCCAGTCCACCGAGCACACCCCCGAGGCGCACGACGCCGAGCACCCGCTGTTCATCCTCTACACCTCGGGCACCACCGGTAAGCCCAAGGGCATCCTGCACACCTCGGGCGGCTACCTCACCCAGGCCAGCTACACCCACCACGCCGTCTTCGACCTCAAGCCGGAGACCGACGTCTACTGGTGCACCGCCGACATCGGCTGGGTCACCGGCCACTCGTACATCGTCTACGGCCCGCTCTCCAACGGCGCCACCCAGGTCATCTACGAGGGCACCCCGGACACCCCGCACCAGGGCCGGTTCTGGGAGATCGTCCAGAAGTACGGCGTGACCATCCTCTACACCGCGCCGACCGCGATCCGCACCTTCATGAAGTGGGGCGACGACATCCCCGCGAAGTTCGACCTGTCCTCGCTGCGGGTGCTGGGCAGCGTCGGCGAGCCGATCAACCCCGAGGCCTGGATCTGGTACCGCGAGCACATCGGCGCCGGCACCTGCCCGATCGTGGACACCTGGTGGCAGACCGAGACCGGCGCCATCATGATCAGCCCGCTGCCGGGCGTCACCGAGACCAAGCCGGGCTCGGCCCAGCGCGCCCTGCCGGGCATCGCGGCCACCGTGATGGACGACGAGGGCAACGAGGTGCCGAACGGCTCCGGCGGCTACCTGGTGCTCACCGAGCCGTGGCCGTCCATGCTCCGCACCATCTGGGGCGACGACCAGCGCTACGTCGACACCTACTGGTCGCGTTTCGAGGGCCGCTACTTCGCCGGTGACGGTGCCAAGAAGGACGAGGATGGGGACATCTGGCTGCTCGGCCGGGTGGACGACGTCATGCTCGTCTCGGGCCACAACATCTCCACCACCGAGGTCGAGTCGGCCCTGGTGGGCCACCCGTCGGTGGCCGAGTCCGCGGTGGTCGGCGCCACCGACGCCACCACCGGCCAGGCCATCGTCGCGTTCGTGATCCTGCGCGGCGGGGTCGCCGAGACCCCCGAGCTGGTCGAGGAGCTGCGGGCGCACGTCGGCCGCACGCTCGGCCCGATCGCCAAGCCGAAGCAGATCAAGGTGGTCGGCGAGCTGCCGAAGACCCGCTCCGGCAAGATCATGCGCCGCCTGCTGCGCGACATCGCCGAGGGCCGCGAGGTCGGTGACACCACCACGCTGGCCGACAGCACGGTGATGAGCCAGATCCAGGCCCAGCTGCCGTCCTCGGACAACGGCAACGGCTGAACCCTCTGAGACAGCGGCTGTGCCCCGGGCGGTGACCACCGTCCGGGGCACAGCCGTCTCATCGGCCCCTCCCGAGCGCCGAGACCCCTCCCAGGCGCCGAGACCCCACCCGGGCGCCGAGGGCCCCACCCGGGCGCCGAGACCCCATCCAGGCGCCGAGACCCCACCCGGGCGCCGAGACCCCACCCGGGCGCCGAGGCCCCCCAGGCCCCAGAAACCCCACCCGGGCAGCAGGCCACTGCTCCTCCGAGGTGCAGTACCAGCTCGAAGGGTTTAAGTCCTTGAATAGGACAATCCGGATGTCACCCGAACTCCCGTTAGACTGTTAGGGACGTATCAAGATCCCTTGACCGGGACCGCGGGCGTCACAGGGCGCGCCGGGAAGTCTGGTCGGCAACTGCACCACCCGTGCATCCGTTGCCGCTCCCAGCCCCAGGAGGTCCGCGTGACCGACCAGCCGCCCGTCCACGAGCCGACGACCCGCCGCCGGCAATTCCTCGGTCGGCTCTCACTGCCCGAGCGCACCTTCATCACCGACGCCCTGCGCACCGAAACGGTCGGCGGCATGCTGCTGCTGGGCGCCGCCGCCATCGCGCTGATCTGGGCCAACATCTGGCCGGACGCGTACCGGAGCATGCTCGACTACACCGTCGGCCCCTCCGCCCCGCTGCACCTCGACCTCTCCCTGGCCACCTGGGCCAAGGACGGCCTGCTGGCGATCTTCTTCTTCGTCGCCGGGATCGAGCTCAAACGCGAGTTCGTCGCGGGTGAGCTGCGCACGCCCAGTGCCGCGCTGCTGCCCGTGGTCGCCGCCGTCTGCGGGGTCGCGCTGCCCGCGATCCTGTTCGCCCTCGTGAACTCCGGCGGCGGCGGGCACCCCAGCGGCTGGGCGATCCCGACCGCCACCGACATCGCCTTCGCGCTCGGCGTGCTGGCCGTGGTCGGCAGCCACCTGCCGTCCGCGCTGCGTGCCTTCCTGCTCACCCTGGCGGTGGTCGACGACCTGATCGCGATCCTGATCATCGCGATCTTCTACAGCCACGGCATCAAGTTCTGGGCGCTCGGCCTGGCCTTCGCCGGCCTGGTGCTGTTCTGGTTCCTGCACCGGCGTGGCGTCCACGGGTGGTACGTCTTCGTGCCGCTGGCCGTCGTCACCTGGGCGTTCATGCACGAGAGCGGCATCCACGCCACGGTGGCGGGCGTCGCGATGGGCCTGATGCTGCGCTGCCACCGGGAGGGTGACGAGCAGCACTCCCCCGGCGAGCACATCGAGCACCTGGTCCGCCCGTTCTCGGCCGGCCTGGCCGTCCCGCTGTTCGCGCTGTTCTCGGCCGGGGTGGCGATCTCCGGTCCGACCCTGCGCGAGGTGTTCACCCAGGCCACCCCGATCGGCGTCGTGATCGGCCTGCTGGTCGGCAAGTCGGTGGGCGTGTTCGGCGGCACCTGGCTGACCGCCCGCTACACCAAGGCCGAACTGAACCCGCAGCTCAAGTGGGCGGACATGTTCGCCGTCTCGGTACTGGCCGGCATCGGATTCACCGTCTCGCTGCTGATCAGCGAGCTGGCCTTCCCGGACGACCCGACGCTCGCCAGCCGAGCCAAGACCGCCGTCCTGGTCGGCTCGCTGATATGCGCGACGGTCGCCACCGTGCTGCTGAAGCTCCGCAACCGGCACTACCGGGCGCTGTGCGAGGAGGAGGAGCGGGACGTGGACGGGGACGGCATCCCGGACGTCTACCAGGAGGACGACCCGGCCTGGCGGGCGCGGGTCGGCGAGGACCGCCACCCCGCCCCCGGAACCGACCGGGAGCCCGGCCGGACTCCCACTCGGGAGGCCGACCCGCGGTCCGGCCGGGAGCCCGGCCCCGGCCGGTCCGGACGGCCCGCCTGAGCCGCCCCGCAGAGCCTCTCCCGAAGGCCCGGGCCGGGTCCCCGCAGGTCGCCCGCAGGTCGACCGCGGGTTCCCGGCGGGTTCCCGGCGAGCGCGCGGAGGGGCTGCCGAAGGACCCCGGCTGCCGGGACACGTCCCTCCGGCGGGGCCCCGGAGTGGTGTGCGACTGACCGGTAAGGGCATGATTCTGAGCTGTCGACAACCCACAGACGCCTCCGGAACCCCCACCGGCCCCCGGAACCGCACAGCCGCGGTGGCGTCACGCCGTACAGCCGCAGAGGAGAACCGCTGATGCCCGCAGGAGCCGCAGACCCGTCCAGCAACGGCCGGGCGCCCTACGAGGGCGAGCGTTCGGTGGGGCAGCTGTTCGCGGCGGCCACCTCCGACCTGTCCGCGCTGGTCCACGACGAGATCGCGCTCGCCAAGGCCGAGATCCGGGCGGACGTCAAGCGCGGCGTCTCTGGCGGTGTCTCGCTGATCGTCGCCGGCGTGGTGGCGCTGTTCTCCATCCCGATGCTGAGCGCCGCGGCCGCCTTCGGCATCCACGCGCTGGGCCTGTCGCTGGGCTGGTCCTTCCTGATCGTGGCCGGTGCCTACCTGCTGCTCGCGGTGCTGCTCGGGATGCTGGCCTGGCGTTCGTTCAAGAAGATCGAGAAGCCGGTCCGCACCATCGAGGGCGCGCAGAAGACGGCCGACGTGCTGAAGAACGCCCGGCCGCGCCCGGCCACCAAGGAGGAGATCGACCGGGCCCTCGGCCGCATCCCGTAAGCAGGAGGTCGGCGGCCCCGACGTCGACGGCCCCGCGCCAGGCGGCCTCACGCCGGGCGGCCCCCGCGCCGGGCGGCCGGTGCCAGGCGGCCCCCGCTCGCCGGGCTGCCCCGCGCCGGAGTCGGCGCGCGTCGACGGCCCCGCGTCGCAGGCACCGGGACCCGCCGACAACGAGTGCCGGGCACATGTCCGGCGCCCGGATGTGACACGCTCTCGGTATGCCGCTCGACCAGAAGCCCGTGCCCGCGCAGCCGCCCGCCGCCTCCGGCCCCGACTCCGGCGCCGGCCCGACCCCCGAAGGCCCCGGCACCGCCCCCGAGGACACCGACCTGGCCCCCGCGCGGGAGCCTGACCGGGAGCCCGGACCGGAGCCCGAGCGGAGCCGGGAACGGGAACCCCTCGAAGCGGCCCCCGGCGCGGCCCCGGCAGCGGGTGGCGAGGCCTGGGACATCCGGCAGCCCGGCCCGTGGACGCACCGCGACCTCGCGGCCAACGGCGCCCGCTTCCACATCGCCGAGCTGGGCTCCGGCCCGCTGGTGCTGCTGGTGCACGGCTGGCCCGAGTACTGGTGGGCGTGGCGCCACCAGCTGACCGCGCTCGCCGACGCCGGCTACCGCGCGGTGGCCCTCGACCTGCGCGGCATCGGCGGCAGCGACCGCACCCCGCGCGGGTACGACCCGGGCAACCTCGCCCTGGACATCACCGGCGTGATCCGCTCGCTCGGCGAGCGCCGGGCCCACCTGGTCGGGCACGCCTCCGGCGGCACGCTGGCCTGGGTCGCGGCGGTGATGCGCCCGTCCGTCATCCAGAGCCTGACCGTGGTCTCCGCCGCGCACCCGAGGGACCTGCGCCGGGCGCTGCTGACCGACCGACGGCAGTTCGCCGCCTTCGAGCACGTCCTGGGCTTCCAGCGGCCGTGGATACCGGAACGCCGGCTGGTGGCCGACGACGCCGAGCTGGTCGGCCGCTACCTGGCCTCCTGGACCGGCCCGAACGGCCTGGACGAGGCCTCGGTGCACGCGTACCGGCAGGCGATCCAGATCCCCAGCACGGCGCACTGCTCGATCGAGCCGTACCGCTGGCTGCTGCGCTCGATGGCCCGGCCGGACGGCATCCAGTTCGCCCGGCGGATGAAGAAGCCGATCACCGCGCCGACGCTGCACGTCCAGGGCGCGGCGGACCCGGTGCTGCTGTCGCACACCGCGCTCGGCGGCGGCGAGTACGTGGCCGCGCCGTACCGCTGGCGGCTGCTGCCGGGGGTCGGGCACTTCCCGCACGAGGAAGCGCCGGAGGAGTTCACCGCCGAGCTGCTGGACTGGGTCGGCCGTCACAAGGAGTGACCTGCCCGGAGCCGAACGGGGGCACGCGGCGAACCGGGCGACGGACCGCACGTCGGACCGTGTGACGGGACCGTGACGGAGCCGTCACGGAGCCGGACGTGCGACCCCCAGGACGGGGCCTTTGGTCCCAACTCCCTTGACACTGAACTCATATGACAACCGCATAGGCCAATTTCGGCGCGCCCCGGGCGGTTACCTCCACCGGCCCAGGGGCATCCATTCCGGTATGAGTTGGATGCCCGAAAGCGGCGGCGCCCCGCGCGGCCGAAGCCACAACAGCCCTCAGCGTTCCGTCCACCGCCCCGACCGGGCGGACGACCTCGGCTTCGACGGGCCGGACGGCCGTCAGCACACGGAACGGCGGCAGCTCGGCATCCCGCGCATCCTCGGCCGGCGCGCCCGCTGGGTGGGCGCACGACTGCGGCGCGAGACCTGAGGCCTCGCGCCGCATCCCCTCGTGAGCGCCGGTCAGTTCGATCTCACCGGCTCGGTCCGCCCACCCACTCGATCCGCTCATCCACCGCTCAGGTCACCGACCACCCGCTTCACCGGCTCGGTCCGCTCACCCTCCGCCCAGGTCACCGACCACCCGCTTCACCGGCTCGGTCCGCTCATCCACCGCCCAGGTCACCGACCACCCGTTTCACCGGCTCGGTCCGCTCACCCTCCGCCCAGGTCACCGACCACCCGCGTCACCGTCCGTTCAGTTCACGATCGTCGGCGAGAGCGCCGTGAACCAGAGCAGGACGAAGGTCGCGACCGACATGATCGGCACCAGCACCTTGGTCTCGACGCTGTTGCCGCTGCGCTTGATCAGCACGATCTCGTAGCGCTCCTTGTGCGGCCAGAGCAGCGGCGCGCCCTTCTTGGTCAGGCAGTCGCCGAGCAGGTGCGCCAGCGTGCCCAGGCCCACCGCGTACGGCAGCCAGCCGGGCGAGTTGGGCATCCAGGTGTTCATGCCGAAGGTGCCCAGCGCGGCCAGGCCGATGACGGTGATCCACGCCTCCGGGCCGTCTCCCGGCGGGCAGAGCCGCAGGGCCCGGATCGCGAGCGCCAGCAGGAAGAACGTCAGACCGAGGGTGAAGTTGCGGCCCAGGAAGGTGACCCCGGCCCAGGTGCCGCCGCCCATCAGCGCGACGAACAGCAGCGAGTGGGTGGCGTGCCGGTGGCCGCCGGAGACCCAGGCCACGAAGCGGCAGAGCACCTTGGAGACCGGCCCGAGGAAGTTGGCGATCGAGCCGTCGTGGTGGTCGAGGTCCGGCAGCAGGGCCGCGCCCGCGCACAGCACCGTGCCCATCAGTATGTCCGCGGGCTGCAGGGTGGTGTGCAGCAGCAGCGGGGGCAGGAAGGGAGCCGAGGCCGCGTACAGCATCGCCCCGCTCACCGCGTGCGAGTGACCCATCATCGGACTGCCACGACCTCCCGTCGGGCCCACTCCGGGACGGCGCCCGATTGAGCCGAACGGGTGAGCGCGGCCGAGGCTACCAGGGCAGCCTGACGGTTCGATGGATATCGGACGGCCCGGCCCGGCGCGGTCGGCGACCGGCCTCCCACGCCTCCCCGCCGCACTCCCGTCACCCGCCCGCCGCGCCCCGAGACGGGCTCCCGAACCGCCCCGCGTCAGAGCGCGCAGCCCTGGGTGTCCACCCGGACGGAAGCCGCTCCGCCCCGCTCGACGTCCTCGCGCACCTCGGCCGCGGTCAGCACGTAGCCGGTGTCCGCGCTGTCCAGGGACTTGGCGAAGACCACGCCGTACACCTCGCCGTCCGGAGTGAGCAGCGGGCCGCCGCTGTTGCCCTGACGGACCAGCGAACGCACCGAGTAGACGTCCCGGACCACCTGGCCGCGGTGGTAGATGTCGGGACCGTTGGCCTGGATCCGGCCCCGGATGCGGGCCGGCTGGACGTTGAAGGCACCGTTCTCCGGGAAGCCGGCCACGATCGCGCTGTCGTTGGTCTTCGCCTCGCCCGCGAAGGAGAGCGCCGGCGCGTTCAGCTTGGGCACGTCCAGGACGGCGATGTCGCGCTGCCAGTCGTAGCGGACCACCGTCGCGTCGTACAGCTGGCCGACGCCGCCGATCTGCACGGTGGGCTCGCTGACCCCGCCGACGACGTGGGCGTTGGTCATCACCCGGTGCGGGGCGAAGACGAAGCCGCTGCCCTCCAGGGTCTTGCCGCAGGAGGTCGCCGTGCCGACCACCTTGACCAGGCTCTGCCGGGCCCGCGCCACCGCCGGGCTGGCGGCCAGTGCCGGGTCGGGGCTGTCGACCTGGGTGATCGGCTCGTGCTCGAAGGGGTTGAAGACCTGGGGGAAGCCGTTGCGGGCGAGCACCTTGGAGAAGTCCGAGAACCAGTTGGGCGCGTCGCTGGGCAGCGCGTTCTGCACCCCGCCGAGGACCGACGAGGAGCGGACCTGCCGGGAGACCGTCGGGAGCGAGGCCCCGGCCAGTGCCGAACCGATCAGCCAGGCCACCAGCAGCATCGAGACGACGTTCACCACGGCGCCGCCGGTCGCGTCCAGCACCCGGGCCGGGCGGCGCCCGATGTGCCCGCGCAGCTTCCAGCCGAAGTGCGCGGTGATCGCCTGGCCGATCGCGGCCAGGACGATCACCACCACGACGGCGACCACCGAGGCCGTGGTGCCGGGGCCGATGTGGTCGAGCAGCAGCAGCGGCAGCAGCTCGACGGCCAGCAGGCCGCCGCCGAGGAAGCCCACCAGCGAGAGCACGCCGACCACGAAGCCCTGCCGGTAGCCCGACACGGCGAATGCCACGGCCGCGGCGATCAGCAGCACATCCAGGACGTTCACCCGGACACCCTCCCACGCGCCGCGGGCCGGAGGCGCCGACGATCGGTCACGAAGCGTCGGCGTCGGCGCCCGGCAGGGCCCGGGAGTGTTCGAGGTCGCCCTGGACCAGGGCCAGCGCGTCGTCCGGGAGGTCGACGATCCGGGACTGGTCCCAGGGCAGCTCCAGGCCGCTGTGGTGCAGCACCCGGTCGATCACCCCGGCGGTGAATCCCCAGACCAGCCGCCCGGCGACCGAGAAGGCCGGTCCGAGGAGCCCGGACGGCTGGCGCAGCCGCACCCGGTTCGCCGGGTCGGCCAGCTCCGCGATGGGCACCCGGAACACCGCGCCGGTCTCGGCCTCGTCCACCGGGCGCACCGGCGACTCCTCGCGCCACCAGCCGAGCACCGGGGTCACCACGAAGCGGCTCACCGGGATGTACAGCCGGGGCAGCTCCGCGAACACCTGCACCCCGGCCGGGTCCAGTCCGGTCTCCTCCTCGGCCTCGCGCAGTGCCGCCGCGATCGGGCCGGGGCCCTTCGGGTCACCGTCCTCCGGGTCCAGCGCGCCGCCCGGGAAGGACGGTTGACCGGCGTGCGAGCGCAGCGAGCGGGCCCGCTCGATCAGCAGCAGGTCCGGCCCGTCCGGCCCCTCGCCGAACAGCATCAGCACGGCGGCCGGGCGACCGCCCTCGGCCGGCGGCAGGAAGCGGCTCAGCTGCTCCGGCAGCACCCGCTCGGCCGCCACCCGGACCGGCTCCAGCCAGTCCGGCAGGCCGTCCAACTCGATGCCCCGGGCCACGCTCGGCTCGCTCATGCCTCCACCGCCAGGTCCGCGACCCGTCCGTGGTGGGCCGCGGCGTCCGCGCGGGCGGCGGCCTCGCCGGGGAAGTCGGCGGGCGGCCGCAGCCGCTGCCCGGGCTGACCGCCCATCTCGTACTTCAAGAGCTTGCGTGCCTTCTCCGGATCGGTCTCCCCCTCGCCGTAGGAGGGGCAGAGCGGCGCGATCGGGCAGGCGCCGCAGGCGGGCTTGCGGGAGTGGCAGATCCGGCGGCCGTGGAAGACCACCCGGTGCGAGAGCATCGTCCACTCCGACTTCGGGAAGATCTCGGTGACGACCGCCTCGACCTTCACCGGGTCCTCCTCGGTGGTCCAGCCGAACCGCCGGGCCAGCCGCCCGAAATGGGTGTCCACGGTGACGCCGGGGACTCCGAAGGCGTTGCCGAGGACGACGTTGGCGGTCTTGCGGCCGACGCCGGGCAGGGTCACCAGGTCGTCCAGTCTGCCGGGGACCTCGCCGTCGAACCGGTCGCGCAGCGCTATCGAGAGGCCGATCAACGACTTCGCCTTGTTCCGGAAGAAACCGGTGGGCCGGATGACCTCCTCCAGCTCCTCCGGGTTCGCCGCCGCCATGTCCTCCGGCGTCGGGTACTTCGCGAACAGCGCCGGGGTGGTCTGGTTCACCCGCAGGTCGGTGGTCTGCGCCGACAGCACGGTGGCCACCAGCAGTTGGAAGGGGTTCTCGAAGTCCAGCTCCGGATGCGCGTACGGGTACAGCTCCGCCAGCTCGCGGTTGATCCTCCGGGCCCGCCGCACCATCGCCAGGTGCGATTCCGGCTTCCTCGGCTTCACCGCCGCCTTCTTCGCCACCGGCTGCTCCGCCGCGGCCTTCCGGACCTTGCTCTGTGCCATGCACGAAGGCTACGCCGACCGGCGGACCGCTCGGGGCCGATCAAGCACGGAAACCGGCTCCGGCAGGGCCTGTTGTCCACTGAAGTCCGCCCGTGACCATCACCTGACGGGGGAGAGTACGGATGATCGGGGTCCTGCCGGCCGAGGACATGAGCATGGTGCGCGGCGCGCTGATGGCCCTGCTCGCGTACGAGGAGGACCTGGAGGTCGTCGCCGACGTGGACCGCGGGGGCCTGGTGGTGCCGACGGCCCTGGAGGTCCGTCCGGACGTCGCGGTGATCGACATCGACCTGCCCGGGCTGGACGGGCTGCGGGTTGCGGGCGGCGGCCGACCTGCACGAGAAGCTCCCCGGGTGCCGGACGCTGGTCCTCACCGGACTGGTGCGACCGGCCCACCTGCGCGCCGCCTTCTCCGCCCGTGCGCTCGGATTCCTCGGCAAGGACGCCCCGGCCGCGGAACCGGCCCTGAACACCGACGAATGACGCCCTGGCCGGGGTCCCTGCCCAGGGCCGCGCAGAACGGTTACCGGGCGGCCACCAGAGCGACCAACAGCGGCCAGGAGCGCGGCGGCGCGACGATCACAGCAGCACCGATCCGGCGAGCGAGCCGGGGATGCCTGCCCAGGCCCGCCGAAGAGCGGGAACGGCAGGTAGGTGAGCACCCCGCGAGCGCCCCCGTGCGCCCGCGCGCCGAGCGTGGTTTCCCTTCGTGGGCGCCCTGTTGACGTTCCGCCCGCACCTCCCACCGAGGCCTCCGGGGCTCGCAAGCTCCGGGGCCCCCGAGGCTCCGGAAAAGAATTCCGGCCGGAGCGATGAGTTCGGCGGCGAACGCCGGTCTACCCCTGCGACCGACTCGTACGACGGAAGGAACATCCATGAGCACCGTGGTCTCCACCGACGGCACCGTCCTCGCCTGCTCCGTGACCGGCTCCGGCCCGGCGGTCGTCCTGGTCGACGGCGCGCTGTGCCACCGCGGCATGGGGCCGGGCGCCGCGATCGCCGAGCAGCTGGCGGCGCACCACACCGTGTGGACCTACGACCGGCGCGGACGCGGCGGCAGCGGGGACACCGCGCCGTTCGCGGTGGAGCGCGAGATCGAGGACCTGGCCGCCGTCATCGCGGCCGCGGGCGGCTCGGCCCACGTCCTCGCCGTCTCCTCGGGCGGCGCGCTCGCCCTGCGGGCCGCCGCCGCGAACGTCGGGATCGCCCGGCTCGCCGTCTACGAGGTGCCGTTCAGCACCGAGGAGGCGCAGCGGGAGCGCTTCGGCGCGTACGTCGCCGAGCTGACGGCGGCGCTGGCCGAGGGCCGGCACGGGGACGCCGTCGCCGCCCTCATGATGTTCGCCGGGGCGCCGGCCGAGATGGTGGCCGGGATGCGCGGCGCGCCGATGTGGCCGGCGTTCGAGGCGGTCGCGCCGACCCTGGCGTACGACGCGGCGGCGCTCGGCGACCGGACCGGCGCGGTCGTCCCGGTCGACCTGCTGGCCACGGTCACGGTGCCGACCCTGGTCCTGGACGGCGGCGCCAGCCCGGAGACCCTGCGGGCCCCGGCCCGCGCGGTGGCGGCGGCCGTGCCGGGCGCGGAGTACCGGACGCTGGACGGCCAGACCCACGAGGTGGCGGCCGAGGTGCTGGCCCCGGAGCTGCTGAAGTTCTACGCCTGACGGGCGTCCACGGGCATCCGCGGGCGCCCACGGGCACCGCCGCACCGTGCCGCGCACCCGTACCACGGCGGGCGGTCGCCCGTTCGATCGGGGCGGACGGAGGTTCGACCAGGGGGTGCCCGCGGGCTCCCGCCACCGGCCCCGCCCGGCGCCCCGCCGGTACGAATGGCCCCGCACGGCACACCTCGGCACACCCCCTCCTCATATGATCGGAGCGACATGCGCCATGCTTGGTGACGCAGAACACTGATCGGAACTTGCGCCGGACGGCCCACCCGCCGAACGGCCGAGAAGGAGGAAGCACGTGGACGACGTTCTGCGGCGCGCCGCACTCTTCGCGGCACTCGACGACGAACAGGCCGGCGAGCTGCGCGCTTCCATGACCGAGGTCACCCTCGCCCGTGGTGAGTCGCTGTTCCACGAGGGCGACCCGGGCGACCGGCTGTACGTCGTCGCGGAGGGCAAGGTCAAGCTGCACCGCGCCTCGCCGGACGGCCGCGAGAACATGCTGGCCGTGCTCGGCCCCAGCGAGATGATCGGCGAGCTGTCGCTCTTCGACCCGGGCCCGCGCACCGCGACCGCCAGCGCGCTGACCGAGGTCAAGCTGCTGGGCCTGGGCCACGGCGACCTCCAGCCCTGGCTGCACGCCCGCCCGGAGGTCTCCATCGCGCTGCTGCGGGCCATCGCCCGCCGCCTGCGCCGGACCAACGACGTGATGTCCGACCTGGTCTTCTCCGACGTGCCCGGCCGCGTCGCCAAGGCCCTGCTGGACCTCTCCCGCCGCTTCGGCGTGCAGTCCGAGGAGGGCATCCACGTCGCCCACGACCTCACCCAGGAGGAGCTGGCCCAGCTGGTCGGCGCCTCCCGCGAGACGGTCAACAAGGCGCTCGCCGACTTCGCCGGCCGGGGCTGGCTGAAGCTGGAGGCACGCGCGGTGGTCCTGCTGGACGTCGAGCGGCTGTCGCGCCGCTCGCGCTGACGTCCGCGAACCGCGCCGACGTCCGCGAACGCGGAGGGGCCCGTCCGATCCGGACGGGCCCCTGCGCGTTCACCGGGTCAGTCGGTCCTACGTTGTTGATGGGTTGGACGGGCCAGTCGTATGGTCCTGAGGCCCAGAGACGCCGGGTATGGCTTTCAGTCGGTTGCCCTCG
>NZ_JBVITE010000025.1:0-100980 GCF_055575155.1 Kitasatospora sp. NPDC034533
CGGGGCGTGGGTGTGATCGGCTTCTCCTACCTGGGGGTACCGCACGGCTCACCAGCCACCTGCCCCACCCTCCCTCGACGGGGGCGGGACGCCGGCCCCCGCCGGTGTCCCGCCCCCGTCGGGGTTCCGGCCCGGTTCCGCCGGGGTCAGCCGTTCTGGTCCTCGCCCTGGTCCTCGCCCTGGTCGTCGGCCGCTCCCCGGCCGACCGCTCCCCGGTCGTCACCGGCGGTCCGGTCGTGGCCGCCGGGGCGGCTCCGGGCGGGCTTGGCGAAGACCTGGTAGCCCTCGGCCGCCGGGGCGTCGGTGCCCGCGACCAGGTTGCCGCTGGACGATTCGAACACCACGGTCCTGCCGGACCCGGACACGAACGGCTGCTTCGACGAGCCGTTGCCGAGCGAGCCGTCCGGCGCGGTGGAGACCCGTTCGGTGCGGCCGGTGCGCAGGTCCTGGCGGTAGACGTCCCAGCCGGGGTGCTGCGGGCCCGCGACCAGGTTGTCGGCGGCGGACTCGAAGTAGAGCCAGCGGTTGTCGGCGGTGACCGAGCCGTGGCCGGAGGAGCCGACCGAACTCGTGCCGGGCAGGCCGCCGCTGACCCTCGTCACGGTGCCCGTCCGCAGGTCCCGGACGTGGAGCACGGTGTGGTAGCGGTGGCCGCCGGTCGAGCCGCCGGGCTCGGGCAGGGCGTAGACCGCCAGCCGCCCGTCGGGGCTGATCGTGGCGTCGAAGGCCGCGTAGGCGAGCGAGCCGTTGAGGTCGAAGCTCGCCGGCGAGAGCTTCCCCGAGGCCACGTCGTACGTGTAGTAGACGGCGGTCGTCGGCAGGGCCAGGTTCGGCCGGGCCCCTGCGGGCGGGTGCGCCTCGGCGCCCGGGGGCAGGTCCACGTCGGCGGGCGCGGCGGCCGCGGCGGTGGGGGACTGCTCGGGCGGCAGCAGGTCGGAGAGGGAGCCGAACCCGATGGTGCGGCCGTCCGCGCTGAGCTTCGGGTGGAAGGAGGCGCTCTCGCCGGGCTTGCCGGACGCGTCGCGCGTGACCAGCCGGGTGGTGTGGGTCCAGCGGTCGGTGAGGTAGACGTTGAGCTTCAACGTGTAGGGCCTGGCGAGCGAGGGCTCGGGTTCCGGCTCCGGGTCCACGACGGTCGGGTCCAGGTCCTTCCGGGAGGACACGAAGGCGACGTACCGGCCGTCGGCGCTGATCGAGGGCGCGTAGGAGTAGTGGAACCGGTCGGGATCGGTGGAGGTGAGCCCGCCGCTGACGAGCTCGGTGCGGCCGGTCCTCCGGTCCCGGACGTACACCTCGGTGCGTCCCTTGACCTGCATGCCGGGCACCACGTCCTCGCCGTTGCTGACGAAGGCGACGTAGCGGCCGTCGGCGTTGATCGCGGCCTCCTCGGACCAGCCGGCCTGTCCCTCGCCGGAGTCCGCCAGGCTGACCCGCTCGACACGGCCGGTCCGCAGGTCCTTCAGGTAGACGTCGCGTCCGCCCTTCGCGGGCTGGGGCACCAGGTTCGTGGCCCAGGAGCCGAACAGCGCGTAGCGGCCGTCGGCGTTGACGCCCAGGCTGAAGGACTCGTCGTCGGGCGCGGCGCCGTTCGCCCCGGTGCTGACCCGGACGGTGCCGCGGGGCGGCGGGCCGGCCTGGGCGGGCGCGGCGGTGACGGCGAGCAGGGCGCCCGCGGCCAGCACGCTGCCGCCGAGCGCCGGCCACCGGCCGCGGGTGGTCCTGGTGGTGCGGGTCATGCTGCCTCCCCTGTGATCGCCCGGCCGGGCTCCCTCCCGGCGACGGGCTCTCGCAGAGCCAATCGCCGGGAGGGCCGGAGGGTCAACGGGCCGGGGCGAGCTTGGCGAAAAATACGCCAACAGGCCTACGCGGCAGGGGAGTCAGGGCATCACAGGCGGCGCAGGAAGGCGTCCTCGAAGCCGTTGGTGTCTCCTGGAACCAGGTTGCCGTCGTAGGCGCTGAAGACCACCGTGTCGCCGCTCGCGTCCACGAACGGGACGCTGCCCGAGGCGTTGCTCTGCTCGCCGTCCCGGGTGAGGCTGACCCGTTCGATCCGGCCCGTCCACAGGTCGCGGCGGAACACGTCGTAGACGCCGTTGGTGTCGCCGGGGACCAGGAAGTCGATGCCGGAGTCGAAGTAGACCCAGCGGCTGTCGGCCGTCATGACGCCGCTGGTCGTGTGCCCCTTCGGTTCCTTGCCCGACACCTCGGGGTTGACCGGGGTGACCTTGCCGGTGGCCAGCTCGTGGACGTACAGGTCCCACCGGGCGCCGCCGTGGCCGGGCATCCCGGCGGCGTCCTCCGCGAGGCTGTAGACGGCGTAGCGGCCGTCCGGGCTGATCCGGGCGTAGCGGCTGTCTTCGAGTGCCCCGGCTTCGTTCAGGCTGGCGCCGGCGATCGTGCCGGTGGTGGCCCTCCAGACGTAGGTGGGGTAGGAGCGGGGCCCGCTCGCCAGACCGGGGGCTTCGGGTTCGGGCGCGGACCCGTCGTCGGGGTCCGGTTCGGCGGGATCGGCCGGGAGCAGGTTCCGGGCCTTGGAGGTGAAGGCGACGGTGGAGCCGTCCGCGCTGATCGTCGGGTTGAGGGACTCCTTGTCGGCCGGCGCGCCGGCCGCGCCGACGGTGACGAGCCGGCTGGTGTGGGTCCAGCGGTCGGTGACGTAGATGTTGTTCATGCCGTTCTTCACCGGGCCGGGGGCGAGGTCGGTGCGGTTGGAGACGTAGGCGACGTAGCGCCCGTCCCCGCTGATGCCGGGAGTGAGGGCGTCGGCGGCGCTCTGGTCGCCGGTGCCGGGCAGGGCGGCGGCGGTGACCAGTTCGGTGTGCCCGGTCCAGCGGTCGCGGACGAAGACGTCGCTGCCGTGGGCCGGCTGGCCGGGCACCACGTTGGTGGCGGTGGTGCTGAAGGCCACGTACCGGCCGTCGCCGCTGATCGAGGCCTCGGTGGTGGGGGCGTTGAGCCGGGAACCGTCGTCGGCGACGCTGACCCGCTCGATGTGCCCGTTGCGCAGGTTCCGTACGTAGACCTCGTCCGAGTTCGGGGTGCCCGGCCCGGGCAGGAGGTTGGCCGCGGCCGAGGTGAACAGGGCGGAGCGGCCGTCGTCGCTCAGCCCGAGGGCCCTCGACGGACCGTCGAGCTGCTCGCCCTTGGGGGTTTCGCTGATCCGGGCGGTGTCGCCCTTGGGTGGCTTGGCCTCGGCGGCGGGCATCGCGGCGGCGGCCACGGCGGCGGCCATCAGGACGGCGGCGGTGCGGGCCTGCCATCGGCGGGTGCGTGCGGTGGTCATGGATCGTCCTCCCCTGGGGCCGCCCGGCCGGGCTCCCTCCCGGCGGCGGGCTCCCGCGGAGCCGGCCGCCGGGAGGGGTGGGGGCGGCGCGTGTGTGCGGTCGCGGCGAAATGGGTGTCAACAGGCTTGTGCGGAACGGGAGTCAGGAGGTCACAGGCGGCGCAGGAAGACATCGGTGGCGCCGTTGGTGTCGCCCGGCACCAGGTTGCCGTCCCCGGCGTCGAAGAGGACCGTGCCGCCGCCTTCGTGGACCCGGGGGTTCCCGGCGGCGGTGTCGCTCTGGCCGCCCTCCCGGGTGAGGCTGACCCGCTCGATCCGGCCGGTCCACAGGTCACGGCGGAAGACGTCGCTGACGCCGTTGGTGTCGTCGGGCACCAGGTTGTCGGCGGCGGAATCGAAGTACGCCCATCGGCCGTCGGCGAGGACGGGGTTGTAGGCGCTCTCGGTCGTCGTGGTGCCCGGCAGGAAGGCGTTCAGCTGGGTGAGCCTGCCGGTGGCGAGTTCCCTGGCGTACAGGTCCATCCGGTAGCGGTAGGAGTTGGGCGCGAGGCGGACCGGTAGGCCGAAGAGGGCGTAGCGTCCGTCACGGCTGAGCCGGGCTCCGACGCTGACGCCGCGCAGCCGCCCCTCGTCGTCCACGCTGGCGCCGGAGATCGTGCCGGTGTCGGCCTTCCACACGTAGTAGGGGTAGAAACGGGGAGCCGAGAGCGGCGCCGCGCCACCGGTGGGTTCCGGGGCGGCGGGCTCCGTCGGGACCGGGGGCCGGGGTAGCAGGTTGCCGGCCCGGGAGGCGAAACCGATGGTGGAGCCGTCCGCGCTGATCATCGGGTTGTAGGAGGTGTTGCTGGCGGGCTCGTCGTCCGTGCCGGGCGTGACCAGTCTGGTGGTGCCGGTCCGGCGGTCGGCGAAGAAGATGTTGAAGTAGCGCCCGCTCTGGCCCGGGGCGAGGTCGGTGCGGCTGGAGGCGTAGGCGACGTAGCGGCCGTCCCGGCTCAGGGTCGGGTGGTCGGAGTAGCCGTTGTTCCCGCTCCCGCTGCCGGGGACGTCCGCGGTGATCAGTTCGGTGCTTCCGGTCCAGCGGTCGTGGACGAAGACGTCGCTGGGGTGCGCCACCTGGCCGGGGACGACGTTGGTGGCGCTGGTGCTGAAGGCGACGTAGCGGCCGTCGCCGCTGATCGAGGCGTCCGAGGTGGGGGCGTTGAGCCGGGAGCCGTCGGCGGCGACGCTGACCCGTTCGACCTTCCCGTTGCGCAGGTCCCGGACGTACACCTCGTCCGAGTTCGGGGTGCCGGCCCCCGGCAGCAGGTCGGTGGCGGCCGAGGTGAACAGGGCGAAGCGGCCGTCGTCGCTCAGCCCGAGCGCGGACGAACTCCCGTCGAGCTGCTCGCCCTTGGGGGTTTCGCTGATCCGGGCGGTGTCGCCCTTGGGTGGCTTGGCCTCGGCGGCGGGCATCGCGGCCCCGGCCACGGCGGCGGCCATCAGGACGGCGGCGGTGCGGGCCTGCCATCGGCGGGTGCGTGCGGTGGTCATGGATCGTCCTCCCCTGGGGCCGCCCGGCCGGGCTCCCTCCCGGCGGCGGGCTCCCGCAGAGCCAACCGCCGGGAGGGGCGGGGGTCAACGGCCGGGGGTGATCCCGTCGGGAAATACGTCAACAGGCGTATCCCGCAAGGGAGTCAGGGATTCACAGGCGGCGCCGGAAGACGTCCTGGACGGTGTTGGCGCCGCCCGGCACCAGGTTGCCGTCGTCGGCGCTGAACAACAGCGTCGTGTTGCCGGCGTCGACCTGCGGCCAGCGGGCGTCGGTGTCGCTCTGCGAGCCGTCCGCGGTGAGCGTGATCCGCTCGGTGCGGCCGGTCTCCAGGTCGTGGCGGAAGACGTCGGCCTTGCCGTTGGTGTCGCCGGGGACCAGGTCGGCGACGTCCGAGCTGAAGTACACCCAGCGGTCGCCGAGCGGCATCACCGGGTCGGAGGAGGAGTCGCGGTTGGTGGCGCCGGACAGCGGCTTGCTCACCTTGGTGGTCCTGCCGGTGGCCAGCTCGCGGACGTAGACGTCCGTGTGGACGCCGTGCGAGCCGGGGCGACCGCCGTCCTCGAAGACGGTGTAGGTCGCGTAGCGGCCGGACGGGCTGATCCGGCCGTCGGTGCCGGCCGCGGTGAACTCGCCGGCCTCGTCGTAGCTGGCGGCCGTGGTCCTCCCGGTACGGGCGTCCCAGACGTAGTACGGGTAGGCGCGGATGGCGGCGGCGCCGGCGGTCCGCGGGGCGGGCGCGCCGCCGGCGGCGTCGGGGGTGTCGTCGGCGCCGGCCGTGTCCGCGGCGAGGGCGGCGGGCGGGGCCTGGTCGGCCGGGAGCAGGTTGCCCGCCCGCGAGCTGAACCCGATGACGCCGCCGTCCGCGCTGATCGTCGGGCGGTAGGAGTTGTTGTCGGCCGGAGTGCCGTCGGCACCGGTGGTGACCACCCTGGTGGTGTGGGTCCAGCGGTCGGTGACGAAGACGTTGAACTTGCCGCGGCGCACGCCGGGGGCCAGGTCGGTGCGGTCGGAGGCGTAGACCACGTACCGGCCGTCGCCACTGATGGCGGCGTCGAGGGCGTTGCGGTTGCTCTGGTCGTCGCCCGCGCCGGAGGTGCCGTCGCCGGCGGTGACCAGCTCGGTGTGCCCCGTCCAGCGGTCCCGGACGAAGACGTCGGTCGGGTGCTTGACCTGCCCGGCCACCACGTTGCCCGCGTCGCTGACGAACGCCACGTACCGGCCGTTGCCGCTGATCGCCCCGGTGTAGCTGCCGCCGTCCAGCGAGGAGCCGTCGTCGGCGACGCTGACCCGCTCCAGGTGGCCGTTGCGCAGGTCGCGCACGTACACGTCGCCCGCGGACCCGGCGCCGCCGGGCAGCACGTTGGTCGCCCACGAGGAGAACAGGGCCAGTCGGCCGTCGCCGCTCAGCCCGAGGGCGAAGGAGGCCCCGTTCAGCGGCTCGCCCTTGGAGGTCTCGCTGACCCGGGCGGTGTCGCCCTTGGGCGGCCTGGCCTCGGCGGCGGGCATCGCGGCCCCGGCCACGGCGGCGGCGACCAGGACGGCGGCGGTGCGGGCGAGTCGGCGGCGGGTGCGTGCGGTGGTCATGGATCATCCTCCCCTGATGACGGTGCCGGGCCCTCGACCCCCGCGGCCCGGTGGGACAGAGCCAAGCGCCGGGCCCGCCGGGCGGTCAACGACCGGGACGGATCTCGTCCGGAAATGCGCTCTCGGTGGTGCTCGCGGCCGAAACCCCCGCCGCCGCTCCTCCCGGCTCCGCAGACGGTCGGCCGCGCCGCGCTGGCAGAATTGGCCCGTGATCGACGCACGACGGCTGCGGACCCTGCGGGCCGTGGCGGACCACCGGACCGTGACCGCCGCGGCGGCGGCCCTCTACCTGACCCCCTCCGCGGTCTCCCAGCAGCTGGCCGCCCTGGAGCACGAGACCGGCCACCACCTGCTCGCCCGGGAGGGCCGGGGGGTGCGGCTGACGGCCGCCGGGGAGATCCTGCTGGGCCACGCCGACGTGGTGCTCGCCCAGCTGGAACGGGCGGAGGCCGACCTCGCCGCGTACAGCGCGGGCGTCTCCGGGGAGGTCACCGTCGCCTCCTTCGCGACCGCCATCGCCTCGGTGCTCGCCCCCGCCGTGGGCCTGCTCGCCGGGCACGCGCCCGGGGTGCGGCTCAAGGTGCTGGACGCCGAGGGCGACGCCAGCCTGCCGATGGTCCTGGACGGCCGGGCCGACCTCGCGGTGGCCGTCGAGTACCGGGGCGCCCCGCGCGCCGACGACGCCCGGCTGACCAGGGTGCCGCTGTACGCCGAGCCCTTCGAGGCGGTGCTGCCGCTGGACCACCGGCTGGCCGCCGAGTCCGGACCGCTGGCCGTCGCCGCGCTGACCGACGAGCCCTGGATCGGCCCCTACCCGGGCAACCCCTGCCACGACGTGGTGCTGCTGGCCTGTGAGCACGCCGGGTTCCAGCCCCGGGTGCTGCACTCCTCGGACGACTTCCGGGCCGTGGTCGCGCTCGCCTCGGCGGGCCTCGGGGTGGCGCTGGTGCCGCGCTCGGCCCTGCGCGGTGTCGATCTGGGGCGGGTCGCGGTGCGTCCGGTGGACAGCGAGCTGGCCACCCGTCGGGTCTTCGCGGCCGTCCGGGCGGGGGCCGATGGTCACCCGTTGATCCGGCCGGTCCTGGAGGCTCTCGCGGAGGCCGCCGCCTCGGGCGGGTGAGCCGGCCCGGGACACCGCCGAGCCCCCGCCGCCGACCCCGCCCCCGCCGCCGGGACCGGCCTTCGGCCCGCCGGTCAGCCGAGGTCCGGTGCGGCGCAGCCGCCGTCGGGGCGGACTCCGGCGAACTCGTCGAGGACGGCCACCCGCAGCTCGTGGGCGCCGTCCGGGCGGCTCCGCTCGTAGTAGAGGTACCAGCGGCCGCGGGCCGGGACGAGGTCGGCGTACCGGACGTCCAGCCAGGGGCCGTCCGGGGTCAGGCGCCGCCAGTCGCGCAGGTCGGCGGAGGCGGCGAGGCCGCAGCGCTCCTCGTAGTTGCCGGCGGCGTCGGACGAGCCGTCGTACAGAGCGAGCCAGCCGCCCCGGCCGTCCGGGAGGACGGCGGTGATCCGGGACTCGTAGCCGTCCCAGGCGCCGGCCGGGCCGACGTCCAGGACCTCGGCGGCCCGGCCGGGCGGGGCGGTGAAGCGCAGCCCGTCCGGGGACACCGCGAGCGCGGTGGGCTGGACGGTGAGGCCGGTGGTGTGGATGTCGGCGTCGGCGTGGGCACGGGACCGCTCCTCGGGGGTGAACGGCCGGGCGCGGGAGACGGTGGTGAACAGGTGCACGCCGTCCCCGGTGTCGAGCAGGTACGGGTCCTTGACGCCCTCGGTGCCGGTGCCCGCGGCGGTGAGCACGGGGGTGCGGGCGGCGAGGTCGAACGATCCCGGGGAGTCGGCCCGCAGGGCGTCGACCCGCCAGCGGTTGTCGGCCGGGTCGACGTAGCTGAGGTGGAGCAGGTAGCCGTCCCCGCGGCGCAGCAGGGCGAGGCGCTCCATCGACGGGGAGCCGAGCTCGTCGCGCCGGACCGACCACAGGTCGTCGAAGGCGACGCCGTCGGTGCTCTCGGCGACGGCGCAGCGCCAGCCCCGGTCGAGGCCGTCCGCCGTGCCGCGCGGACGGCGCTCGCGGTAGGTGAGCAGGAAGCGGTCGAGGTCCGGTTCGTACCGGACGCTCGGGCAGCCGGCCCAGTAGCCGGGCTCGGGGCGCTCGGGTGCGCGGACCAGGTGGGAGCCGCCCAGGTCGGGCGCGGCGGGCGGGGCGGAGTGCGGCATCGGGACCGTCCTAGGGGAGGGGAGGCGGGGTTGTCGCCGAGGATCGGAGAAGTTTCTATCAGATCGATCAAAAGTCCGGGCCGGTCGTACCGGGCCTCACTCGACCCGCTGACCGGCTCTTCGCCGCTTCCACCAGCTGATCTTCTGTGAAGCCCGTGTTTCGCCCGATGGCGATCACGCGACACCGAACGCCCGGCCCTTGACCGCCCCGGGGAGATCGCGGCTAGCTTCTTCTCACAGTCGATCAAACATCGCCGCCCGCGACCCCGAGGAAGCCCAGCCCCGATGACCGCCCCCACCACCGACGCGCCCGGTTACGCCGGCCTGGGCCTGTACGTCGGCGACCTCCACAACCACTGCGGCATCAGCTACGGCCACGGGAGCATCGAGGACGCCTACGCCAACGCCCGGCTCCAGCTCGACTTCGCCAGCGTCACCGGCCACGGCTGGTGGCCCGACCTGCCCGAACGCACCCCCGAGCTGGCGAGCCTGGTCGACTACCACACCGAGGGCTTCGCCCGGCTGGCCCGGCTCTGGGACCACGTCCAGGACGTCACCGCCGCCGCCCACGAGGACGGCCGCTTCGTCACCTTCCAGTCCTTCGAGTGGCACAGCCTCGCGTACGGCGACCACTGCGTGTACTTCGACGGCCCGCGCGGCGAGATCATCCGGGCGGCCGACCTGGACGAGCTGCGCGCCCGGCTGCGGACGCTCGCCGCGCGGGGCGTGCGGACCTGGGCCCTGCCGCACCACATCGGCTACGGGCCGGCCCGCCGCGGCATCGACTGGGCCTCCTACACCGAGGAGTTCGCCCCGGTGGTGGAGATGGTGTCGATGCACGGCTGCGCCGAATCCGACGAGGCGCCGCGCACCTACCTGCACACCATGGGCCCTCGCGCCGCCGCCGGGACGGCCGTCCACGGCCTGCGCCTGGGCCACCGCTTCGGGCTGATCGGCTCCACCGACCACCACAGCGCCTTCCCCGGCAGCCACGGACACGGCCGGGTGGCGGTCTGGGCGCCGGAGCTGACCCGGGACGGGATCTGGAACGCCGTCCAGCAGCGCCGCACCTACGCGATCACCGGCGACCGCATCCTGCTCGCCACCTCCGTGAACGGCGCGCCGATGGGCGCCGAGGCCGCCTCGGCCGACCGGCGCCGGATCCGGGTCACCGTGCGGGGCCGGGACGCGCTCGACCACGTGGAGGTGCTGCGGGGCGGCGTCCCGATCCACCGGGTCAGCCGGCCCGAACTCCTCGCCGGGGCCGGGACGGCGGACGCCTTCACCGGCACCCTGGGCTTCGCGGTCGGCTGGGGCCGGCGCGGCGAGCAGGTCCGCTGGGACGTCCGGCTGCGGGTCGAGGGCGGCCGGCTGCTGGACGTCCAGCCCCGGCTACGCGGGCCGGAGACGGTCGCGCCGGCGGAGGCCGAGCCGGACACCTACCGGCCGTCCGCCTGGGAGCGCACCGGGCCGGGCGAGGTCCGGCTGCGGACCGTCACCGACGGCAACCCCAACACGGCCACCGACAGCACCCAGGGCTTCTCCCTGCGGGTCGAGGGCGACGCGCGGACGCGGCTGGTCGCCGTCGTCAACGGCGTCGAGACGGCCCACGCCGTCGGCGAGCTGCTGGCGGGCGCGCGGACCGGTTTCACCGGCGGGTTCGTCTCCGGCGCCTACCGCTTCGACCGGGCCGTGCCCGACCGGGAGGCCACCGCCGACTTCGAGCTGACCGACGAACGCCCGGACGGCGACGGGGACTTCTACCACGTGCGGGTCCGGCAGGTGAACGACCAGTGGGCCTGGTCCAGCCCGACCTGGGTCGGGCCGGCCGGCTCCTGTCGCCGGGCCGGTTGACCCGCCCGGGTCGACCGGCCCGGACCACCGGCCGCCCGTCCCCGCCCGAACCCCGAACCGTCCCCGCACGAACCCCAAGGAGCAGAACCATGTCCCGCCTCCCCGGCCGCCTCGCCGGCGCCGTGCTCACCGCCGCCCTGGCCGTCGCCGCCGTGCCCGCCCACGCCGCCGTCCCGGTGCCCGCGGCGGTGTCCGGCACCGACGTCTTCGCCGACGACTTCGAGTCCGGCACCGTCTCCGCCTGGACCCGCCAGCGGATCGACGGCAACGGCAGCATCACTGTGGCCCCCGCGCCCGCCGGCGGCACCGGCCTGGCCGCCCGCTTCAGCGTGCCGGACGACGGCGTCTCGTACCGCTCCGAGGTCGCCGTCAACTCCCTCGGCTGGGGCAGCTACCGCTTCGCCCTCGCCGACTACCTGCCCGCCGACTGGGTGCGGACCTCCACCGAGACGATCCTCGCCCAGTGGCACGGCTACCCGCTGGCCGACGGCAGCGACACCAAGCCGCCGATCGCCCTGACCGTCAAGGACGGCAGCTGGCGGCTCAAGGTGCACTGGCTGACCGACCCGACCACCGTCCAGGAGGCGGTGATCCCGCTCGGCGACGTGCAGTTCGGCCACTGGAACCAGTGGGCCTTCGACATCACCTGGTCCACCGCCACCACCCCCGGTGCCATCACCGTGTTCCGGGACGGCACGCAGGTCGGCTCGTACAGCGGCCTCAACAACTACCACCAGAACCAGTCGCCGTACTTCAAGACCGGCATCTACCGGGCCAACTGGAACCCGGCCAAGAACATCCCCTACCCCACCGGCGGCCCCGACGTGGTGGCCTGGAGCGACAGCGTCGTCGTGACCAGGTACTGACCGGCACCCGTCCGCCCGCCCGAGCCGACCGCACGACGTACCCGCGTCCCCGAGAACCGAAGAGGTAGCACCACCATGAGCGATGCGGCCCGCCACCGCGGCCTGCCCCGAAGAGGCTTCCTGGGCCTGAGCGCCGGCGCGGTCCTGCTGGCGGCGGGCTGCCGCTCCGCCACCGAGGACGCCGCCGGCGGGGCCGCGGCCTCCGCCACCGCCTCCGCGCCGGACCTCCAGATCGTCTACGGCGCCGCCCCCGACCCCACCCAGCTGCTCCACCGCGGCCCGGACACCCCGGTGTTCGTCAACCTGGTGCTGGACCGGCTGGTCGACCTCGACCCGCAGACCCTCCAGCCGGTGCCGTGGCTCGCGACCTCCTGGGAGTGGAGCGCCGACCGCACCAGGCTGGTGCTCAAGCTGCGCGAGGACGTCACCTTCCACGACGGCCGCCCGCTCAGCCCGGACGACGTCGTCTTCTCGCTCACCGGCGCGACCAAGAGCTCCCAGGTCAAGCCGCTGCTGGAGCGGATCGCCGACATCCGGGCGAGCGCCCCGAACGAGGTCACCCTCACCCTCGCCAAGCCCACCAGCAACCTGTTCGACGCGCTCGCCTTCAACCCGGTGGTGGACGCCCGCAGTTACGTCGACGGCAAGGCCGCCGAGAAGGTCAACGGCACCGGGCCCTTCACCTGGCAGTCGTTCAAGGGCGGCAATCAGCTCGACCTGGCCCGCTACGACCGCTACTGGCGCAGCGGCCTGCCCCACTTCGAGCGGATCACCGTCCGGTCGGTGACCAGCAGCCAGGCCGCGCTGTCCGCCCTCCAGTCCGGGCAGTCCCACCTGATCGGCGCGGTGCCCGGGCGCGACCTCAAGGTGCTCGGCGGGAACCCGGCGTACGCGGTGCAGTCCGCGAAGTCCTCCTACCAGCAGGCCTTCCTCGGCGTGAACGTCACCACCAGGCCCTTCGACGACCGCCGGGTGCGCCAGGCCCTCCAGTACGCGGTGGACCGCGAACGCGTCGTCGCCCAGGTGTACGGCGGCCACGCCGAGGCCAGCAGCCTGCCCTGGCCCTCCACCACCCCGGGCGTCACCCCCGACCAGGTCACCCGCTACCCGCACGACCCGGAGAAGGCCCGCGGGCTGCTCCGGGAGGCCGGTGCGGAAGGCACCCGGGTGCCGCTCACCGCCGCCAACTCGCCGGTCTTCGCCTCCCTCGTGGAGCTGGTCAAGTACGACCTGGAGCAGGCCGGGTTCGGCGTCGACGTCCAGCTGCTGGACAACGCCGCCATCCAGCCGAAGATCCAGCAGGGCACGCTGGAGGGGCTGTTCATCGCCAACCACGGCATGGTCAGCGTCTCCCCGCTGAGCGGGATCACCGTCTCCGGCCCGCTCCAGGTCGGCCGGAACACCTCGCACGTCACCGACCCCGCCTACGCCGACCTCCAGGCCCGCGCCTTCGCCGCCGTCGACGAGCGGGCCCGGGCCGACGTCAACCACGAACTGTCCGAGTACCTGCTCACGGAGTCCTTCCACATCACCCTCGCGCACGCCTGGGAGACCTACGCGCTGGCCTCCTCGGTGCGCGGCGTGGCCACCAGCGCGCTCGGCTACCTGCGGCTCGACGACACCCGCCGCACCGCCTGACGCACCGCCCCAGGACGACCCCCACCGTCCTGGGGCGGTCGGCGCCCCCGCCCCGCCCCGACCACCCGGAGTACCCCCGTGCCCTACTGGACCAGAAAGGCGGCCGGCGCGCTGGCCACGCTCTGGCTCGCCTCCGTCGCCGTCTTCCTGCTGCTCCGCCTCGCCCCCGGCGACCCGGTGTCCGCCGCGCTCGGCGCCGAGGCCGACCAGGAGCAGCGCGACCGGCTCGCCGACAGCCTCGGCGTCGACCGGCCGATGCCCGTCCAGTACCTGGGCTGGCTGCGCGGGCTGCTCACCGCGGACCCGGGCGACTCCTTCCACTACCGGGAGCCGGTCACCCGGCTGATCGGCCAGAGCGTCGGCAGCACCGTCCAACTCGCCCTCGCCGCGGGTCTGCTGATGCTGGTCCTCGGCCTGCTGCTGGGCACCGCCCTGGCCACCGAACGGCGCGCCCGGCTCGCCCGGGTGCTCGACCCGCTGGCCACCGCCCTGCTCGCCCTGCCGGTGTACGTCACCGCCGTGCTGTTCGTCTTCGTCTTCGCCGTCCTGCTGCGCGTGCTGCCCGCCGGCGGGGAGCGGGACCTGTTCGGCGCGCCGGACCTCGCCGTCCAGTACCTCGCCCTGCCCGCCGTGGCGCTCGCGCTGCCGGGGTCGGCGGTGCTGGCCCGGCTGCTCGCCACCGAGCTGCGGCGCACCCGCCAGGAGGAGTTCGTGCTGACCGCCGTCGCCAAGGGCGCCTCGCCCCGGAGGGTCCTGACGCGCCACGTGCTGCCCAACAGCCTGGCGCCGTTCTGCGTCGAGTTCGGCCTGCACCTGGGCGAGCTGCTGGGCGGCGCGGTGGTCGCCGAACAGCTCTTCGCCCGGCACGGGCTCGGTCAGCTGCTGCTGGACGCCATCAACCAGCGGGACTACCCGGTCGCCCAGACCCTGATCATGCTCGCGATCGCGGTCGCCGTCCTCGTCCAGCTCGGCTCGGAGCTGCTCGTCGGCCGGCTCGACCCGCGGATCGCCCGCGCCGGAACGGGGGAGGCCCGGTGACCGTCACCGCCACCGCCCCCGGGCGCCGCCCGTGGCCGCCGCCCCCGCTGCCGCCCGCCCTGCGCACCCCGCGCGGGCGCACCGGTGCGCTCCTGGTGCTCCTGGTGGTGCTGGCGGGGCTGCTCGGCCCGCTGCTGGTCGGTACGGACCCCTACCGGCAGGGCCCGGACGCCCTGGCCGGGCCCTCGGCGGCCCACCTGCTGGGCACCGACGAGGTCGGCCGGGACCTGCTGGCGCGGGTGCTGGCCGGCGTCCGCACCGAGCTGCTGGTCTGCCTGCTGGCCGTACCGGCGGCCGCCGTGCTCGGCACCCTGCTGGGGCTGCTGGGCGGCCTGAACCGGCTGCTGGGCGAGGCCGTCCAGCGGCTGTTCGACCTGCTGCTCGGCCTCCACGGCCTGCTGCTCGGACTCGCGCTCGCCCTGCTGACGCGCCCCGGGCTCGGCACCGTGGTGGCCACCATCGTGCTGAGCGCGCTGCCCTCCTTCGGGCGCCAGGCGCGGGCGGCGCTGCTCGGCCAGCTCGCCCGCGACCACGTGGTGGCCGCCCGGGTGCTGGGCGTGCCGCGCGGCCGGATCCTGCGCCGCCACGTGCTGCCGAACGTCGTCGACGCCACGACCGCGCTGCTGGCCGTGGCGATGGCGAACGCCGTCAAGATCGAGGGCGGGCTGAGCGTGCTCGGCCTCGGCATCCAGCCGCCCGCGCCCTCGCTCGGCACGATGATCAACACCGGCTCCAAGTACCTCTTCCTGTACCCGGGTTACGCCCTGGCGCCGGTCGTCCTGCTCGGGCTGCTGGTGTTCGGCCTGACCCTGCTCGCCGACTCGTTCAACCGGGAGAGACTGCGGTGACCACGACCGACACGGCCAAGGGCCCGAACGCGGCGGGCCCGGCCCCGGCGGCAGCGGGCGGGGCCGGGGCCCCGGCCGCCGCGCAGGCCGGCCCGCCGCTGCTGGAGGTGCGCGGCCTGCGCGTCACGGCGGGCGGCGGCGAGGCGGTGCGCGGGGTGGACTTCACGGTGCGGCCGGGCGAGATCCTCGGCCTGGTCGGCGAGTCCGGCTCGGGCAAGACGCTCACCGCGCTGGCCGTCAACCGGATGCTGCCGCCGGGCTGCCGCACCACCGGCGGCACCGTCCGCTTCGACGGCACCGACCTGCTCGCCCTGCCCGAGCCCGCCGTGCGCGCGGTGCGCGGGCACCGGATCGGCATGGTCTTCCAGGACCCCCTGGCCTACCTCAACCCCCGGATGCCGGTCGGCCGCCAGCTCGCCGAGGCCGCGCTGGTGCACGGCGCGGGCCGGCGCGAGGCCCGGGCCCGGGCGCTCGAACTGCTCGACCTGGTCGGCATCGACGGTCCCGCGCGCCGCTACGGCGACCGGCCGCACGAGTTCTCGGGAGGCATGCGCCAGCGGGTGCTGATCGCGATGGCGATGGCCAACCGGCCCGAGCTGCTGATCGCCGACGAGCCGACCACGGCGCTCGACCCGAGCACCCGGGTGGAGATCCTGGACCTGCTGGTCCGGCTGCGCGACGAGACCGGCACGGCCGTCCTGCTGATCACCCACGACCTGGGCGTGGTCGCCCGCAGCTGCGACACCGTCCAGGTGATGTACGCGGGGAGGATCGTCGAACGGGCCCCGGCGCGCGAGCTGTTGGGCGGCCCCCGGCACCGCTACACCGCGGGGCTGCTGGCCGGGGTGCCCCGGCTGGACGGCCCGCCCGGCGTACCGCTCACCGTCATCGGAGGGCGCCCGCCGGCGGCCGGTGAGGCACCGGACGGCTGCGCCTTCGCGCCGCGCTGCGCCGCCGCCGTCGAGCGCTGCGCGAGCTCGGCGCCGCCGTGGACGGGCGGTGGCGAGTCCGGATTCGCCTGCCACCGTCCGGTCGCACGAACGGAAGTGACGGAGCGTCAGGAAGCGGCGGAGCGGAGCGTGGAGCGGGCCGCGGAGCCCGTCCTGGTCGCCGAGGACGTCACCATACGCTACGGCCGGCGGCGGCCCCCGGCCCTGGAGGGCGTGAGCCTGAGCGCCGCGCCCGGCCGGGCGGTGGGAGTGATCGGCGAGTCCGGCTCCGGGAAGTCCACCCTGGCCCGGGCGCTGCTCGGACTGCTGGCCCCGCGGAGCGGGACGGTACGGGTGGCCGGCCGCTCCTGGGCCGGCGCCGGCCGCGCCGAGGAACGCGAGCTGCGGCGCCGGGTGCAGCTGGTCTTCCAGGACCCGTACGCCTCGCTGAGCCCCCGGATGACCGTGCGCGAGGCGCTGGCCGAACCGCTGGTCGCCCACGGCCTGCGGGACCGGCGGGATCCGGGTGACCTGTGCCAACTGGTCGGCCTGCCCGAGGCGGTGCTCGACGCCCGACCGCACCGCCTCTCCGGCGGCCAGCGCCAGCGGGTCGCGATCGCGCGCGCCCTCGCCGTCGACCCGCAGGTGCTGGTGGCCGACGAGCCGACCTCGGCCCTGGACGTCTCGGTCCAGGCGCAGATCCTCAACCTCTTCGCCGACCTGCGCGAACGGACCGGCGTGGGGCTGGTGTTCATCTCGCACGACCTCGCGCTCGTGCGGCACCTGTGCGACGAGGTGCTGGTGCTGCGGCACGGCCGGGTGGTCGAACGGGCCCCCGCCGCCGAGCTGTTCGCCGCCCCCGCGCATCCGTACACCCGGGAGCTGCTGGCGGCAGCCGGTTCCCCCGTCCCCTCCCGCCCCTGATCCGCCCCTGATCCGACCCTGGAGAACCATGCCTGCCGTGACCCCTTCGCGTCGCCAACTCCTGCTCGGCACCGGTGCGGTGGCCGCGCTCTCGGCCCTCGGCCCGGTCGGGTCCGCCGCCGGTGCCGCCGGACCGGAGGTGACCGGACTCGGCCCCGGGAACGCCGACTTCCCCCTGATGAGCGCGACGCTGATCGGCGAGACCCTGTGGATCGGCTCGCGCAACCTCGCCCCCGCCCGGGTGATCGGCTACCACCTGCCGACCGGCCGGGTGACGGCCACCGTGGAGCTGCCCACCGGCAACTTCGTCCAGGGCTCGGCCGCCCGGGACGGCGTGCTCCACCTCGGAGTCACCGACGCCCCCGGCGCCGCCAACCTCTACCGCTACGACGGCACGCTGACCGCCCTGGGCAACGTCCCCGGGGCCGACGTGCGCGACGTGGCCCTCGCGCCCGACGGGACGCTCTACGCGACCGGACGGCAGAAGGGCCGGGCCGCCGGCCCCGGCCTGTACGCCTGGGACCCGGCCACCGGCGCCGTCACCGAGGTCGCCTCCCCGGCGCCGAACGCCACCCAGGGCCGTGCCGTCGCGGCCACCGCGACCCACGCCTACCTCGGCGTCGGCAGCAACCTCGCGGGCGGCGGCGGAGCGACCCGGGCGAGCCTGTTCGCCGTCGAGCGGGCCACCGGCACCGTCACCGACATCACCCCTCCCGACCTGCGGGGCGACACGATCATCCGCCGGATCACCGTCCTCGGCGACGACCTGCTGGCGGTCTCCACCGAGGGCGCGCCCGCCCACGTGGCGCTGCTCGACCCGGCGGGCCACCGGGTGCTGCGCTCCTTCGCCGTCCCCGGCACCAAGAGCGTCACCAACTTCCAGCGCCGGGGGGACACCCTCTGGTTCACCTCCACCGAGCACGGCGTGCTGTGGCGCCACGACCTCGCCACCGGCGCGCTGGAGCAGCTCGCGGTCCCGGTGCCGGACGGCAACTCCTGGGGCCTCGGCCGGCTCGGCGACACCCTCGCGGGCGTCACCGAGGGCGGCACCGTGTGGACCCTGGACCTCGGCACCGGGGCCGTCACCACCCGGGACCTGGTGGAGGCGGGCGCGCCCGCCGCCGCCCAGCTCGGCATGTCGGTGGCGGCCCGCGCCGGGCGGGTGTACGTCGGCGGCAACGGCTCGCTCGCGCTGCACGACCTGGCGGCCGGGACCGTCCACAAGCTCCCGGTGCCGGGCGAGGCCAAGGACACCCTGGTCCTCGACGACGGCACCCTCTACCTGGGCGTCTACTCCTCGCAGGGCATCTGGCGCTACCGCCCGGGCGTCGACCGGGCACCCGTCCAGGAGGCGGCGCTGCCCCAGGAGCAGAACCGGCCGCAGGTGATCCGGCTGGACCGGGACAGCGGGCTGCTGCTGCTCGGGGTGCAGGCCGACACCACCGGCGGCGGCTCCTTCGTCACCTACCGCCCGGGCAGCGGCCGGCCCACGGTGCACACCGACCCGCTCGGCCCCGAGCAACTGGTGCGCGCCGTCGCCGTCGGGCAGGGGCAGGCCTTCCTCGGCGGCGACAACGCCCGGCCCACCGGCCCGCGCGGCGACCTGGCCGCCTGGGACCCGGTGGCCGGCCGGGAGCTGTGGCGCACCGCGACCGACCTGGGCGCGGGCGTCAGCAGCCTCGCGGTGCTCGGGCACACCCTGTACGGCCTGACGGTGGACGGCCGGGTGTTCACCGTCGACCTGCGCGGCTCCCGGCGGCCCGGGTACGCGCCCGTGGTCGGGCGGCGCGCCGACCTGGGGGCGGTGTCCGGTGCCAACCCGCGGCTGCTGGCCGTCGGCGGAGCGCTGTACGGGGTCAGCGAGCGCACCCTGTTCCGGCTGGACCGCGACACCCTGGCCGCCACCGTGCTGGTCCGGCTGGACGCCGAGTGGTACAGCGGCGCCCGGCTGGCCGCGGACGAGGACGGCGTGCTCTACACGCTGCGCGGGCGCGAGCTGGTCGCCGTGCGCCCGTAGGCCGTGAGCCCGTAAACCGTCGCGGTCGGGGGATCGTCGCGGCCGGGGGATCGTCGACGTCGGGGGAGCGCCATGGTCGAGGGGCCGGCCCGAACGGGCCGGCCCCTCCGCCGTCGGACGCTCAGCCCGCGGCGCGCGGCACGAAGCGCGCGAACGGGTCGGCGACCCGCACGCAGTGCTCGGAGAGGAGGGCCCGGAACCGGTCGAGCAGCCCCGCGTGCCGGGCGTCGACCGCCAGGTTGACCAGCTCGCCCGGATCGGCGGCGAGGTCGAAGAGCTGCTCCCGGTGGTCGCCCCAGGCGTAGCAGACGTACTTGTGGTGTCCGGCGCGGACCATCCGGCCCAGGGCGTTGTTGAAACCGGGGATCTCCCAGCGGGTCTCCACCACCACGCTCTCGTGCGGCCGGGACGCGCGCACGCTGCGGCCGGGCAGCCCGTCCGGCGCCTCGATGCCGGCCAGGTCGCAGAGCGTCGGGATGAGGTCGAGTCCGGCCGCGACCAGCCGCTCGTCGACCGCGCCGGCGGGCAGGCCGGGAGCGGTGACCACCAGGGGCACCCGCACGCACTCCTCGTACAGGGCCCACTTCTGGTTCCAGCGGTGGGCGCCCGCGCCGTCGCCGTGGTCGGAGCTGAACACCACCACGGTCTCCCGCTCCCCGGCGCGGTCCGCCAGCGCCGCCAGCAGCAGGCCGATGTGCCGGTCCACCCGCTCCACCAGGGCGTAGTAGGCGTGCCGGTAGCGGCGCCAGTCGTCCTCCCGCCACTCGGCGGTCGGGTGGGTGTGCGGCTGGGCCAGCCGGGCCAGCCGGGGCAACGCCGGGTCGTACGGTCCGACCGGGAAGTTGGCGGGCAGCGGCGGGAGTTCGGGGACGGGCGGCGCGGGCGGCAGCGGGCCGGTGCGCGGGTCCTGGCCGCGTGCCCACTCGCAGATGCCGTGCGGCTCCAGGAAGGAGGCGACCAGCAGGAACGGCCGGTCGCGCGGGGCGCGCACGAAGTCGGCGGCGGCGCGGGCGAGTCCGGCGTCGTCCCCGCCGGCCGGGTGGATCCGGTGGAAGCCCCGGTCGGCGGGCAGGTCGAGTTCCGGCAGGTGCCACTTGCCGCCGTAGCCGCAGTCGTAACCGGCCTCGGTGAACAGCCGCCCGAGCAGCGGGTCCTCGGGGCCGCCGGTGTTGCCGGTGACGCCGACGGTGCTGGGCAGGCGGCCGGTCATCAGGCTGGCCCGGGAGGGGGTGCAGAGCGGCTGGGCGCAGTAGGCGTGGGGGTAGCGGGTGCCGGCGGCGGCGAGGGAGTCCATCGCGGGGGTGCGCAGGTACGGGTTCCCGGCGGCGCTCATCGCGTCCGCCGTCTGCTGGTCCGTCAGGATCACGACCACGTCGGGGCGTTGTGGGCTCGGCACGGGTCAGGCCATCCGTTCGTAGGTGTGCGGGTCGAGCGCCCGGCGCAGTGGGGCTCCGCGCAGCCAGCGCTCGAACTCGTCGACGACCAGGTCTCCGAGGCGCCGGCGCTCCAGCCCCCGGCTGCCGGCCAGGTGCGGGGTGACGACCACGTTGGGGAGGGTGAACAGCGGTGAGCCGGGCAGCGGCGGCTCGGGATCGGTGACGTCCAGCACGGCGAACAGGTCCGGGCGTTCGGCGAGGACCGCCAGCAGCGCGGGCTCGTCCAGGACGGCCCCGCGCGAGGTGTTGACCAGTGTGGCGCCGGGCTTCATCGAGCTCAGCAGCCGTCGGCCGACGAGGCCGCGGGTGGCGGGGAGCAGCGGGGTGTGCACGCTCACCACGTCGGCGGTGGCGAAGAGTTCGTCCAGGCCGACGGGCCGAACCCCCGGTGGCACCGGGGCGTACGGATCGTGGGCGATGACCCGCAGGTCGTAGCCGCGCAGCATCTCGCAGACCAGTCGCCCGGTCGCGCCGAGCGACAGGACGCCGACCGTGGCGCCGTAGCCGCCCGGGGTGGGGGCGGCCGGGACGGCGGCGCGGGCGGCCCGGGCGGCGAGGACGTGGCGCCAGCCGCCCTTGAGGGCGTAGACGATCTGGGCGACGGTGAACTCCGCGACCGGGACGGCGTTGGCGTGCGCGGCGGTGACGATCGGTATGCCCGCCGCCCAGAACGCCTCGCCGGCGATCCGGCGCACCGAGCCGGCGGCGTAGAGCACCAGCCGCAGCCGGGGGAGCCGGGCCAGCGCGGCGGAGTCCAGCACCGGGCCGCCCCAGCCGGTGAACAGCACCTCGACGCCGCGCAGTGCCTCCGGCGCGGCGGTCAGCCGCTCGGCGCTCCACACCCCGCCGGGCGCGGCCGGGTCGGCCAGCACCTCGGCCCGGGCGGCGACCCGGGCGCGCGCCTGCGGGCCGTAGACGTCGGGGAAACGCTCCGGGTCCATCGCGAAGGCGGCGGTGGGCATCCGGTTCTCCTCGGGTCGCTGACGTACGAGGAGTTTCTATCATAGTGAGAAATAGTCCGGGCGGCCGGGAGGTGGGGTGGTGGGCGAGAGACGGGGTGGCGGCGAGCGGTGCGGTGGTGGGGAAGGGGCAGGGACGGCGGGGCTGCGGTGAGGCGGGGTGAGGGCGGTGCGGTGGCCGGGGTGAGGCAAGGTGACGACGGGGCGGTGCGGGCGCGGGTGAGAGGCAGGCCGACGGCGGAACGGGCTGTGGCCGGGGAGAGGCGGCGTGACGGCGCGCAGCGGGGGCCTCAGCGGGTGATGAAGGTCGCCCCGTCCGCGAGCCGGACGGCCGCCGCGGCCGCGCCGACCAGCTCGGTGGTGGTGCTGTGCACCACCACCAGGCGCGGCAGCACCGGGACCCGCCCCTGCAACCGGCTCTCGATCGCGGCCGGCAGCTCGCCGCCGCTCTCCCAGAACAGCCGCCCGCCGAGGGCGATCAGCTCCGGCGCCAGCACCACGCTCAGACCGGCCACCAACAGCGCCAGGTCGTCGGTGAGTTCGCCGATCAGCCGGACGGCCGCCGGATCGCCCTCCCGCCCCAGCCGGAACAGCCCCGCCACCCGCCCGGCCGGGCCGCCGGGCACCGTCAGGCCCGCCTCGGTGATCCGCCGGTCCACGGCGTGGTCGCCGATCCTCGCCTGGGTGTCGCCGGTCCGCCCGAGCGGCCGGTCCAGCGCCGCGTGCCCGGCCATCAGGTGGCCGAGCGCCCCGGCCGCGCCCAGCCGGCCGCGGTGCAGCCGGCCGCCCAGCACGATCCCGGCGCCGACCTCGATGCCCACCACGACGGCGGCCAGGTCGCTCACCCCGGCGGCGGCCGGTGACTCCCGGACGGCCAGCGCGACCAGGTTGACGTTGCTCTCGACCGCCACCGGGACGCCGTAGCGCTCCTGGAGCAGCACCCCCAGCCGCAGTCCGGGCCAGTCCAGCGCGGGCGCGAACTCCACCAGCCCGGTGTGGTCCCGGACCACCCCGGGCACGCCCACGACGAGGGCGCGGGGCGCGCCCGCGTGCCGTGCGGCCCAGTCCCGCAGGCCGTCCACCAGGGCGAGCAGCGGGCCGGTCAGGTCCTCGGCGACGATCTCCCGCGGCCGGTCCGGGCCGGGGAACGCCCAGTGGTGCTCGGTCTCGTGCAGCACCGTGCCGTCCAGGGCCGCGACCACGCCGACGATCCGGCGCGGGCGCACCGCGATCGCCAGCACGGTCTGCGCGCGGGCGTTGTAGCGGATCAGCTGGGGCGGCCGGCCGCCGCTGGACGGCGCCCGCTCCGTCTCCACCTCCACCAGCCCCTCGGCCCGCAGCACCTCCACCAGCCGGTGCACGGTCGCGGTGCTCAGCCCGCTCTCGGCAGCCAGCCGCTGCCGCGACAGCGTCCCGTGCCGCCGCAGCACCTCCAGCAGGACGGTCTGGTTCACCTGGGCGACGGTCTGCGTCGTGGCGGTGGCGGGGGTACGGCTCGGGGGCATCGCGGGCTCCTCGGACCGGGACGGGCCCGGGCGGTCAGGACTTTGTCTCAGCTTGAATATATCCTTGGCCAGGCCTTCCCTCGGTCCTCCCGGGGCCTTCCCCCGGCCTTCCACGGCCTCCCCCGGCCTTCCAGGGCCCGACCCGGCCGTCCGACACGCCACGGAGCCGCCCCATGCCGCTCGCCTACTCCACGCTCGGCGTCCCCGGGCTCCCCCTGGCCGAGGCCGTCCGGCTGGCCGTCGACCACGGCTGGGCGGGGCTCGAACTGCGCTGCGCCGAGGGCGAGTCCGTCCACCCGGTGATGACCGGGCCGGAACGCCGCGCGGCCGCCCGCACCCTGCGGGCCCACGGCCTCGTCCCCCTCGCGCTCGCCTCCTACGTCGGCGTCGCCGCCCCCGGGGCGGACGCCCCGGTGACGGAGGCGCTGCGCACCCACCTGCGCCTCGCCGCGGACCTGGGCGCGCGCGCCGTCCGGGTCTTCCCGCGCGGTGGCGACGGCCCCCGGGCCGAGGCCGACGACCGGGCCGTGCGGCGGCTCACCGCCGTGGCGGAGGAGGCACGGCGGCTGGGCGTGCGCGTCCTCGTCGAGACCCATGACTCCCACCCGAGCGGACGGGCGGTGGCCGGGCTGCTGGAGCGCGTCGCCCACCCCGCCGTCGGCGCCCTGTGGGACCTGATGCACACCCACCTGGCCGCCGAGACCCCCGCCGACTCCCACGCCGCGCTGGCGCCGTACCTCGGCCACGTCCAGGTCAAGGACATCGCCGGCCCGCACGACCGCACCCCGCTCCCGCTGGGCACCGGCGTCCTGCCGATCGCCGACTGCCTGCGCCTGCTGCCGCCGGGGGCCTGGGTCTGCTGGGAGTACGAGGCGCCCTGGCACCCGGCCGCCGCGCCGCTGCCCCCGCTGCTCGCGTCGGGCGCGGCCTTCCTCGCGGCGGGGGCCCCGCCGGGCTGGGGTCCTGGGGGCACCTCCGGGCCGCCGGGCCGGGGGGAGCGCCGCCCCGCGGACGCGCGTGTGAGGACAGACCCTAGGGTGTACCCGGACGACCACCCCGCCGGCAGGAGGCCCGATGAACGCGCGCGCAGTGACCGAGACCCCGCTCCCGGTCGGGGTGATCGGCCTCGGTGACATCGCGCAGAAGGCCTACCTCCCGGTGCTCACCGCGCTGCCCGGCCTCGACCTGCGGCTGATGACCAGGGACGCGGCCAAGCTGGACCGGATCGGCGAGGCCCACCGGATCGCCCCCGACCGCCGCTTCACCGACCTCGACGCGCTGATCGGCAGCGGCATCGAGGCAGCGTTCGTGCACGCCGCCACCACCGCGCACGTCCCGATCGCCGAGCGGCTGCTCACCGCCGGGGTGGACGTCTTCGTGGACAAGCCGCTCGACCACACCCTGGACGGCGCCCGCAAACTGGTCGACCTCGCCGACCGCACCGGCCGCTCGCTGATGGTCGGCTTCAACCGCCGCCACGCGCCCGGCTACGCCCAGGCGCTGGAGCGCCCGCGCGACCTGATCGTGCTCCAGAAGAACCGCGAGGGCCTGGCCGAGACCGCCCGCACCCTGGTGTACGACGACTTCATCCACGTGGTGGACGTGCTGCGCTTCCTGGCGCCCGGCGAGATCGAGCACGTCGACGTCCGCTCCCGGGTGCGGGACGGACTGGTCGAGCACGTGGTGCTCACCCTCGGCGGCGAGGGCTTCACCGCGCTGGGCATCATGAACCGGGTCTCCGGCTCCACCGAGGAGGTGCTGGAGGTCTCCGGCGGCGACTCCAAGCGCGAGGTGCGCAACCTCGCGGAGGTGGTCGACCACCGCGGCCAGCCGACCGTCCGCCGCCGCGGCGACTGGGTGCCGGTGGCCCGTCAGCGCGGCATCGAGCAGTGCGTGCTGGCCTTCCTGACGGCCGTCCGCGCCGGGCAGCGGCTGGACGCCCACGACGCGCTGCGCACCCACGAGCTGTGCGAGCTGGTCGTCGAGCGGATCGAGGCCTCCTGGGAGTCCGCTGGGAGCGGGCTGTGAGCGGCCGGGGCTGAGCGGCCGTCACGTCACCTCAGGGGAACCGGGCGTTCACCGACCAGGTCTTGTCCGGGTGATTTCTACGCGCGTATCTTGAGGGGCGCCGCGGGGGGCGGCCTTCCGTTCCCCGCTACTTCCCCACGCGAGCAGCGCGCCTGAGCGCGCCTGCGCCCGGACCGCCGTGCCACACCGTGCCGCACGACGGAGCTAGGAGCCCTGCCCCGGTGACCACCGCCCCCGCACCCCGCCCGCGCCGTACCCTGCTGCGCGCCGCCCTGATCCCGGCCACGCTGGCCGCCTCGCTGGTCCTCGTCCCGCTGCCGGTGGCGAACGCCGCCGCGCCCGCGACGCCCGCCCCGACCGAGGTCGGCCCGCTGCGGATCCACGACATCAAGGGCAACACCCGGACGTCCCCGCAGATCGGAAAGGCCGTCACCGGCGTGCCCGGCGTCGTCACCGGCCTGCGCGCGTACGGCAGTTCCAAGGGCTTCTGGATGCAGGACCCGAACCCGGACGCCGACCCGGCCACCGGCGAGGGCATCTTCGTCTACACCGGCGGCAACCCCACCGTGAAGGTCGGCGACTCGGTGCTGGTGAGCGCCAAGGTCACCCGGTACTACCCGAACTTCGCCGGCGGCTCGCAGTCCATCACCGAACTCAGCGCCCCCGCCGTCACCGTGCTCTCCGCCGGCAACCCGCTGCCCGCCCCGGTGGTCGTGGACACCCGCAACATCCCCGGCCGCTACGCCCCGCCGGCCGGCCCGGACGGCACCATCGAGGCGTCGGTGCTCAACCCGGAGAAGTACGCCCTGGACTTCTACGCGTCCCTGGAGGGCACGCTCGTCCGGGTCGAGGACGTCCGGGTGGTGCAGGCGACCGACAAGTACAACGAGCTGTGGGTCGCCGCCGACAAGCAGGACCAGCGCAGCAAGCGCGGCGGCCTGCTGTACGAGTCGTACAAGGAGCCCAACGTCGGCCGCCTGATGATCCAGCAGCAGGCGCCGGTGAACCAGCAGCCGTTCCCGGTGGCCAACGTCGGCGACGAGCTGACCGGCGCCACCACCGGCCCGCTGGACTACAACCAGTTCGGCGGCTACACCCTGGTCGCCGGCACCATGGGCACCCTGAAGGACAACCACCTCCAGCGCGAGGTCACCCCCCAGGCGACCGACCGCGAACTCACCATCGCCACGTACAACGTGGAGAACCTGGCCCCGACCAACCCGGACGCCAAGTTCGCCGAGCTGGCCCAGGCCGTGGTCACCAACCTGCGCTCGCCCGACATCGTCGCCCTGGAGGAGATCCAGGACAACAACGGCAACAAGAACGACGGCACGGTGGACGCGAGCCAGACCGTCGCCAAGTTCGTCGCCGCGATCAAGGCGGCGGGTGGCCCGGCCTACGACTGGCGCTCGATCGACCCCCAGGACGGCAAGGACGGCGGCGAGCCCGGCGGCAACATCCGCCAGGTCTTCCTGTTCAACCCGCAGCGGGTGTCCTTCACCGACATACCCGGCGGCGACGCCACCACCGCCGTCGGCGTGACCGGCACCGGCGCGAACGCCGCGCTGACCGCCTCGCCCGGCCGGATCGAGCCGAACGACGAGGCCTGGACCAACAGCCGCAAGCCGCTGGTCGGCCAGTTCTCCTTCCGCGGCAAGAAGGTCTTCGTGATCGCCAACCACTTCAACAGCAAGGGCGGCGACCAGGGCATCGACAGCCGCTTCCAGCAGCCGACCCGCAGCTCCGAGGTGCAGCGGATCAAGCAGGCCACCGTCGAGCAGCGCTTCGTCTCCCAGCTGCTGGCCGCCGACAAGGAGGCCAAGGTCGTCTCCCTCGGCGACTTCAACGACTACCAGTTCTCGCCCGCGCTCGCCGCGCTCACCAAGGGCGGCGTGCTGCGCGACCTGGTGAACGAGCTGCCGGAGACCGAGCAGTACTCGTACGTCTACCAGGGCAACTCGCAGGTGCTGGACCACATCCTGGTCAGCCCCGAGGTGGGCTACGCCAAGTACGACGTGGTGCACATCAACGCCGAGTTCGCCAAGCAGGCGAGCGACCACGACCCGCAGGTGGTCCGCATCAAGCCGTAGCCCGGCGCCGGGCCCCCGCGCGCAGCCCCGCGGGCGGTCCCGGCCACGGCCGACGCCGCCTCCGCCACCGGTGCTCCACCGGCCGCGGAGGCGGCGTCGTTCCGGCTCCCGCCGACCAGCGGGCTCAGCCCAGGTACCGGGCCAGCGCCTCGCCGGTCAGCGTGGAGCGGGCGGCCACCAGCTCGGCCGGGGTGCCCTCGAAGACCACCCTGCCGCCGTCGTGCCCGGCCCCCGGGCCGAGGTCGATGATCCAGTCGGCGTGCGCCATCACCGCCGGGTGGTGCTCGATCACGATGACCGACTTCCCGGACTCGACCAGCCGGTCCAGCAGCCCGAGCAGCTGCTCGACGTCGGCCAGGTGCAGGCCGGTGGTCGGCTCGTCCAGGACGTAGACGCCGCCCTTGTCCGCCATGTGGGTGGCCAGCCTGAGCCGCTGCCGCTCGCCGCCGGAGAGCGTGGTGAGCGGCTGGCCGAGGTTCAGGTAGCCGAGGCCGACGTCCGCCAGCCGCTCCAGGACGCGGTGCGCGGCCGGCAGCTTCGCCTCGCCCGAGCCGAAGAACTCCAGCGCCTCGGTCACCGGCATGGCCAGCACCTCGGCGATGTCCCGCCCGCCCAGGCGGTACTCCAGCACCGCCGGCTGGTAGCGCTTGCCCTCGCAGTCCTCGCAGGTGGTGGCCACCCCGGCCATCATCGCCAGGTCGGTGTAGACCACCCCCGCGCCGTTGCAGGTCGGGCAGGCGCCCTCCGAGTTGGCGCTGAACAGGGCCGGCTTCACCCCGTTGGCCTTGGCGAAGGCCTTGCGGACCGGCTCCAGCAGCCCCGTGTAGGTGGCCGGATTGCTGCGCCGGGAGCCCTTGATCGACCCCTGGTCGACCGAGACCACGCCCTCGTCGGCGGGGATCGAGCCGTGGATCAGCGAGCTCTTGCCCGAGCCCGCCACCCCGGTCACCACGGTGAGCACCCCGAGCGGGACGTCCACGTCCACGTTCCGCAGGTTGTGGGTGCTCGCGCCGCGGATCTCCAGCACACCGGTCGGCTTGCGCACCTCCTCCCGCAGCGCCGCACGGTCGGACAGGTGCCGGCCGGTCACCGTCCCGCTGCTGCGCAGCCCCTCGACACCGCCCTCGTAGCAGACCGCGCCGCCCGCCGTACCGGCTCCCGGGCCGAGGTCGACCACGTGGTCGGCGATCGCGATGGTCTGCGGCTTGTGCTCCACCACCAGCACCGTGTTGCCCTTGTCCCGCAGGCGCAGCAGCAGCCTGTTCATCCGGTCGATGTCGTGCGGGTGCAGGCCGGTGGTCGGCTCGTCGAAGACGTAGGTGGTGTCGGTGAGCGAGGAGCCCAGGTGGCGGACCATCTTGACCCGCTGGGCCTCGCCGCCGGAGAGGGTGCCGGTGGGGCGGTCCAGCGAGAGGTAGCCGAGGCCGATCTCCACGAAGGAGTCCAGGGCCTGCCGGAGGGAGTCGAGCAGCGGGGCCACCGAGGGCTCGTCGAGGTCGCGGACCCAGGCGGCGAGGTCGCTGATCTGCATCGCGCAGGCGTCGGCGATGCTGATCCCGGCGATCTTCGACGAGCGGGCCGCCTCGCTGAGCCGGGTGCCGCCGCAGTCGGGGCAGGCGGCGAAGGTGACCGCCCGCTCCACGAAGGCCCGGATGTGCGGCTGGAGCGCGTCCTTGTCCTTGGAGAGCATGGACTTCTGGATCTTGGGGATCAGGCCCTCGTAGGTGAGGTTGACGCCGTTGACCTTGACCTTGGTCGGCTCCCGGTACAGGAAGTCCCGCATCTCCTTCTCGGTGAACTCGCGGATCGGCTTGTCCGGGTCGAGGAAGCCCGAGTTGGCGTAGACACCGACCGTCCACCAGCTGTCCGTCTTCCAGCCGGGGATGGTGAACGCGCCCTCGGAGATCGACTTGGAGTCGTCGTACAGCTGGGTGAGGTCGATGTCCGAGACGGTGCCCCGGCCCTCGCAGCGCGGGCACATGCCGCCGGTGATGCTGAAGCTGCGCCGCTCCTTGACCGTCCTGCCGCCGCGCTCGACGGTGACGGCGCCGGCGCCGCTGATCGAGGGCACGTTGAAGGAGAAGGCCTTGGGGGAGCCGATGTGCGGGGTGCCGAGGCGGCTGAAGAGGATGCGCAGCATGGCGTTGGCGTCGGTGGCGGTGCCGACGGTGGAGCGCGGGTCGGCGCCCATCCGCTGCTGGTCGACGATGATCGCGGTGGTCAGGCCTTCGAGGACGTCCACCTCGGGGCGGGCCAGGGTGGGCATGAAGCCCTGGACGAAGGCGCTGTAGGTCTCGTTGATCAGCCGCTGGGACTCGGCGGCGATGGTGTCGAAGACCAGCGAGCTCTTGCCCGAGCCGGACACGCCGGTGAACACCGTCAGCCGGCGCTTGGGTATGTCGACGCTGACGTCCTTGAGGTTGTTCTCGCGCGCGCCGTGCACGCGGATCAGGTCGTGGCTGTCGGCGACGTGCGGCTGTGCGTCCGTCCGCTTGGGCATCGTTCTCTTCGCTCCCTGGCTCTCGGCGGTCTCGGGCTCTCGGCGGTCCGTGGGCTCTTCGGCCTCCGGGCTTCGCGGCCTCTGGGGTCCATTGTGCTGACCGGCACCGGGCGCACCCGGTGCCGGTCGGCTCCCGGGCGGGCTCAGCCCAGCTCGTTGAAGCGGACCATGTTGCCCGCCGGGTCGCGGAACGCGCAGTCGCGGACGCCGTACGGCTGAAGGGTCGGTTCCTGGACCAGCTCGGCGCCGCCGGCCTTCAGCCGGTCGTAGACGCCGTCCAGGTCGCGGGTGCCGAGGACGACCCGGGCGTAGGTGCCCTTGGCCATCATCTCGGTGATGGTGCGCTGCTCCTCCTCGGTGCGGCCCGGGTCGGCGGAGGCCGGCTCCAGCACCAGGGAGACGTCGGGCTGGCCGGCGGGGCCCACGGTGATCCAGCGCATCGGGCCGCCGCCGACGTCGTTGCGCACCTCGAAGCCGAGCAGGTCGCGGTAGAAGGCGAGGGAGGCCTCGGGGTCGGTGTGGGGGAGGAAGGTCCAGTGGATGGTGATGTCGCTCATGACCGCAACGCTAGGCGAGCCCCCGGGCCGGGCGCTTCTCGAATCCTGATCGGTCGGCGCGACGGCCCGGGGGCGGCGGTCTTCCCGCGGGGTCTTCCGAGCGGGGTCCGCTAGCAGTCGGGGATGGTGGTGCCGCTGTTGTCCTTGGCCGTGTCGTTGCCCCAGCGGGACAGGTAGAAGGCGGACACCCACTGGCCGGCCGGGCCGCCGTCCGAGTCCGTCTTCAGCCACCAGTGGTTGTAGCCGCTCCCGTTGGAGACCTCGCGGCCCCAGGCCTTGCAGTAGACGTAGTTGGTGCCCTGGTACAGGGTGCCGGTGGCGTTGGTGGAGGTCGGCGAGGGGTAGACGCTCGCGTTGGCGAAGGTGTCCACCCAGTACTTGCCGGTGGCGGGCGGGGTTCCGCCGCCCGGGCAGGTGGGGATGACCGTGCCGTCGTTGGCCTTGGCCACGTCGTTGCCCCAGCGGGACAGGTAGTACGCGGAGACCCACTGGCCGCCCGGGCCCACGTCCGGGTCGGTCTTCAGCCACCAGTGGTTGTAGCCGCTCCCGTTGGAGACCTCGCGGCCCCAGGCCTTGCAGTAGACGTAGTTGGTGCCCTGGTACAGGGTCCCGGTGCTGGTGGTGGAGGTGGGGGAGCCGTACACCGGGGCGGTGGCGTTGGTGTCCACCCAGTACTGGCCGCTGTTCGCCGGCGGCGGGGTGGTCGGCGGGGTGGGGGTGGTGCTGCCGGGGCCGTAGAGCCGGATGGCGCCGTAGTAGTCGCCGTGCGAGGAGAGCGGCGCGACCTGGACGTAGCCGCCGGAGTACGGGGCCTCGACGATGTAGCCCTGTCCGAGGTACATCGCGACGTGGTGGATGGTGGAGGCGGTGTTGCCGAAGTACACCAGGTCGCCGGGGAGCAACGGCGCGGTCCCGTCCGCCCGGTAGTAGCGGGCGACGGCCCGGGAGGTCGGCCACTGGGTGCGCGTGGTGCCGTTGATGACGTCCTCGCCGACGGCCAGGTAGTAGGCGTAGCGGACCAGGCCGGAGCAGTCCAGGCCGCGGACGTTGCAGTCGTTGGGCGCGCCGTTGGCGGAGTCGCACAGGCCGTACGTCGGGCCGGGCTGCGAGCCGTGGCCGCCGCCCCAGGAGTACGGGGTGCCTATCTGCCCGCAGGCGGAGCGGACCGCGGCGTTCGCCTGGGCGGCCGCACCGGTGGAGAGCACTCCGCAGGCGGGCGCCGCGTGGGCCGGCTCGGCACCGGCGAAGAACACGCCGACCGACACCAGCACCGACAGCAGGGCGGCCCACCGCAGCGGCGCGACCAGCCGTCTCGACAAGGGGTTTACGCGCGTAGTCATGGTCGCGCATCTTTCCGGAACCGCTGACTCCGGGTCAATGGTCCTGCGGCACACTCCCGCTGTGGCCTCCGCAGTTGCCGGTTCGCGGGCCGCGGGCCCCGGCGACCGGCAACTTCACGGCGGGTGACCGGATGTCGAAAACAAGCAAGCGTGATTGCTTTTTTCTCCGTCCGGTGCCACGCTGCTGCCGGCGGCGCCCGTCGGGCTTGCCGCCCAACTCGCCGACAGGGGAGGCGCATTGGTGGACGACGGCGCGGTGCTGCGGATCGGCAACGCCTCGGGCTTCTACGGGGACCGCTTCGCCGCGATGCGGGAGATGCTCACCGGCGGACCGCTGGACGTGCTCACCGGGGACTACCTGGCCGAGCTGACCATGCTGATCCTCGCCCGGGACCGGCTGCGCGATCCGTCGCTCGGCTACGCCCGGACCTTCCTGCGGCAGATGGAGGAGTGCCTGGGCCTGGCCCGGGAGCGGGGCGTGCGGATCGTGGTCAACGCGGGCGGCCTCAACCCCGCCCGGCTGGCCGAGGAACTGCGCGGGCTGGCCGGGCGGCTGGGCGTGGAGGCGGCCGTCGCCCATGTCGAGGGGGACGACCTGCTCTCACGCCGGGCCGAACTCGGCCTGCCGGACGGGCTGTTGGCGGCCAACGCCTACCTCGGAGGGTTCGGTGTCGCCGCCTGCCTGGCCGAGGGCGCGGACGTGGTGGTCACCGGGCGGGTCACCGACGCCGCGCTGGTGGTCGGCCCCGCCATCGCCCGGTTCGGGTGGACGGCCGGCGACCTGGACGCCCTGGCCGGGGCCGTGGTGGCCGGACACGTGCTGGAGTGCGGGGCGCAGGCGACCGGCGGCAACTACGCCTTCTTCCGGGAGCACGACGTCACCCGCCCCGGGTTCCCGCTCGCCGAACTGCGCGCCGACGGCTCCAGCGTGATCACCAAGCACCCGGGCACCGGCGGCGCCGTCACCGTCGGCACCGTCACCGCCCAGCTCCTGTACGAGACCGGTGGACCGCACTACCTCGGCCCGGACGTCACGGCCCGGCTGGACACCGTCCGCCTCACCGAGGAGGGGCCGGACCGGGTGCGGATCGACGGGGTGCGCGGCGAGGCCCCGCCGCCGACCCTCAAGGTCGGCCTCAACCGGCTCGGCGGCCACCACAACGAGGTGGTGTTCGTCCTCACCGGCCTGGACATCGAGGCCAAGGCCGCGCTGGTGCGGCGGCAGTTCGCCGACGCCCTGCCGCCGGAGGCCCGCCCGGCCGAGCTGCGCTGGACCCTCGCCCGCACCGACCACCCGGACGCCCCGACCGAGGAGGCCGCCTCCGCGCTGCTGAGGCTGTCCGCCCGGGACCGGGACCCGGCCAGGGTGGGGCGCGAACTCGGCAAGGCCGCCGTGGAGTTGGGCCTGTCCGGATACCCGGGCTTCCACCTCACCGCACCACCCGGACCGGGCGCTCCCTACGGGGTGTTCGACGCCGTGTACGTCGACGCGAAGGCCGTCGGGCACACCGCCGTGCTGCCGGACGGCCGCCGGATCGCCGTACCGCCGGCCCCGGTCACCTCCCAGCCGGGCGACGCCGCCCAGGAGTTGCCGGCGCCACCGCCCGCCGGGCCCACCCGCCGGGCCCCGCTCGGCCTGGTGGCCGGCGCGCGCAGCGGCGACAAGGGCGGGGACGCCAACCTCGGAGTCTGGGCGCGCTCCGAGGACGGCTGGCGCTGGCTCGCCCACACCCTCACCGTCGAGCGGCTGCGCCAACTGCTGCCCGAGACCGCGGGGTTGCCCGTCACCCGGCACCTGCTGCCGAACCTGCGCGCGGTCAACTTCACCCTCACCGGCCTGCTCGGCGAGGGCGTCGCCGCCCGGCACCGCTTCGATCCGCAGGCCAAGGCCCTGGGGGAGTGGCTGCGCGCCCGCCACCTCGACATCCCGGAGGCCCTGCTGTGACCGTCCTGACCACCCGCGTCGACCCGGCCGGGCCCGACCACGCGCAGAACCGCGCCGCGATGGCGGCCAAGCTCGCCGAGCTCGACGCCGAGCACGCCAAGGCGCTGGCGGGCGGCGGCCCCCGGTACCTGGAACGCCACCGCCGGCGCGGCAAGCTGTCGGCCCGCGAGCGGATCGAGCTGCTGGTCGACCAGGACTCCCCGTTCCTGGAGCTGTCCCCGCTGGCCGCCTGGGGGAGCGACTACCCGGTCGGCGCGGCCCTGGTCACCGGCATCGGCGTGATCGAGGGCGTCGAGTGCGTGATCACCGCCAACGACCCGACCGTGCGCGGCGGCGCCAGTAACCCCTGGACCCTGCGCAAGGCCCTGCGCGCCGACGAGATCGCGCTGGACAACCGCCTCCCGCTGGTCAACCTGGTCGAGTCCGGCGGCGCCGACCTGCCCAGCCAGAAGGAGGTCTTCATCCCCGGCGGCGCCCTGTTCCGCGACCTCACCCGGCTGTCCGCCGCCGGAATCCCCACCGTGGCCGTGGTGTTCGGCAACTCCACGGCCGGCGGCGCCTACGTGCCGGGCCTCTCCGACCACACCGTGCTCGTCAAGGAGCGCGCCAAGGTGTTCCTCGGCGGCCCGCCGCTGGTGCGGATGGCCACCGGCGAGGAGGCCGACGACGAGTCGCTGGGCGGCGCCGAGATGCACGCCCGCACCTCCGGCCTGGCCGACCACGTCGCGGCGGACGAGGCGGACGCGCTGCGGATCGCCCGCCGGATCGTCGCCCGGCTCGACCACCGCAGGCCCGGCCCGGGACCGGACCCGCTGGCCGAGCCGCCGAAGTACGCCGAGGAGGAGCTGCTCGGCATCGTCCCCGGCGACCTCAAGGTGCCCTTCGACCCGCGCGAGGTGATCGCCCGGATCGTCGACGGCTCCGACTTCGACGAGTTCAAACCGCTCTACGGCACCAGCCTGGCCACCGGCTGGGCCCGCCTGCACGGCTATCCGGTCGGCATCCTGGCCAACGCCCAGGGCGTGCTGTTCAGCCAGGAGTCCCAGAAGGCCGCCCAGTTCATCCAGCTGGCCAACCAGCGCAACACCCCGCTGCTGTTCCTGCACAACACCACCGGCTACATGGTCGGCAAGGAGTACGAGCAGGGCGGCATCATCAAGCACGGCGCGATGATGATCAACGCCGTCGCCAACTCCACCGTCCCGCACCTGTCGGTGCTGATGGGCGCCTCCTACGGGGCCGGCCACTACGGCATGTGCGGCCGGGCGTACCGGCCGCGCTTCCTGTTCTCCTGGCCGAGCGCCAAGTCCGCCGTGATGGGCCCCCAGCAGCTCGCCGGGGTGCTGTCGATCGTCGCCCGGCAGTCCGCCGCGGCGAAGGGGCAGCCGTACGACGAGGACGCGGACGCCGCGATCCGGGCGATGGTCGAGCAGCAGATCGAGGCGGAGTCGCTGCCGGTGTTCCTCTCCGGCCGGCTCTACGACGACGGGGTGATCGACCCACGCGACACCCGTACGGTGCTCGGCCTCAGCCTGTCCGCGGTCCACAACGCGCCGGTCGAGGGCGCGCGCGGCTACGGCGTCTTCCGATTCTGAGAGGTCAGGGCCTGTCTCTTGATGATCACCAACCTGCTGGTCGCCAACCGGGGCGAGATCGCCCGCCGGGTCTTCCGCACCTGCCGGGAGCTGGGCATCGCGACCACCGCCGTCCACTCCGACCCGGACGCCGGGGCCCCGCACGTCCGCGAGGCCGACGCCGCCGTCCGGCTGCCCGGCGCGGCGCCCGCCGACACCTACCTGCGCGCCGACCTGATCGTCGGGGCCGCGCTCGCCGCCGGGGCCGACGCCGTCCACCCCGGGTACGGATTCCTCTCCGAGAGCGCCGAGTTCGCGCGGGCCGTGCGGGCGGCGGGCCTGCTCTGGGTCGGCCCGCCGCCGGCCGCGATCGCCGCGATGGGCTCCAAGACGGCCGCCAAGCGGCTGATGGCCGCGGCCGGGGTGCCGGTGCTCGACGCCCTCGCCGAGCCCACCGAGGCCGATCTTCCGGTACTGGTCAAGGCCGCGGCGGGCGGCGGCGGGCGCGGCATGCGCGTGGTGCGCGGCCTCGCGGAGCTGCCCGGCGAACTGGCGGCCGCCCGTGCCGAGGCCGCCAAGGCCTTCGGCTCCGACGAGGTGTTCTGCGAGCGCTACCTGCCCACCGGGCGGCACGTCGAGGTCCAGCTGCTGGCCGACGCCCACGGCACCGTCTGGGCGGTCGGCGACCGGGACTGCTCGCTGCAACGGCGCCACCAGAAGGTGATCGAGGAGGCCCCGGCCCCCGGCCTGCCCGCCGAGGTCCGGGCCGAACTGCACACGGCGGCCCGCAACGCCGCCAAGGCCATCGGCTACACCGGCGCCGGCACCGCCGAGTTCCTCCTCGCCGAGGACGGCCGGTTCTTCTTCCTGGAGATGAACACCCGCCTCCAGGTCGAACACCCGGTCACCGAGGCCGTCACCGGACTGGACCTGGTCGCCCTCCAACTCGCCGTCGCCGAAGGGCAGCCGCTGCCCGCGCCGACCCCGCCGCCGACCACCGGCCACGCGATCGAGGCCCGGCTCTACGCCGAGGACCCGGCGCACGACTGGCGGCCCGCCACCGGCACCCTGCACCGGCTCGAACTCACGCTCCCGCACCAGGAGTTCACCGGCTCCGGGCTCCGACTCGACTCCGGTGTGGCGCCCGGCGGCGAGATCACCGCGCACTACGACGCGATGCTCGCCAAGGTGACCGCCTGGGCGCCGACCCGCGCCGCCGCCGCCCGCAAGCTCGCCGACGCGCTCGCCCGCGCCCGCGTCCACGGCCCGGCCACCAACCGGGAGCTGCTGGTCCGCGCGCTGCGCCACCCGGCGTTCCTGGCCGAGCGGCTGCACACCGGCTTCCTGGCCGAGCACGCGGACGCGCTCACCGCCCCGGCCGCCGGCGCCGTGGCACGCGCCGCGCTGGCGGCCGCCCTCGCCGACGCCGCCGCCCGCCGGAGCCCCTTCCCCTCCGGCTGGCGCAACCTGCCCTCCCAGCCGCAGGTCAAGCGCTACCGCGGCGCCGACGGCACCGAGACCGAGGTCCGCTACCGGCTCACCCGGGCCGGCCTGCTGGCCGAGGACCACCCGCGGACCGAGCTGGTCGAGGCCGCCCCGGACCGGGTGGTGCTGGCCGAGGGCGGGCTGCGCCGCACGTACCTCGTCGCCCGGTACGGGGACCGGGTGTACGTCGACACCCCCGACGGCGGCACCGCGCTCACCGCGCTGCCGCGCTTCCCCGAGCCCGGCGCCCGCACCGACCCCGGTGCGCTGCTGGCCCCGATGCCGGGCACCGTCGTCCGGGTCACGGCCGCCGTCGGGGACACCGTCACCGCGGGGCAGCCGCTGCTGGTGCTGGAGGCGATGAAGATGGAGCACCGGGTCGCCGCCCCCGCCGGCGGCACCCTCGTCGAACTGCTCGCCGCCCCCGGCCGGCGGGTCGAGACCGGCGCCCTGCTGGCCGTCGTCCGACCCGCCGACGCCGGAGAGCCCACCGACGCCGGAGAGCCCACCGACGCGGGAGGGCCCAGCAAGGGCGGAGCGCCCGCCGGGGCCGGAGAGTCCACCGATGCCGGAGAACCCGCCGGAGCCCGCGAGAGCGCCGAGGCCTGAACCCCCGCGGAGACCCCAACACCCCACCCGGGCCCGAGGGGCCCACCCGAGCCCGAGGAAGGACCCGCATGTCCACCATCGGCAGTCAGCTCCTGGAGACCCCGGAACGCCGCGACCTGCGCCGGGCCGTCGGCGACCTCGGCCGCCGCTACGGCTCCTCGTACTACCTCGCCAAGGCCCGGGCCGGCGAGCCCGCCGACGAACTGTGGGCGGAGGCCGGCCGGGCCGGCTACCTCGGCGTCAACCTGCCCGCCGAGTACGGCGGTGGGGGCGGCGGCATCACCGACCTCGCCATCGTGCTGGAGGAACTCGGCGCCGCCGGCTGCCCGTTGCTGCTGCTCATCGTCTCCCCGGCGATCTGCGGCACCGTGATCGCCCGTTACGGCACCGAGGAGCAGAAGCGCCGCTGGCTGCCGGGCCTGGCCGACGGCAGCCGCAAGATGGCCTTCGGCATCACCGAACCGGACGCGGGAAGCAACTCGCACCGGATATCCACCGTCGCCCGGCGGGACGGCGAGGACTGGCTGCTGACCGGCCGCAAGGTCTTCGTCTCCGGCATCGACCACTCGGACGCGGTGCTGTTCGTCGCCCGCACCGAGGACGCGCGCACCGGCAAGCTCAAGCCCTGCCTGTTCGTCGTCCCGCGCGAGGCCCCCGGCTTCGAGTACCGGGCCATCCCGATGGAACTCGTCGCCCCGGAGAAGCAGTTCCAGGTGTTCCTGGACGACGTCCGGCTGCCCGCCGACGCCCTGGTCGGCGACGAGGACGCGGGTCTGCTCCAGCTGTTCGCCGGCCTCAACCCCGAACGCGTCCTGACCGCCGCCTTCTCGCTCGGCCTCGCCCGGCAGGCCCTCGGCAAGGCCGTGGAGTACGCGAGGACCCGCACCGTCTGGTCCACCCCGATCGGCGCCCACCAGGGCCTGGCCCACCCGCTCGCCCAGTGCGCGGTGGAGATCGAGCTGGCCCGGCTGATGACCCAGAAGGCCGGGCTGCTCTACGACGCGGGCGAGGACCTCGCCGCCGGGGAGGCCGCCAACATGGCCAAGTACGCCGCCGGGGAGGCCGCCGCCCGCACCGTCGACCAGGCGGTGCAGACCCTCGGCGGCAACGGCCTGACCCAGGAGTACGGACTGGGCGCGCTGCTGGCCGCCACCCGGGTGGGCCGAGTGGCCCCGGTCAGCCGGGAGATGGTGCTCAACTACGTCGCCCAGCACACCCTGGGGCTGCCCAAGTCGTACTGACCTCCGGCCGGCCGGACGGGTGAGCGAGGCGTGGGGGCGGGCGAGCGGGACGAGCGGGCGGGGGACGGACGTCCGGCGTGGGTGCCCCGGGGGCGGGGAAGGCCACCCGGGGCGGGTGGCGGTGGTGCGCGCCGTCCGGGCGGGCGCCCCCCGGGAGCGGGCGCGCCTCCCCTGCTCCCTCACGGGTTCCCCACAATGGCGGAGCCAGCACCCCGACTGTCCGTATGCTCCTGAAAGCGCCCTCGCACCGAATTTGCCCACCGGTTCGTTGCAACGTCAACTTCCTTACTGGAGGCCCACCTTGGTGTTCCGAAGCGAGTTCCCCGACGTCCCCGTGGTCGATCTGCCGGTCCACGAAGCGGTGCTCGGCGCCGCGGCGGAGCACGGCGACCGTCCGGCCCTGATCGACGGCCTCACCGGCGAGACCATCAGCTACGCCCGGCTCGTCTCCTCCGTCGAGCGGGTGGCCGCCGGGCTGGCCGAGACAGGCGTGCGCCACGGAGACGTCGTCGCCCTCTTCAGCCCCAATTCGACCGCCTACCCGATGGCCTACTACGGCGCGAGCAGGGCCGGCGCCACCGTCACCACGGTCTCCTCCCTGGCCACGCCCGCGGACCTGGCCTCCCAGCTGCGCGACAGCGGCACCCGCTGGCTGGTCACCGTCGCCGACTTCCTGCCGACCGCCCGCACGGCCGCCGGACTGCTCGCCGAACAGGGCCGCCCACTGGCCGAGATCATCGTCCTGGACGGCGCCGAGGGCCACCGCTCGCTCGCCGACCTGCTGGCCGCCCCCGGCCCCGCCCCCGAGGTCGCCGTCGACCCCGCCGAGGACCTCGCCGTCCTCCCGTACTCCAGCGGCACCACCGGCCTGCCCAAGGGCGTGATGCTCACCCACCGCTCGATCTCCACCAACCTCGCCCAGTGCGACGCCCTCTACCGCCCCGCCGAGGGCGAACGGGTGCTCGCCGTCCTGCCCTTCTTCCACATCTACGGACAGGCCGCGCTGCTCAACCAGCCGCTGCGCTGCGGCGCCACCGTCGTCATCCTGCCCCGCTTCGAGCTCGAACAGTTCTGCCGCACCATCCAGGAGCACCGGGTGCAGGCCCTGGTGGTGGCCCCGCCGATCGCCCTGGCACTGGCCCGGCACCCGGTCGTCGACCGGTACGACCTCTCCTCGGTCGAGTACCTGCTGTGCGCCGCCGCCCCGCTCGACCACGAACTCGCCGACGCCTGCGCCCGCCGCCTCGGCCTGCCGCACCTGCTCCAGGGCTACGGCATGACCGAACTCTCCCCGGTCAGCCACGTGGTCTCCCCGCACGAGGACAACCCCCCGCCCGGCTCGGTCGGCCGGATGCTCCCCTCCACCGAACTGCGGATCGCCGCCCTCGACGGCTCCGACGGCGACCTCGGGCCCGGCGAGCGCGGCGAGATGCTGATCCGCGGCCCCCAGGTGATGAAGGGCTACCTCGGCCGCCCCTCCGAGACCGCCGCGGTGGTCGACGCCGACGGCTGGCTGCACACCGGCGACGTCGGCTACGTGGACGAGCGCGGCTACCTCCACATCGTCGACCGGGTCAAGGAACTGATCAAGTACAAGGGCTACCAGGTCGCCCCCGCCGAACTGGAGGCCGTGCTGCTCGGCCACCCGCAGATCACCGACGCCGCCGTCATCGGCGTCCGGGACGCCGAGGGCACCGAGTGCCCCAAGGCCTTCGTGGTCCGCGCCCCCGGCAGCGCCCTGACCGAGGACGAGGTCACCGGGTACGTCGCCGCCCAGGTCGCCCCGTACAAGAAGGTCCGCGCCGTCGAGTTCGTCGAGACCGTCCCCAAGTCCGCGGCCGGCAAGATCCTCCGCCGCGAGCTGCGCGCCCGCGAGGCGGAGCGCGCCGCCGTCCGCTGAGCGGCGCGAGCCGCCCCGGCGGCCCGGCACCGGCGCCCGTCTGTGAGGATCGTCCCGCCGCTCCCCGACCGGGAGCCGCCGCGCCCCGACCGGAACAGGAACCGCCCGCCGCCATGACCAGCCACCCCGCCGCCCGCACCCCGCAGCAGGACCGCAGCCGAGCCACCAGGGCCCGGCTGCTCGCGGCGGCCGTGGACTGCCTGGCCGAGCTCGGCTGGCACGGCTCCACCGTCGCCGTCGTCGCCGAGCGCGCCGGGGTCTCCCGGGGCGCGGCCCAGCACCACTTCCCGACCCGCGAGGACCTCTTCACCGCGGCCGTCGAGCACGTCACCGCCGAGCGGCTGGCAGCCGTCCGCGCCCACGCGGACGAACTGCCGGCCGCCGGGCCCGACCGCACCCGGGCCGTGGTCGACATGATCGTCCGCCTCTACACCGGCCCGCTGTTCCGCGCCGCCCTCCACCTGTGGACCGCCGCGGCCACCGAGGAGGCGCTCCGGGAACGGATCATCGCCCTGGAGGGCCACGTCGGCCGGGAGGCCCACCGGGCCGCCGTGGAGTTCCTGGACGCCGACCAGAGCCGCCCCGGCGTCCGCGAATCCGTGCAGGCCACCCTGGACCTCGCCCGCGGGCTGGGCCTCGCCAACCTGCTCACCGACGACAGCCACCGACGTTCCGGAGTGATCCGGCAGTGGGCGGGCGTTCTGGAGAGTACGCTGCGCCCGGTACGCCCATGACGCCCGTACACCCGGAGCGGCCGGACGCCCCCTGACCAAGGGGTCGCCGGGCGGCCGATGTCCGTGCAGTCTGGAGAAGAACCCCGGCCGGCACGGACCGCGAGGCCCACCCGGCCGGGCACGAGCCGAACCGGGGTGCTGCCTGATCATGCACGGACACGAGTGGGACGCGACCGCCGCCGGCCTGGCACGGGGCGCGACCCCGACACGCCCCGAGGCCGAACGCGCCGAAGGCCATCGGCTGGTCCCGCTCGCGACGGCGCTGCTCCAGGACGACGGACTCATCCTGCACTGGAGCGAGGACGCCGAGGCCCTGCTCGGCTACTCCGCCGAGGAGGCCGTCGGCAGCCACGCCGCCCGGCTGCTCACCGACGGGTCCGACCGCGCCGAGGTCCTCGACCTGTTCCGGCGGATCATGAGCGGCACCGGCTGGTCCGGCGTCTTCCCGGTGCGCCACCGCGACGGCCACCGGGTCGACCTGGAGTTCCGCACCTACCCGATCGTCGGCCCGGCCGGCACCCTGCTGCTGCTCGCCACCGCCTCCGACACCCGCGCCCTGCACGCCGTCGAGGCCGACCTCGCGGTGCTGGACGGCATCTTCGCCCGCTCGCCGATCGGCATGGCCGTCTACGACACCGACCTGCGGTACCTGCGGATCAACGAGGCGCTCGCGCGGATGAACGGCGTCCCGGTCGCCGCCCACCTCGGCCGCCGGATATCCGCCGTCCTGCCCGGCATCAACAGCAGTGAGATCGAACAGATCATGCGCCAGGTGCTGAAGACCGGAAGACCCGTGGTGGACGCACGCTCCCACGGCCGGGTCCCCGGCGACCCCAAGCGGGACCGCGCCTGGTCCGCCTCCTACTTCCGGCTGGAGGACTCCACCGGACGGATCTTCGGGGTCTGCTCCTCGATCATCGACGTCACCGAGCGCTTCCAGGCCGAGGCCCGCGCCGCCCGCGCCCAGGAGCGGCTGGCCACCATCGCCGAGGCGACCGCCCGGATCGGCACCACCCTCGACCTCCAGCGCACCGCCGAGGAACTGATCGAGGCCGTCGTCCCCCGCTTCGCCGACTTCGCCACCGTGGACCTGCTGGAACCGGTGCTGCGCGGCGCCGAGCCCACCGCGATCCCCTCCGACCGGAACATCATGCTGCGCGCCGTCGCCGTCGGGGAGTCCTACGAGAGCGGCCTCGCGCACGCCGTCGACGTGGTCGGCGAGACCTCCGAGTACGGCCCCGACCGCAGCTACGTCCAGTGCCTGCGCAGCGGGAAGCCGCTGCTGCGCACCCGGGTGGACGAGGAGGCGCTGCGCGGACTGGTCGCCAGCGAGGACCGGGTGGCCCCCGGGATCGCGGCGGGCATCCACTCGTACCTGATGGTGCCGATCACCGCCCGCGGCATGGTGCTCGGCGGCTCCGAGTTCATCCGGATGCGCAACCCCGAGCCGTTCACCGCCGCCGACGTCGCCCTCGCCGAGGAACTGGTCGCCCGCACCGCGCTGGCGCTCGACAACGCCCGGCTCTACCGCCGCGAGCGGGAGACCGCCCTCACCCTCCAGCGCAGCCTGCTGCCGCAGGAGGTGCACCGCACCCTCGGCCTGGAGATCGCCTACCGCTACCTGCCCAGCAGCGTGGTCAGCGAGGTCGGCGGGGACTGGTTCGACGTGGTGCCGCTGTCCTGCGGGCGGGTCGCCCTGGTGGTCGGCGACGTGATGGGCCACGGCATCCGGGCCGCCGCCACCATGGGCCAGCTGCGCACCGTCGCCCGGACCCTCGCCACCCTCGACATGCCGCCCGAGCAGGTCCTCACCCGACTGGACGAAACCGCGTCGGGGATCGGCGAGGGCCAGTTCGCCACCTGCATCTGCGCCGTGTACGACCCGCTGGAGCGCAGCGTCCAGGTCGCCTCGGCCGGGCACCTGCCACCGGTGCGGGTCGGCCCCGACGGCACCGCCACCAAGGTCGAGGTGCCGCCCGGGGTGCCGCTGGGCGTCGGTGGGGTGGCCTTCGAGTCGATCGAGTTCACCATCCCCGAGGGCGGCATGGTGGCGCTCTACACCGACGGCCTGGTCGAGCGGCGCGGCCAGGACCTGGACGCCGGGATCGACCTGCTCGCCCGCACCCTGGCCGGCCCCGGGCGGACCCTGGAGGAGAGCTGTGACGCCGTCCTCGGCGCGCTGGTCACCGACGGCACCGAGGATGACATCGCGATGATCATGGCCCGGGTGCTGCCGCTGCCCGCCGACCGGATCGCCACCCTGCCGCTCACCGGCGGCGGCCGGGTGCCCGGCCAGGCCCGCCGCTTCACCCGGGCCACCCTGGAGGCCTGGGGCCTGGCGGCGCTCACCGACTACGCCGAACTGCTGGTCAGCGAGCTGGTCACGAACGCCCTGCTGCACGCGGGCGCCCCGCGCCGGCTGCGGCTGTTCCGCGACCGGGTGCTCACCGTGGAGGTCTCCGACGCCGGCGGGCAGACCCCGCAGCTGCGCCCGTTCGCCGAGCAGGACGAGGGCGGGCGCGGGATGTTCCTGGTCAGCGAGCTGGCCCAGCGCTGGGGCAGCCGGCTCACCCGGGACGGCAAGGTGGTCTGGGCCGAGCTGGAGCTGCCCTTCGGGATCTCGTAGGGCCGCGCTCGCCCACGGCTCGCGGCCTCGCAGGGCCCGCTCGCGGAGAACGGGTGCCCCGCAACGGAGAACGGTCGTTTCCCCCGGGGGAAACGACCGTTCTCGCGGGCGCTGCTACGCCTTGGCCTTCGGCCGGACGGGTGAACCGGTGCCCACGCTCTCCGGGGCCACCGCCGGGGTGGAGAGCCCGCGCAGCAGCCGCCAGGCCATCACGGCCGCCCCGGCCAGCAGGGCGGCGGCCAGCAGCCCGGCGCTGTTCATGCCGTGGACGAAGGCCGTCCGGGCGCTCGCCAGCAGCGGCTGCGCCAGCTCGGCCGGCAGGCCCTGCGCCGTCTCGACGGCCGATCCCAGCGACTCGCCGGCCCGGGCGGCGGACGCCGGGTCCGTCCCGGCCGGGACGGCCAGCCCGTTCGCGTAGATCGAGCCGACCACCGAGCCCACCAGGGCGATGCCGAGTGCGGTGCCCAGCTCGTACGCCGTCTCGGAGACCGCCGAGGCGGCGCCGGCCTTGTCGGCGGGCGCGGCGCTCAGCACCAGGTCGGCGCCGAGCGTGTAGACCACGCCCTCGGCCGTCCCGGTCACCAGGAAGGAGGCGGCCAGCACCAGGTAGGTGGTGTCCTGCTCCAGCCAGCCGAGCACGCCCACGCCCAGGCCCATCGCCAGCAGGCAGACCGTCAGCGCCTTGCGGGCGCCGAAGCGCCGGGCCAGGCGGGCGGTCAGCAGACCGCCGGCCACCGAGCCCGCGAAGGCCGGCAGCTCGGCCAGCCCGGCCTGGAGCGGCTCGTAGCCGCGGACCAGCTGGAGGTACTGGGAGACCACGAAGATCACGCCGGAGAGCCCGACCAGGGAGATCAGCGAGGCCGCGACGGCCGCGGTGAACCGGCGGTCGCGGAAGAGCCGGACGTCGAGCAGCGGGGTCTCCAGCCGCAGCTGGCGGCGGACGAACAGGAACAGCGCGGCGCCGCCGGCCAGGAAGGTGACCGGAACGTCCCAGCGGTCCACGCCGTGGGCGGCGGCCTCCTTGACCGCGTAGACCGCGCCGATCACGCCGGCCATCGACAGCAGCACGCTCAGCACGTCCCAGCGGCCCGGCTTCGGGTCCTTGGACTCCGGCAGCAGCCAGGCACCGGACACCAGCAGCAGGAGCAGCACCGGGATGTTCATCAGGAACACCGAGCCCCACCAGAAGTGCTCCAGCAGCACCCCGCCGACCACCGGCCCGAGGGCGGCGCCGGCGGTGGCGGCGGCGCCCCAGATGCCGATCGCGGTGGCCCGCTCCCGGTCGTCCGGGAAGAGGGCGCGGATCAGCGAGAGCGTGGAGGGCATGATCGTCGCACCGGCCACGCCGAGCAGGGCGCGGGCCAGGATCAGCCAGCCGGGGCCCGGGGCGTAGGCGGCCAGCAGCGAGGCGGCGCCGAAGGCGACGGACCCGGCCAGCAGCAGCTTCTTGCGGCCGATCCGGTCGCTCAGCGCGCCCATGCTGACCAGCAGTCCGGCCAGCACGAAGGAGTAGGAGTCGCCGATCCAGAGCAACTGGGTGCCGCTGGGTCGCAGCGTCTCGCTGATCGACGGGATGGCGAGGGAGAGGACGGTCGCGTCCAGGGCGACCACGGTCACGGCCAGGACGAGGACGGCGAGGCCGGTCCAGCGCTGGCGGGTGGTCAGGGTGTTCATGGGGTATCGGTGTCCGGCCCGTGGTCGCAGGTGCGGTGGATGGGGGGAGTGGTGGTGCGGGCGTCCGGTCCGCGCAGCGCGCCGCCGAGGAACAGCTCGGCGAGCGAGAAGGCGGCGTCGCGCGGGGCGAGCCGGCCGTCCTGGATGGACCAGCCGACGCCGGCCACCAGGTCGAAGAAGGCCTCGCTCAGCCAGGCGGCGCTCAGCTCGATGCGGAACACGCCCTGCTGCTGGCCGCGCAGGAAGAGCGCGTGCAGCCGGGCGATCTGGACCTCCCAGAGGTCGTTGATGTCGTCGTGCTCGTAGAGCTGGTTCTCGCCGGCGAGGAAGGCGCAGAGCATGGCGTCCGGGACAGCGGCGTCCACCAGGCGGCGCAGTGCGGCCTCGGCGTCGCCCCGCTCGACCTCGGCGGTGTCCAGCGCGGCGGCGAACCGGTGCAGCCCGAGCAGGCCGACCTCGCGGATCAGCGCGTCGCGCCCCGGGAAGAGCCGGTGCAGCGTGGCGCGGCTGATGCCGGCGGCGCGGGCGATCTCGTCCAGGTGGGCGGTCGGGCGGCGGGAGAGCACGCCGACGGCGGCTTCCAGCACGGTGTCGCGGTCGGTGGCCATGAAGCGAGTGTAGTTCACATGAGACACAGATGTCTCATTCATTCTCGCGAGGTCTCATCTGAGTCGCATCCGATCGGCGCCCGGACGCCAAAAACCGGGGACGGTGGGTCACCGTCCCCGGCCGGGGGTGTTCGGGTGCCGCTGCCCGGCAGCGGCGGCGGCTCAGCTCTGGTTGTAGAAGCCGGTGTCGTCCAGCGGGCGGTCGATCACCATGACCTCGACGTCGGCCGGCGTCAGCAGGAAGACCCGCCGGGCGATCCGCTCGATGCCGCCCTGGGTGCCGAAGATCAGCCCGGAGGCGAAGTCGACCATGCGCTTGGCCTCGGCCTCCTCCATCTCGGTCAGGTCCATGACCACCGGGGTGCTCGCCCGGATGTGCTCACCGACCGTCCGTGCCGCCTCGAAGCCCGTCGGCCGCAGGGAGACGATCTTCGCGGGCGCCGGGGAGGACGGAACCGCCTCCTGGTCGACCCACTCGTCGTCGTACACCGCGGCCGGGTAGTGACCCGAGGGCATCAGCCACCCGTTGTGGTGCTCGTCGCGAAGTGCTCCCATGCCGCGCCTCCCTGCCTCGTCCCGTCCTGGTCCCCCGGGGGCGCGTGTCCGTTTTTGACACGTCATCCACTCGTCGGAACTGTCCGAGTATCGCACTGTTCACCGGTCCCGTGCCCGCTCGCGACCCCCGTACGAGTCGTGCCGCGCCGGAAACCCGGGCGGACCCGGGCACTTCCAGCGACGCGACGCGGCGCCGTACGGTTGCGCGCGTTGACCTTATCGGCCGTGCCGGACCGGTAATTGACCGCCTGTCAACAATGCGGAAACGATTTCACCCGGCGCTTCACTCGCCGGTCGCGCCGTCGACCAATTCGCGCAGAAGATCCGCGTGGCCGTTGTGTCGGGCGTACTCCTCGATCATGTGGGCGAGGATCCAGCGCAGGGTCACGGGCCGGCCCCGGCGCGGCTTCTTGCCGACGGTGTCCAGCGGCAGGCCGGCGGCCGCGCGGCGGGCGGCCTCGACCTCGGCGCGCCAGACGGCGAAGTCGGCCGCGACGTCGGCGGTGTCGACGTCGTCGAAGTCGCCGTCCTCGTTCTCCTTCGTCCAGAAGTGCCCCTCGGTGATCTCCCGGCCGAGCAGGACGGACTGGAACCAGTACTGCTCGACCTCGGCCATGTGCCGGACCAGGCCGAGCAGCGAGAGGTTGGACGGCGGGACGGAGCGCAGCTTCAGCTGGTCGTCGGTCAGGCCCTGGCACTTCAGGGCGAGCGTGCTGCGGTGGTAGTCGAGGAAGGCGGTGAGGGTGGTGGCCTCGTCGGCCACCATCGGCGGGTCCACCCGCGGGTTCGGTTCGCTCATGCGCGCCATCCTGGCGGCCGGCGGCGGGGGGCGCGAACGATTTTGCGCCGCCGGTTCGTTCCGCCGTCTTCTCGCCGGTTCGTCCCGCCGATTCCTCCCGCTGGTTCGTCCCGCCGCGCGGGCTCGGGGGAGCGCGGTCAGCCCGCCATCGCCCGGCGGCGGGCCTTGGCCGCCCGCCACAGCCCGACCACGCTGCCCACCCCCAGCAGGGCGATCACCCCGGCCGACAGCAGGAAGGCCGCCGAGTCCGGCCGGCCGGCGCTGGCCGCCGCCGTCACGTACACCAGCGTGTTCGGCACCACGCCGATCGCGGTGGCGAGCACGAAGGGCAGGAAGCGGACGCCGGAGAAGGCCGCCCCGAAGTTGGCCGCCTGGAACGGCATGCCGGGCAGCACCCGCAGCACCAGCACGCTGCGGAAGCCCTTCTCGGTGAACCGCTGGTCCAGCGGGCCGAGCACCTTGCCGCGCAGGTACGGACGCAGCGCGTCGCGGCCCAGGCTCCGGCCGAGCGCGAAGGCCATGGCGGCGCCCAGGGTGCTGCCCAGCACCGCCAGCGCCAGGCCCAGCTGGATGCCGAGCAGCAGTCCGGCCGCCATGTTCAGCGCCAGGCGGGGCAGGAAGGCGAGCGTCCCCACCGCGTAGACCAGGGTGAACAGCGGGCCGAACCAGTACCAGGGCATCCGGTCCGCCAGCCCGCCGTTCAGCAGGTCCGTCGGGCTCCACAGCAGCAGCGAGGAGGCGACCGCCGCGAGCAGCGCCACCAGCAGGGCGAAGCGCCACCACGGGGAGCGCGGCGCGGCGGCGGGTACCGGGGGCGTGGCGGGCGGCGCGGTGGCGGCATCGGGCTCGGACACGGCGCGAAGCCTAGCGGGTGTCCACGGACGATCCGCCCGGGGGTTCAGCTCGCCCGTGCGAGGAACTCCAGCAGGCGCCGCCAGGAGTCGCGGGCGGCGGCGGCGTGCGCGGCCGCCGAGAGTTCGAAGAAGTTGTGCGGTGCGCCCGGATAGGTCACGAACTCGTGGGGGCAGCCGGCCGCGGTGAGCGCCGCGTCGAAGTCCTCGACGGCGGCGGCCGGGATGTGCTCGTCCGCGCCGCCCCAGAAGGCGAGGACCGGGGCGGTCAGCCCGGCGGCGAGCTGGGTGGGCCCCGGGGCTCCGTTGATGGCGTCCGGGTAGCCGTAGTACCCGACCGCGCCGGCCAGGCCGAAGCGCGGCGCGGCGGCGCGGAAGGCCTGCCGGCCGCCGAAGCAGAAACCGAGCGCCACCACCTCGGCGGGCCCGGCGGCGCGCAGCCGGGTCAGTGCGGCGGTGATGTCGGCGTCCAGCCCCTCGGGGGTGAGCGCGAGCAGGTGGGGGAGCAGGTTCGGCAGTTCGCCGAATTCCGCCGGGCGCTTTTCCGGATCGGCGCCGGCGGTGCGTCCGTAATAGTCGAGGACGAGTGCCGGATGGCCCTGTTCGGCGAGCCGGGCGGCGGTCTGCCGGTAGAACGCGGAAAGGCCCTTGTTGTCCGGCAGGACGAGCACGGCGGCGCCGGTGGCGACCTCCGGGCGGGCCAGGAAGGCGCCGAACCCGGTGCCGTCGGCCGAGGTCAGGGTGAGTGGGGCGGCCTCGGCCAGGGGCCACAGGGCGGGGCTGAAGGCGGGCGGCGCGGCGTCCGGGTCGTAGCACACGGGGAATCCCTCTCGCGGAGTACGGAAAACCGCCGGGCGCGCGGCGGCGCCCGGCGGTTCGAGACTCTAGCGGGGAATTCCCTGGTGAATTCACCATCATATCGTGAACGGATCTTTTTCGGAAGGGCTTTACGGTGACGATGTGGTCACGTTCTCGCCGCCGGAATTCCGTTCGGCCAGCCGCAGTGCGCCGGCGCTCAGCAGCAGGGCGCAGGCGAGCGCGGTGACCAGTCCGAAGGAGACGGTCAGCGAGGTGGCCTGGGCGAGGGCGCCGATCACCGCCGGGGCGATCAGGCCGGAGGTGTAGGTGACGGTGGCGACGCCCGCGATGGCCTGGCTGGGGTTGCTGCCGATCCGGCCCGCCGCGGCGAAGGCCAGCGGGACGATGACCGCGATGCCCACGCCGATCAGGGCGAACCCCGGGATGGCCAGGGCGGGGCTGTCGGCGGCGACCACCAGCAGGCCGCCGGCGGTGGCGACGGCGCCGCCGATGCGGGTGGTGCGCACGGCGCCGAGCCGGCGGATCGCCGCGTCCCCGGCCAGCCGGCTGACCGCCATGGTGAGCGAGAAGGCGGTGTACGAGGCGGCGGCGACGGTGGCCGAGGCGCCGGTGACGTCCCGCAGGTAGACGCCACTCCAGTCCATCGAGGCGCCCTCGGCGAAGACCGCGCAGAAGCCGACCAGGCCGATCACCAGCGAGCTGCGCGGCGGCAGCGCGAACCGCGGCGGCTCCTGCGCGTCCTCGTGCGCCCGGATGTCGGGCAGGCCCCGGCAGACGGGCTGGGCGAGGGCGAGCAGGACCAGCGCCGTGACGGCCAGCTGGAGCCGGGCGTCGAGGTCCAGGTGGGCGGCGAGGATGCCGAAGGGGGAGGCCAGCAGGCCGCCCGCGCTCCACATCCCGTGCAGGCCGGACATGATCGAGCGGCCGAGCCGCTCCTCGATCTCCACGCCCTGGGCGTTCATCGCGACATCCGCCATCCCGGCGGAGGCCCCGTACACCAGCAGGGCCGCGCAGAGCGTGAGCAGCGAGGGGGCCAGGGCCGGGAGGGTGAGGGCCAGGCACCAGAGCGAGATCAGCCCGCGCACCGCGGCCCGGCCGCCGTACCGGTGCACGAAGCGGCCGGCCAGCGGCATCGCGAGGGAGGAGCCGATGGCGGGCATGACCAGGGCCAGGCCGAGCCGGCCGGTGGAGAGGTGGAGGTGCTCCTGGATCCACGGGATGCGGGTGACGAAGCTGCCGCTGACGGCGCCGTGCACGCAGAAGACCAGGGCGATGCTCGCCCGGGCCCGGCGCGGTGCGGTCAGCGCCTGCGGTGGTGGTGGTGCGGTGGTCCCGCTCATGGGTGTTCCCTCCCGGTCGCGCGACGAGGGGCGCGACAGTGCCCTTGACGGCCGATAAATTATCAGGAAGGGACCCTGATAGAAACACTCCGGCAGGACTGGAAGGATGACCGGCCATGACCACCGCGCGTACGGCCACGCCGAGCACCGCCCGGGCGATCAACGACCGGCTGGCGCTCAACCTCCTGCTCGAACAGGGCCCCCTGACCGCGACCGAGCTGCGCGACCTCACCGGCCTGTCCCGGCCGACCGTCGCCGACCTGCTCGAACGCCTCCAGCGCACCGGCCTGGTGGCCGTCGTCGGCGAGCGCGGCGAACAGCGGCGCGGCCCCAACGCCCGGCTCTACGCGCTGGTCGCCTCCCGGGCCCACCTGGCCGCCTTGGACGTCCGCTCCGGCGGCGTGAGCCTGGTCGTCGCCGACCTGGTCGGGCGCAGCCTCGCCACCGCCGAGGTCCCGGTCGAGGGAGAGGGCGGGCCGGACACCGCCGGAGCGATCGTCGCGACCCTGCGGGAGACCGCGCGCGGCGCCGGCGTCGAGCGGCTGCACACCGTCGCGGTCGGCGCCCCCGGACTGGTCGACCCGGCCACCGGACGCCTCCAGAGCACCGGCCAGCTCCCCGCCTGGCACACCGAACTCCTCGCCGCACTGCGGGAGGGGCTGCCCGGTGTCGAGGTGATCGTGGAGAACGAGGTCAACCTGGCCGGCCGGGCCGAGTACCGGCTCGGTGCCGCGCGCGACCGCGACACCTTCGTGCTGCTCTGGCTGGGCCACAGCGTCGGCGCCGCCGTGATCCTGGACGGGCGGCTGCGCCGGGGCTTCTCCGGCGGCACCGGCGAGATCTGCTTCCTGCCCGTCCCGGGCACCGCCGGCCTGCCGAGCGCCGACAGCTGCGAGGGCGGCTTCCACGGCCTGGTCGGCAGCGCCGCGATCTGCGCGCTGGCCCGCGCCCACGGACTGCCCGCCGGCCCGGCCGGGGACGCCGCCGCCGCCGAGGCCGTCGTCCGGGCGGCGCCGGCGGGCGGCGAGGCGGGCGAATCGTTCCTGGACGAGCTGGCCGAGCGGATCGCGATCGGCGCGGCCGGCGTCTGCGTGGTGCTGGACCCGGGCTGCGTGGTGCTCGGCGGCGAGATCGGCCGGGCCGGCGGGCCGGACCTGGCCGCCCGGGTCGAACGGCGGCTGGCCCGGCTCTCCCCGCTGAGCACCGAGGTGCGGGCCGGCACGGCGGGCGGCGGCGCGGTGCTCGCCGGCGCGGTGCTGACCGCGGGGGACGCGGTGCGGCGGGACCTGTTCGGCGAGCCGTGAGGCCTGTCCGGCGGCCCTCGCGTGATCACCCGCGCCGCGGTACGGCAGGATGGCGCGGGGGCGTCCGCCCCCGGACCACGAACCACCGTCAGGAGACGCCCATGGGCCAGCCCGAGGTGCCGGCCAACCCGTACCGCATCGGCGAGGCCGCGGCGCTGCTCGGCGTCAGCGCCGACACCATGCGGCGCTGGGTGGACGCCGGGCGGGTCGCCGCCGCGCGGGACGAGCACGGGCACCGGATCATCCCCGGCGCCGAGCTGGCCGCCTTCGCCCGGGAGCTGGCCCGGCCGGAGACCGCCGAGGCGGAGGGACGGCCGTCCTCGGCGCGCAACCGCTTCCCGGGGATCGTCACCGACGTGGTGCTCGGCGACGTGGCCGCGCAGGTGGAGATCCAGGCCGGGCCGTTCCGGGTGGTGTCGCTGATCAGCCGGGAGTCGGCAGAGGAGCTGAACCTCGTCCCCGGCGCACCCGCCACGGCGGTCATCAAGTCCACCAACGTGATGGTCGAACGACGCTGAAGCCCCCCCGGGGCGCCCACCACCACTCCCGGAAGCGAACGAGAGAGCCGGATGAAACCCCCGCACCTGCCGACCACCCAGAGCGCCGTGTTCGCGATCGAGGCCGTCGCCCGGCGGCACGGCCGCACCGTCCGCGCCCAGCACGACATCGGCTCCGACCGGACCTTCGCCGGGCTGGTCGGCGCGGGAGACCCGGAACGCGACGGCATCCCGCACGAGGCGCTGCTGGAGTTCGACGGCCGCCCCGCCGTCACCGTCCGGCTCTTCACCCACGACGAGGTCACCGTGACCGTCGAGGGCATCGCCTTCGACGTCGACCGCGACCGCGTCCCCGGCTTCCTGAACGCCGTCTGGTCCGACCTGGTGCACGTCAAGGCCCGCGCCTTCCCGCCGTCCACCACGCTGATCGTCACCGTCCCCGGGGAGCCGAGCTACCGCGAGAGCGTCGGCGTCCACGACCTCACCCCCTGGCTCGCCGGAAGGATCCGATGAACGCCGCCGCCAAGCCGCTCGCCGTCGCCCACCGCGGCGACCCGTACCGCCACCGCGAGAACACCCTGCCCTCCGTCGAGTCCGCGCTCGCCGCCGGCGCCGACGCCGTCGAGGTGGACGTCCAGCTCACCCGCGACCGGGTGCCCGTCCTGCTGCACGACCGGACGCTGGAACGGCTCTGGGGCGACCGGCGGGCGATCGACCGGGTCACCACGGAGCAGCTGGCGCAGCTGCGGCAGGGCCGGCTCGCCGTCCCCACGCTGGCCGAGGCGATCGAGGCGGTGGCCGCCGTCGACGGCCGCCGGCTGCTGATCGACCTGGACGACGCCGTACCGGTGGCCGCCACCTGGTCGGTGGTCACCGAGCTCGGCGCCGAACGGTCGGTCGCCTTCTGCGGCTCCGCCACCGCCATGCTCGCGGTGCGCGAGCTGGCCCCCGACGCCGAGATCGCGCTCACCTGGAAGCAGCCCCGGATGCCGGTGCGCGCCCTGCTGGACGACCTGCGCCCGCGCTACCTCAACCCGCCGTTCGGCCTGGTCACCCCGGAGTTCGCCGCCGCCGCGGCGGACCACGGGCTCGCGGTCTCCACCTGGACCGCCGACCTGCGCCGCACCATGCGCCGGCTGCGCGCCGCCGGGGTCTCCTCCATCACCTCCAACCGGATCTCCGTGCTGCGCTCGGTGCTGGACGGCCGCCGCTGAGCCGAGCCGGCGGCGGGGGCGGGGCGGGCCCGGGTAGCTCGTTCGGGTGCCCACGGCCGATCCGCCGCGCGGCCCGCCGGAACCTCTGCTGAGCTGGGGCGGTCCGGAATCGTCGACGACCCCCGGCGGAGGTGGCCGTGCCCGTGGAGCCCTCGCCCGGCGAACAGCGGCCGGCCGACCACCGCAGGCCGTACCTGATGCTGCCGCCCGCGCTGCGGCAGGCGGCGGCCTGGTCGGTGGCGGTGATCCTGCTGCTCGCCGTGGCCTCGCTGGTGGTCTTCGCGCTGGTCGAACTGCGAGCGGCCACCGTGCCGTTCGTCCTGGCGCTGCTGGGCGCCTCGCTGCTCTACCCGGTGGTGCCCTGGCTGGTGCGCCGGGGCGTCGGGCGGGGCCTGGCCGCCGGGCTCACCTGCACGGTGCTGGTCGCGGCCGTCGGCGGGGTGATCGCGCTGCTGATCAACTCGCTGGTGCACAGCGCCCCGCAGATCGCCTCCTCGCTCCAGGAGGCCGGCGAGCGGCTGGCGGACTGGCTGGGCCCGCTCGGGGCGAAGATCCAGCACGCGCTGAGCAACGCCAAGGGGGAGACCAACTCGCTGGTCTCCACCCTCACCAACGGCGTGCTCTCCGGGCTCGGCCTGCTCACCCAGCTGATCACCGGCGGGGTGCTGGCGCTCGCCCTGGTGTTCTTCTTCCTCCGGGACGGCCACCGCACCGGCGACGCCATCCGCGGCTACCTGCCCGAGCGCAGCGCGGCCACGGTGATCGCCTGCGCCGAGCGGGCCTTCGACGCGATGGCCGGGTTCATGCGCGGCACCACGCTGATCGCCCTGATCGACGCGGGCTTCATCACCATCGGCCTGGTCGCCCTCGGCGTGCCGGGCGCCCCGGGGCTGGGCGCGCTGGTCTTCATCGGCGCGTACATCCCGTTCGTCGGGGCCTTCCTGTCCGGCACCGTGGCGGTGCTGGTGGCCCTCGCGGACGGCGGTCTCGGCACGGCGCTGTGGGCGCTCGGGGTGGTGCTGACGGTGCAGATGATCGAGGGCAACATCCTCCAGCCGGTGATCCAGAGCCGCACGGTGGAGCTGCACCCGGCCACCATCATGGTCGCCGTGGTGGCCGGGGCGGGGATCGCCGGGATCATCGGCGCCCTGCTGGCCGTCCCGGTCTGCGCGGCCGGGATGGGCGTGGTCTCGGTCCTCAGGGGCGACCCGGACCGGGCGGCGCGGTAGGCGGGGTCAGCAGTCCGCGCAGTCCACCTGCCCCGGTGGCGACGGAAGGGCGCGGTTGCCCCGCAGCCAGTCGGTCAGCCACTCGGCCAGGGTGAAGCGCTCGGGGAACCACCGGTGCCGTGGGCAGCGGAGCGGCTCCCAGCCCCACATCCGGCCCTCCGCGCTGCGGAGGTCGATGAACCACCAGACCGCGCAGCCGAGCGTCGCGAGGGGGACCACGTGGCGGGGAGCGCCGTGCTCGTGCGGCGCCTGCGACCAACGCCGGTGGACGAGGACGAGGGACTCCTCGTCGCTGAACCAGTCGCCGGTGTCGGTGAGGGACAGCACGCCGTACCCCGCTCCGAATCCGCCGTCGGCGACTTCGCGGTAGAGCCTGCGGAGCAGTGCCGGCATCGGTCCGCCCAGCTCCGCCTCGAAGTCGTCGACCGCCTCGGCGGGCGCGGGTGGGGGCAGGCCGTGCGCGGCGGCGAAGGCGCGGACCGCGACGAGGACCTCGCCGTCGGTCAGGGCGGGTGGCTCGGTCATGGGCGGCATCGTAGGGCGGGCCGCCGACAGGACTCCGAATGCGGTTGCCGGCGGCGAGACGGGATGCGAGGATCGCTAATGCGACGAGGGTCGCATTAGTGATCTGGAGGGGTCGCCCATGGAACTGATCGACGTCGCCGAGGCCGGTGCCGGGCCGTACGGGGTGGCCGTGGGGCCCGATGGGGGTGTCTGGTTCACGCTGGTGCACGGCGGGGAGATCGGGCGGCTGGCTCCCGGCGGGGCGGTGGAGCGGTTCGGGCTCGGGGCGCCCGAGTGCGGGCCGGCGGTGATCGCGGCTGGGCCGGACGGGGCGATGTGGTTCAGCCGGATGCGGGACCACCGGATCGGGCGGATCGCCCCGGACGGGACGGCCACGTCCTTCGCGCTGCCGACGGAGAAGGCCGGGCCGTACGGGCTCGCCGCCGGCCCGGACGGGGCGCTCTGGTTCACCGAGCCGAACCTGGACCGGGTCGGGCGCATCACCGTGGACGGCGGGGTGACGGAGCACCCGCTGCCGCTCCGGGGGGCCTTCCCCTCGCTGATCACCACGGGCCCGGACGGGGCGCTGTGGTGCACGCTCAACCAGGCGGACGCGGTGGCGAAGGTCGGCACGGACGGCGCGGTGACCGTCCACCGGCTGCCCACCGAGGGCACCGCGCCGGTCGGGATCACCGCCGGGGCCGACGGCGCGCTCTGGTACGTCGGCATCGGCGGCGGGCTGGTCGGGCGGATCACCGTGGACGGCGAGGTGACGGAGCACCCGCTGGCCGACCGGGCGGCCAAGCCGCACGCCGTCGCGGCCGGGCCGGACGGCCGGCTCTGGTTCACCGAGTGGGGCGCGGGGCGGATCGGCGTGCTCACCCCGGGCGGGCGCCTCGACGGCTACCCGCTGCCGGGCGCGGGCGCCGAGCCGCACGGCATCGCCGTGGCCCCGGACGGCACCGTGTACGCGGCCCTGGAGCGCGGGCAGCTCGCCCGCCTGGACGCCCGGGACCAGTGAAGCCAGGACCGATCCGGGGCTGCTGACCCGCCGCCGCCCGGCCACCGCGCCCGGGACTACTGACGGCGCAGCAGCTCCTCCAGGTCGGCCAGCAGGCCGAGTGCGGCGGCCCGGTCCGGGACCGGCTCCGGGGCGGGCGAGCGGTCGGCGACCACCCGCAGGGCGGCGGCGGCCTGCCGGGCGAACATCGCCAGCAGATCCAGCTCGGGCAGGCCGGCGCGGGCCAGGGGGGCCGGGTCCAGCACCTCCAGGACGCCGAGCACCCGGCTGCCGTGGGTGAGCGGGGCGGCCATCAGGGCGTTCGGGACGTACGCGGTGGACTCGGCGAACTCCCGGTCGAAGGTGCGGTCGGCGCCCAGGTCGTCCACCACCATCGGCTCGCCCGAGGCGGCCACCCAGCCCGCGATGCCCCGGCCGGCCGGGAAGCGGCGGCCCACCAGCGACTCCTCGCCCCGCCCGGAGACGGCCTGGAAGACCAGCTCCCCGGCCGCCTCGTCCAGCAGGCACACCGAGCCGGCCTGGGCGCCGAAGATCGCCCGGGCGACGTCCACCACGGACTGGAGCAGCTCGCGGGCCAGCGGGTCGACGGCGGGGTCAGTGCTGAGGGTCATCGGGCGCCTCCGGGGCGGGGGTGGAAGGGACCTGGACGTTGGCCGCGGTGAGGTAGAGCGCGCTCTTCAGCTGGAAGACGGTCAGCCTGGGCCGCCGGGACAGGATGCGGGCGCAGAGCCCGGCGACGTACGGGGTCGCGAAGCTGTTGCCGGTGGTGCGGATGCTGGCGCCGCCGAGCCAGGGCACCCGGACGTTGCGGCCGGGGGCGAAGAACTCGACCGGCGGCGCCGGGTTGTACAGGTGCAGCCGCTGGTCGTCCTCCTGGTGGCTGCCCACCGAGATGACCGAGGAGAACCGCCACGGGTAGCTCTCCACCGGGGTGTTGTGGGCGGAGGCGACGATCGCGGTGCGGGCGAAGAAGGCGTCGTCGGCGATCGCGTGCAGCTGCTCCAGGAAGCGGGTCCGGGTGGTGGAGAGGCTGAGGTTGACCACGTCGAAGCCCTGCCCGACGGCCCAGCGCAGGCCGGCGATCAGCATGTCGCCGGTGCCGGTGAAGCGTTCGCCGAGGACCCGGACGCTGTACAGCTCGCAGTCCGGGGCGGTGCGGCGGATGATGCCCGCGCAGGCGGTGCCGTGCCCGCAGGTGTCGCCGGAGGTGTCGGGGCGGACGGTCAGCTCCCGGGTGTCCGGGTCCTTGACCACCGCCCAGGAGCCCTGCACCGGCCCGACCAGCGGGTGGTCGGGCTCGACCCCGGAGTCGACCACGCAGACCCGGACGCCCCTGCCGGTGCCCTCGTCGTCGGGCGCGACGGCGTCGGCGAGCACCGGGAGGTCGTCGGGGGTGCGGTCGCGCAGGCTCCAGGTGAGTCCGGCCGGGCCGCTCACCGGGTGCCCCCGAGCCGCTCGGCCCGGCGCGCGCCCGGCAGGTGGCCCTTGGCGGCGAAGCGGTCCCGGGCGGTGCCGGCGGCGGCCGCGGCCTCGGCGGGGCGGCCGAGCAGCAGCAGGGCGTGCGCGCGGTCGAGCGCGGTCAGCGCCTGGAGCAGCAGGGACTCGGTGGCCTCGGCGCCGGCCAGGGCGGCGGCGGTCAGGTCCAGCGCCGGGGCGGCCTCGCCGCGGGCGGCGGCGAGCCGGCCGCGCAGCGCCTCCAGCTCGATCGCGAGCACCGGCGGGAGCGCGGCGACGGCGTCCGCGCCGTCCAGGTGGCGGGCGGCCTGGGCCGGGCGGTCGGTGTCCAGCAGGACCCGGGCGGTGGTCAGCGCCAGGCGGGGCAGCGGGGCGACGGCGCCCTGGTGGCGGGCGATCTCGGCGGCGTCGGCGAGCAGGTCCAGCGCCTGGCCGCTCCGTCCGAGGGCGGCCGCCGCCTGGGCGGTCAGCGCGGGCAGCGCGACCATGGCCTCGGCCAGCGACAGCTCCCCGGCCAGGCCGTTGGCCTCGGCGAGCAGCAGCTCCGCCTCCTCGGGGCGGTCGCGCAGCGCCAGCAGCACGGCCAGCGGGCCGTTCAGCGCCACCCGGGCGGCCCGTCGGCCGGTGCCGTGCTCGGCGAGCAGGGCGCGCAGCCGGAAGGTGGCGTTCGGGACGGGCTCGGGGCCGGCCAGCAGCGAGGCGGCGATCGCGGCCAGCACGGCGGCCCGGTCCAGTTCCGCGTCGGTGCGCGAGACCTGGCCGAGCGCCTGGTCGAGCAGCTGCTCGGCCTCGGTGTGCCGGCCGGCCAGCAGGTGCTCCTCGGCCAGCCGCAGCCGGGCCCGGGCCTGGCCGAGGTCGTCCCCGGCGTCGGTGAACAGCGGCAGCACGGCGCGGGCGGTCGCGGCGGGCTGGTCCTGGCCGGGCGGCAGGCCGCGGGCGGCCAGCGCGAGCCGGGCGTGCGCGGCGTCCAGCGGGTCGGCGGCCGCGTCCCGCACCTGGGCGAGGACGGGCAGCGCCTCCTCGGCGCGGCCGAGGGCCAGCCGGGCCTCGCCGAGGCGGCGCAGCGCGGGGCCGGCGGCCCGCTCGCCCGGGTAGTGCAGCCGGACGGCCCGCTCCAGCAGGTCGGTGGCGGCGGGCAGGTCGGTGCGGGCCAGCGCGTCGGCCCCGGCGGCGCCGAGGGCGGCGGCCGCGCGGGTGCGCAGCACGTCGGTGCGGGTGTCCAGCAGGCCGAGTTCGAGCCGGTAGCGGTGGGCGTGCTCCAGGTGGCCGCCGACGGCGGCCGGTCCGGTGGTGCGGACGGCCGGCAGGTCGGCGGCGCGCTCGTGGCGCTCGGCGCGGGCCCGCTTGGACATCGACTGGTAGACCGACTCCTGGACCAGGCCGCTGCTGAACCGGTGGCCGAGGCCGGCCGGTTCGATCAGCCGCAGCTCGGCCAGCCGGGTCAGCGCGGCGTGCAGCCGCGGCGGGGTGTCGTCGCCCGCGGCCGGCGGGCCGGCCGGCAGACCGTCGAGCGGGCCGGTGAAGACGTCGTCCTCCGGGTCCGCGAAGGCGTCCTGGTCGGCGCCGCCGTGGGCGAGTTGGGCGAGTTCCGCGGCGGTGAAGACGCGGCCGAGGACGGCCGCCAGGTCGAGGGTGGCGCGCTCGTCGCGCTCCAGCCCGTCGATCCGGGCGCTGAGCAACGCCCTTCCGGTGGGCGGCAGTTCGTCGGTCAGGGCGGGGCCGTCGGCCTCGGTGAGGGCGGCCAGCAGCTCCTCCAGGTGCAGCGGGTTGCCTTCGGCGCGCTCCAGCAGCCGGGTGGGCACCGTGTCCTGGTGGGCGCTCAGCTCGGTCAACTGGGCGGCGAGCAGGGCTGATTCGTCCCAGGACAGGCTGCCGACCGGCAGCGTCGGGAGCTTCGGCCGGGCGGCCGGGAGTTCGGGCCGGGTCAGGCAGAGCAGCAGGACGGGGGCCGCGCCGAGTTCGGCCGTCAGCCGCTCGGCGGCGTCCAGCAGCGCCGGGCCGGCCCACTGGCAGTCGTCCAGCACGAGGACGGCCGGGCGCTCGACGGTGCGGCCGCGCAGGATCGCGGCCAGCAGCTCCAGCGAGCGGCGGGCGTCCAGCCCCGGCGCCGTCGCCTCGGCCAGCCGGGCCAGGGCCTCGGCGGGGGCGGCGCCCTCGGGCTCGTCCAGCAGGGTGCGGACCGCCTCGGCGAGCGGCGCGAGGAGGCCCTGCTCCCCGAAGCTGCGGCAGCGGGCGGTGCCGCAGCGGGCGGTGCGGCGGCCGACCCGCTCGCGCCACTCGCGCACCAGCCGGGTCTTGCCGATGCCCGCCTCGCCGGCCACCAGCAGCAGTTCGGCCCCCTGGCCGCCCGCCACCCGGGCCAACGCCGCGTCCAAGTGGCCGAGTTCGCGCTCCCGGCCGACCAGCGGGACGTCGAAGCGGCGCAGCAGTTCCGGGTCGTCCTCGTCCAGGCCGACCAGGCGGTAGGCGATGACAGGCTCGGCCTTGCCCTTGAGCCGCAGCGGGCCGACCTCGTCCACCTGGGCGGCCGGGCCGGCCGCGCGCAGCGTCTGCGCGCCGATCAGCACCTGCCCGGGCTCGGCCCGGGTCTGGAGCCGGGCGGCGATGTTCACGGTCTCGCCGGAGATCAGGGCCTGGCGTGCCGAGGCGTCCGAACCGGCCACCACCTGGCCGGTGTTGACGCCGATCCGGACGTCGAGGCGGACTCCGAGGGTGGCGTCCAGCTCGGTGTTGAGGTCCTCCAGGTCCTCCAGCATGGCGAGCGCGGCGGCCAGTGCCCGGTGGGCGTCGTCCTCGCGGATCACCGGAACGCCGAAGACGGCCATCACCGCGTCCCCGATGAACTTCTCCAGGGTGCCGCCGTGCGCCTCGATCCGGCGGTGCATCCGCTCGAAGTAGCGCAGGACCACCTCGCGCAGGGTCTCCGGGTCGAGCGCGCCGGACAGGGCGGTGGAGTCGACCAGGTCGCAGAAGACCACGGTGACCAGCTTGCGCTCCTCGGCGGCCAGGTCGAGCGCGGCGGACCGGGAGGTGCCGCAGGCGGGGCAGAACTGGTCGTTGGTGGCGACGAGTTGCGCGCAGTGTGGGCAGGGCATGGTGGCCGTCCTTCGGTCGTCCTTCGCGGTGCCGGGCGGAGCGGTTGCCCGGGGCCTGTGCGGTGGTGCGGGGCCGGTGCGGTGGTGTGCCTGCGTCGTGGTGCGGTGGTGCGGGGGCGCGGGCGTCCCGGGCCAGGGTCGCGGGCCCGGCTTCGGGCCCGGTTCGGGAACGCCTGGCGAACGGTATGGCCGCAGGCGGGGCGGGGTGCGCGGGCCTTCCCCCCGTCCCGTGCGGGGGCCGGACGGGCCGGTGGAGCGGCGCCGGCCTGCGGCCATACCGGTTCCCAACCGGCCCCGAAGCCGGGTACAGCCGGCCCCGCCCAACCTGGTGTCCAACGGCGGGCAGCCGCTCGCCGGAACCGTGACCACCCCATGCGGGAAGGAGTTCGACCATGGCCGAGAACATGGAGCAGCAGAACGGCGAGGAGACCCCCGAGGTCGAGGCGCACGCCGCCAACGTCCTGGACCTCCAGGGCCTGAAGGTCCTGAGCGACGCCTCCGACGGCAGCTGCTTCAGCCTGATCAGCTACGTCAGCGGCGCCGAGACCGTCGCCGAGTGACCTGAGCCCGGACATCCGGCCGTGCGCCGGGGCAGTGGCACCACCGCCCCGGCCGCCCGGTCGCCGCAAGGCTTCCGGGGCGGTCCCGTCGAAGGACGGGGCCGCCCCGGCCCGATGACGTGAACGCCCGGCGTCACCCACCACGGAGGACGGCCATGGAGCCCACCCCACTCGCCCGCAACCGGGACTTCCGGCTGCTCTGGATCGGCGGCCTGCTGGCCTCGCTCGGGTCCCAACTCGCTTCGATAGCACTGCCGTTGCTCGTCCTCCGGGAGACCGGTTCGGCGGCTTCGGCGGGCGCCATCGGCACCGTCTCGGTGGGCGCGCTGCTGCTCACCACGCTGCCCGGCGGGGTGCTCGCCGACCGGATCGAGCGGCGCCGGCTGATGCGGATCTGCGACGTCCTCAGCCTGCTCGCGGTCAGCGCCCTGGTCGTCGCCGTGCTGCGCGGCCACACCCCGCTGCCGCTGGTCCTGCTGGTCGCCGCCGCCGGGGCACTGATCTCCAGCGTCTACGGGCCCGCGGCTGGCGCCCTGGTGCGCGCGGTGGTGCCCACCGGGCAGGCTCGCGAGGCCTCCTCCCGGATGCAGGCGCGCGGCGCCGCCGCCCGGCTGGTCGGACCGATCGGCGGCGGGGCGCTGTTCGCCTGGCACCCGGTGCTGCCGTTCCTCGCCGAGGGCGTCGGGCTGCTGCTGTCCACCGTGTGCGTGACGCTGATGCGGACCCGCTCGCGGCCCGCCGCGAACCGCGGATCGGTGTTCAGCCGGGCCGAGTTGACCGCAGGGCTGGCCTTCATCTGGCACCAGCCCTATCTGCGCACCCTGCTGCTGATCTTCGGCCTCGGGATGAACTTCGCGTTCAGCGCGCTGATGTTCACCACCCTGGCCGTCGCCTCCGACGGCGGCCGCTCCGGGATCGGCGGCGGCACCGTCGTCTCCTGCACGGCCGTCGGCGCCCTGGCCGGGGCGCTGCTCGCCCCGAGGCTCGACGCCCGGGCCCGGGACGGCAGCCTGGTGGCGCTCGCCTGCTGGGCCTGCGCGCTGACCGCCGGGGTGCTGGTGCTGACCAGGGCGCCGCTGCTGATCGGGCTGCTCTGCGCCGTCTGCATGTGCCTGTCCACCGTCGCCAGCATCGGTTTCGTCTCCGGCATGATGGTCGCCGCGCCGCGCGACCGGATCGGCCGGGTGCAGAGCGCCGCGGGCTTCCTGTCCACCCTGATCCAGCCGTTCGGTCCGCTGGCCGGCGGCACCCTGCTCGGCGCGCTCGGCGGCACCCGGACCTTCGCCCTGCTGGCCCTCGCCATCGCGCTCTGCGCGGCCGTGGTCACCTGGGCGCCGCCGGTGCGGCGCGGACCGGCGCTGAGCCCCGCGGCCTGAACACCGCCCGCTCCCGGAAGACTTCGGAAGATTCGGAACAGGAGGCCCGCCATGGCCGACACCCAGCTGTACTGCCTCGCCGACCCGACGTACTACGACACCCCCGGACGGCTGCGCGACGAGGCGAGCCGCTACCCGCTGGGCCTCGGCGAGCCGCCCGAGGGCTGGCGGCGGGAGCGGCGCGGGCTGTGGACGGCCCTGCGGCCCGACGGTGTCCGGCTGCCGGAGCAGGGCTGGAAGCTGCACGTGTCGGCGACGGTGGAAGGCGCCGAGCGGACGTTGGCGGCCGTGGCGCGGATCTGCACCGACCGCCGGGTGTCATTCAAGTTCCTGCGCAGCCCCGTGGCGCTGCGGGTGACGAACGGCAAGTCCATGGGCCGGGGCGGCAGCGGCAAGTTCATCACCGTCTACCCCGTCACCGAGGACGAGTTCCTGGACCTCGCCGAGGAGTTGGCGAAGGAGCTGGACGGCCTCCCCGGGCCGTACGTGCTCACCGACCTGCGGATCGGCGACGCCCCGGTGTACGCGCGCTACGGGGCCTTCGTCGAACTGTGGTGCCTGGACGGCGCCGGGCGGACCGTCCCGGCCGTGCGGGACCCGTCCGGCGCGCTGGTGCCGGACTCGCGCGAGCCGGTGTTCCGCACGCCCGGCTGGGTCGAGCTGCCGCAGGCGCTGCGCCCGCACCTGGCCGCCCGGGAGGCGGCCACCGGGGACCTGCCGTACCGGATCGTCGAGGTGCTCCAGTTCTCCAACGCCGGTGGGATCTACCTGGCCGAGCGGGCCGGCGGGGAGCGGGTGGTGCTGCGCGAGGCCCGTCCGCACGCCGGACTGGACGGCAGCGGCGCGGACGCGGTGACCAGGCTGCGGCGCGAGCAGTGGGCGCTGGAGCGGCTGGCCGGGCTGGACTGCGTGCCCCGGCTGCACGAGGTGCGCACGGTGTGGGAGCACACCTTCCTCGTCCAGGAGCACATCGAGGGCGTCCAGCTGTTCGCCGAGGCGATCCGGCGCTACCCGCTGGTGCACCAGAACTGCACGGCGGAGCAGCGCGCCGAGTACGCGCGGTGGGTCGGCGGGGTGGTGGAGGGGCTGGAGAAGGCGCTCGGCGCCCTGCACGAGCGGGGCGTGCGCTTCGGGGACCTCCACCCGGCCAACGTGGTGCTGCGGCCGGACGGCTCCGTGGTGCTGGTGGACTTCGAGTACGCGGCCGAGCTGGACGACCGGCGGGTGCCGACGGCCGGCGCGGCCGGGCAGCACGTCCCGCCGGGCGTCCACGGCGCCGAGGCCGACCGCTACCTGCTGTGGGCCACCTGGCTGATGCTGCTGATGCCGGTGCTGGAACTGGCCGACTGCGAGCCGGGCAAGCTCCCGGCGCTGGAGCGGCGGGCCCGTGAGTGGTTCGGACTGGGCGAGGAGGCGGGGCCGGTGCGGCCGGGTGGCGTGGCGCTGGTGGAGTCGGCGAGCGAGCGCCGCGGGCGGGAACTGCTGGCCGGGCCCTCGCTGGAGCCGGCGCGCCGGGAGCTGGTCGCGGGCATCCACGCGGGCGCCGACCCGGACCGGACGGACCGGCTCTTCCCCGGGGACGCGGCCGGATTCGCGGACGGCGGCACCGGAGTGGCCCACGGCGCGGCCGGGGTGCTGTACGCCCTGCACCGCGCCGGGGCCGACTGGCCGCCGCAGTACGCGGACTGGCTGGTCGCGGCCGTGCGCCGGCGGCCGGACCGTCCGGACACCGGAGGGCTGTACGACGGGCCGCTCGGCACCGCGCTGGCGCTGGCCCGGATCGGCCGGACGGAGGCGGCCGAGGAACTGGTCGAGCGCACCCGCGCCGCCCGGCCGGCGCGCGAGGCGGGACTGTTCGGCGGCCGGGCCGGCGCGGCGCTCGCCCGGATGCGGCTGGCGGAGGCGCTGGACAGCCCCCGGGAGCTGGTCCACGCGGTGGTCGACGCCCGGGAGCTGGCCGCGGTGCTGCGCGGCGAGTCGGTGGCCGGGCTGGACGAGCCCGCGGCCGCCGGGCTGCTGTACGGGCTGACCGGGATCGCGCTGCTCCACCTGCGGCTGTACCGGCGCACCGGGGAGCGGTGGCTGCTGGACTCCGGGCGGACGGCGCTGGAACGGGCGGTGGCGCGGTGCGTCCGGGTGCCCGACGGGTCGGTGCAGGTGCTGGAGGCCGGGCGCCGGCTGGCCTACCTGGACCGGGGCAGCAGTGGGATCGCGCTGGTGCTGCGGGAGTACCTGGAGCACGGCGACGTGCCGGGCGGGGAGACCTTCCTGGCGGACGTGCGGAAGGTCTGCGCGCCGGGGTTCATCCGGGAGCCGGGGCTGTTCCGGGGGCGGGTCGGGCTGACCCTGGCGCTGGACCGGCTGGGCGGGGCCCGGGCGCGGGAGGACGTGCTCGGGCAGGTGCGGAAGCTGCACTGGCACCTGGCGGCCCGGCCGGAGGGGCTGCTGGTGCCGGGGATTCAGCTGCGGCGCTTCTCGGCGGACCTGCACACGGGAGCGGCGGGGGTGCTGCTGGCGCTCTACGGGCTGGAGGAGGAGCGGACGGACGTGCTGGACCTGCTGACGCTGGGATGAGGCTGCGCGGGCCCGGGGTCTCCCGGCCCCGCGCTTCCGGACCCGGAACTTCCGGCCTCCGAGCTCGCGGGCCCGCCACCTCCCCGCCTCCGGGCCCGGGAGGGCGGCCCGCGAGATCACCCCGGGGCGGGCGCTCCGGCCGCCTCGGCGGCCCGTTCGCGGGCGTGCAGGTGGACGAGCCGGGGGAGGGCGTACAGGGCCGCGTGGGCGGTGACCTCGCCGGCGGGTGAGGTGACGGCGCCGGTGTCCGTCAGGGCCTCCAGGGTGCGCAGGGCGAGGCGTTCGGGGCGGCCGAGGGCGGCGGCGGCCTCGGGCAGGGTGAAGAGCAGCGCGAGGGGCAGGGCGGCGAGCCGGGCGAGGCCGAGGCGGCCCTGGTCGGAGAGGTCGCGCCAGCCGGCGTCCAGCCGGGCCCGGACGGTGACGTCCCCGGCGACCAGCTCGTCCAGCGCGCCCGCCGGGTCCTCCAGCCGGGCCGCGTACTCGGCGAGCGGGAGGTGGCGCAGGACGGCCAGCCGGGTGCCCGCGACCCGGACGGCGAGCGGCAGCAGCCCGCAGGCGGCGACGATCCGGGCGGCGGCCGGGCGGTCGGCGCCGATCCGGCCTCCGCCGACGATCCGGCCGAGCAGGTCGAGCGCCTCGGCGGGGGCGAGCGGGGGGACGGCGACGCGCCGCACCGAGGCGAGGCCGGCCAGCTGGCTGCGGGCGGTGACCAGCACGGCGCTGGGGCCGAAGCCCGGCAGCAGCTCGCGGACCACGGCCTCGCCGGGGGCGTCGTCCAGGATCAGCAGCAGCCGGCGGCCGGCCAGCGAGGCCCGCCAGAGGGCGGCGGCCTGGGCGGTGCCGGCGGGTCTGGAGCCGTCCGGGCCGGGCCCGGCGGCGGCCGGGGGTTCGGCGGGTGCCGCGCCGGGGCGTCCGGTGAGGGCGGCGAGTTCGGCGAGCACCTCGGGCAGCGGGCGCGCGGTGCCGTCCTCGGTGCGCAGCCGCACCAGCACCCGGCCGTCCGGGAAGCGGTCGGCGAGCAGGTGGCCGACGCGCACGGCGAGGGCGGTCTTGCCGCTGCCTGCCGGGCCGGAGAGCACCGCGACGCGCCCGCTGCCCTCGCCCAACCGGTCGATCAGGTCCCGTAGTTCCTCGGTTCGGCCGGTGAAGTCGGGGGTGTCGGCGGGCAGCAGGGCGCCGGTCGGGGCGGCGCCGCGCCCGGGGCGGGCGGCGGTGGTCCGGGCGTGGCCGCGGGCGAGCAGTTCGCGGTAGCGGGCGGTCAGCGCGGGGCTCGGCTCCAGGCCCAACTCCCGTGCGAGCAGCTGGCGGTGGGTGTCGTAGACGGCGAGCGCCTCGGCCTGGCGGCCGCAGCGGTGCAGGGCGTTCATCCGGGCGGCCTGGAGGCGTTCGCGCAGCGGGTGGCGTTCGGCGAGTTCGGCCAGTTCCTCCACCACGGCGGCGGCGTTGCCGAGCTCCAGCTCCGTCTCCGCCCAGTCCTCGTGGACGCCCAGGCAGCGGGCCTCCAGCCGCTCGGCCTCGGTCTCGACGGCGGGGGAGCAGCGCAGGTCGGCGAGCGGCGGGCCCTGCCACAGGTCGAGGGCCTGCCGCAGCAGCCGGGCGGCGGGGGCGAGCGCCCCGCCGTCGGCGGCGGCCCGCCCGGCCCGGGCGAGGGCGCGGAACCGGAGCAGGTCCAGCTCGGGTTCGGCGGCCCGCAGGAGGTAGCCGCCGGCCGAGTGCACCAGCCGGTCGGGCCGGTCCTCGCGGCCGAGCAGGGTGCGCAGGGCGCAGACGTAGACCTGGAGGTTCTTGCGGGCGGTGCGCGGCGGCTCCTCGGGCCAGACCGCGTCGGTGAGCAGGTCGACCGGGACGGCCGTGTTGGCACGGCTCAGCAGGACGGCCAGCACCAGCCGCTGCTTCAGCGGCCCGAGAGGCAGCGGGCGGCCGGCGGATTCGCCGGCGAGCGGGCCGAGGACGGCGAAGCTCAGCCGGGTGGGGGCGGCGGTCTGGGCCAGGGGCATCGGCGTACCTCCGGGGCGTGGGCGGCGGCCGGGCCGGGCGGCGGCCGGGCGTCGGTGGGCGCAGGCTACTTGACGGCCGATCGGCGCTGAAGGGCACGGAATCGGCGGGGTTCGGTCACGTCATGCACACAACCGGGGCGTCGGCGGGCAGGACTGGGGGTGGTGCGGAGGCCATGGTCCCGGCGGTGTCCGCGCAGGTGGGAGGCGGTGGCGGGGACCGTCCGGGCGGGCCGGTCGGGCGGCTCGGGGGGAGCGTTCGGGCGGGTGTGCGAAGGCGAGGGGAGGGGGGCGTTCCGGCGGTTCTCGACCGGGGCTCCGCACACCGGCGAGCGCGGCCCGAGCGGGTGCGGGCCCCGCTGGGCCCCGAGCGGGTGCGGTCCGGGCGGGCGGGGGTACGGCCCCCGCGCGGACCCCGCCCCGGCCCCGCACCCGACGCCCGGTCAGGAGGTCCCGGGCGCCCGGTCGGGAGGTCCCGGTCGGGGCCCGGGAACTCGGGCCCAGCGGCCCCGGGCGGGCGGGCCGAAGGGCCCTGGGGTGCGCGGGCGCCCTGTTCGGATCATGGATCGCCATCCATTCGCACGACGTTCCGAAGGAGTGCGTCCTTGAGCGCCACCCAGGCACAGGGCGACCCCACCGCACCGCCAACAGCCCTTCCGACAGCGGCGGTCAGGGTCAGGAGGCCCGGTTCGGCCCTGGTCAGACTGCTGACCACCACCGACCACAAGACGATCGGCACCATGTACCTGGTGTCGGCGTTCGCGTTCTTCCTGATCGGCGGCATCCTCGCCCTGGTCATGCGCGCCGAACTCGCCCGGCCCGGAACGCAGATCCTCTCCAACGAGCAGTTCAACCAGGCCTTCACCATGCACGGCTCGGTGATGCTGCTGCTGTTCGCCATGCCGCTGTTCACCGGCTTCGCCAACTGGATCATGCCGCTCCAGATCGGCGCGCCGGACGTCGCCTTCCCGCGGCTGAACATGCTGTCCTACTGGCTGTTCATGTTCGGCTCGCTGATCGCCGCGGCCGGCTTCGCGACCCCGCAGGGCGCCGCGGACTTCGGCTGGTTCCTCTACGCGCCGCTGTCCGACGCGATCCACTCGCCCGGCGTCGGCGCCGACATGTGGATCATGGGCGTGACGCTGTCCGGCTTCGGCAGCATCTTCGGCGCGGTCAACTTCATCACCACCATCATCTGCATGCGCGCGCCCGGCATGACCATGTTCCGGATGTCCATCTTCTGCTGGAACGTGCTGCTGACCTCGATCCTGGTGCTGCTGGTCTTCCCGGTGCTGGCCGCCGCGCTGCTGGCGCTGGAGTGCGACCGCAAGTTCGGCTCGCACGTCTTCGACCCGGCCAACGGCGGGGCGATGCTCTGGCAGCACCTGTTCTGGTTCTTCGGGCACCCCGAGGTGTACATCCTGGCGCTGCCGTTCTTCGGGATCGTGTCGGAAGTCATCCCGGTGTTCAGCCGCAAGCCGATGTTCGGCTACGCCGGCCTGATCGCGGCCACCATCGCCATCGCCGGCCTCTCGGTGACGGTGTGGGCGCACCACATGTACGTCACCGGGCAGGTGCTGCTGCCGTTCTTCTCGTTCATGACCTTCCTGATCGCCGTGCCGACCGGGGTGAAGTTCTTCAACTGGGTCGGCACCATGTGGAAGGGCTCGCTGTCCTTCGAGACCCCGATGCTCTGGACGGTCGGCTTCCTGATCACCTTCCTGTTCGGCGGTCTGACGGGCGTGCTGCTCGCGGCCCCGCCGATCGACTTCCACGTCTCCGACTCGTACTTCGTGGTCGCGCACTTCCACTACACGCTGTTCGGCACCGTGGTGTACGCGATGTTCGCCGGCTTCCACTTCTGGTGGCCGAAGATGACCGGCAAGAAGCTCGACGAGCGGCTCGGCCGGATCACCTTCTGGACACTCACCGTCGGCTTCAACGCCACCTTCCTGGTCCAGCACTGGCTGGGCGTCGAGGGCATGCCGCGCCGGTACGCCGACTACCTGGCCTCGGACGGCTTCACCACCCTGAACACCGTCTCGACCATCGGCTCGTTCCTGCTCGGCCTGTCGATCCTGCCGTTCCTCTACAACGTCTGGAAGACCGCCAAGTACGGCGAGCGGGTCACCGAGGACGACCCGTGGGGCTGGGGCCGCTCGCTGGAGTGGGCCACGTCCTGCCCGCCGCCCCGGCACAACTTCGTCAAGCTGCCGCGGATCCGCTCCGAGTCCCCGGCCTTCGACCTCCACCACCCGGACATCGCGGCCCGGGACTTCCTGGAGTACAGCGGCAAGCCCGCCAAGCACCTGGCCGGCGTGGAGCCGGTGAAGTACGACCGGCCGCTGAGCCGGGCGGACCGGGCGGCCGCCGCCCTCGCCGCCAAGCGCTCCGCGCCCGCCGATCCGCCCTCCTCGGACGGCTGATCCCAGGGCCCGTCCACGGACCGGCCCCGCCCCGAGCGCCGTCCCCGCCCGCGTCGCCGCCCCCGCGGGCGGGCGGGGACGGCCCCGTCACATCCAGTCCAGTTCGATCTCTCGTTCGATCCAGGAAGGCCGGATCGTGAACCACACCGTTCTCGCCATCGGCACCGCCGCGCTCACCGCGAGCGGCTGCGTCTGGTACCTGCCAGCCATCGCCGACCTCCAGGCCGGCGCCGACCGGCCCCGCTCCACCCGCACCGCCGCCGCGGCCTGCGTGCTGTGGTGGGCCGGGCTCGCGCTCGCGGGCGGGCTGCTGCTCGTCCTGCCGGACTGGCGCCCGGCCGCGCAGGTCGCGCTCGCGGGACTGGTCGGCGGCGCCGCACTGCGCGTACGGGCCCTGTGGGACCGCCGCCGGGAGGTGCGGGAGACGGCGGCGCGCTGGGCCGCCCTGGACGCCGGGCCCGCCCCGCGCTCCGACCGGCCGCTGGCGCTCGCGCTGGCCGGCTGGCTGGTGGTGGGCGCGGCCGTCGCCTCGCTCGGGGCGGTGGCGATCCTGCTCTCGGGCGGCGGCGAGGTCGTGCCCCGGGTGGTGCTCGCGGCCGTCAGCGGGGCGGGCGTCGCGCTCGCCTTCCTGCTGATGGGCCTGGGGAGCGTCCGGCGCCAGGGGCGCTGAGCCTCCGCGAGCCACCCGGGCCCAGGCACTCCGGCCCCCTCCGAATGGGGCCGTTGGGCCCTGGGCCCGCGCCCGCTTCCGGGGGATGATGCCCTGGGCCCCGCTGGGAGTGTGCGGGGGTGACGAAGGTGGAGCCGCGTGATGGCGACCAAGACGGAGGGCGCCGAGGCCTCGGCGCCGGTCCGGGTGTTCCTGCTGGACGACCACGAGGTGGTGCGCCGCGGGGTGTACGACCTGCTGGACGGCGAGCCGGACCTGGAGGTGGTCGGAGAGGCGGCGACGGCCGAGCAGGCGCTCGTCCGGGTGCCGGCCCTGCGGCCCGACGTGGCCGTGCTGGACGTCCGGCTCGGCGACGGCGACGGCGTCTCGGTCTGCCGGGAGCTGCGCTCGCGGATGCCCGACCTGGCCTGCCTGATGCTGACCTCCTTCGACGACGAGGAAGCACTGCTGGACGCCGTGATGGCGGGCGCCGCCGGGTACGTGCTCAAGCAGATCAGCGGGACGGACCTGATCGCCGCCGTGCGCACCGTCGCCTCCGGGCGCTCGATGCTCGACCCCGGCGCCGCGACCCGCCTGCTGAACCGCCTGCGCAGCGACGCCGAGCCCGTCCAGCCGGTCACCACCGGGCCGGGCCTGACCGCGCGCGAGCAGGAGGTCCTCGAACTGATCGGCGAGGGCCTGACCAACCGGCAGATCGGCGAGCGGCTCTACCTCGCCGAGAAGACCGTCAAGAACCACGTCTCGCGGCTGCTCGCCAAGCTCGGAGTCGAGCGGCGGGTGCAGGCCGCCCTGATCGCCACCGAGCTGCGCCAGGCCTCCGCCGCCCCGCAGCCCTCCGGGCCGCGCTCCGGCCGCTTCTGACACCGGCGGGCCGCCAGGGCCGTGGCCGACGGGCCTTGGGTCCGTCGGCCTCCGCCCGCCGGGCGGAGGCCCGGGCGCGCCGGGACCATCGGCCCTCGCGACCCGGCCCGCCGCCGGGCGAGCATCGCTCGCATGAAGCGCGACCACGTTCCGTCCCCCCGGTCCTCCTCGTCCGGCCGAACCGATCTCCCCGGACTCCGTGAACTCGACCGGACGCGGTCGCTGGAGCTGCTCTCCCGGGCCGCCGTCGGCCGGGTGGTCTACACCGTCCACGCCCTCCCGGCCGTCCTGCCGGTGCCCTTCCGGCTGGGCCCCGGCGGGGTGCTGGTCTCGGCGCCGGCCGACTCCGAACTGGCCCGGGCGGTCGACGGCGCCGTGATCGCCTTCGAGGCCGACGAGGTGGACGGCCGGGACGGCTCCGGCTGGTTCGTCACCGTCCTCGGCCGCGCCCAGGTCCGCCCGGCCACCAGGGCGGCCGACCCGGAGCCCACGGTACGGATCCGGATCCGCCCGGAGGTGGTCATCGGCCGCCGCCTGGTCTGAACCCGGCCCGGCGGACGGCGGCAACGTCCGGAGGACGAAGGGGGGTTGGGGTCGGCCGGGTTCGGCCCCGGCCTAGGATCGGCACCATGACCGCCACCGCCTCCACCCCCGAGCCGCGCTCCTTCGACACCGGCCACGGCCGCCTCGCCTACCTCGACGCCGGGGCCGGCGAACCGCTGGTGCTGCTGCACGGCGGCCTGCTGGACCACCGGAGCTGGGCCGGCCAGCTCCCCGCCCTGCTGCCCGAGTACCGGGTGATCGCGCCGGACACCCGGGGCCACGGCGCCTCCGACACCGCGGACGGCCCCTTCCGCCCCGCCGACGATCTGGCGGACCTGCTGCGCCACCTCGGCCTCGGCCCGCTGGTCGTGGCCGGGCTCTCCATGGGCGGGACGATCGCCCTCGACCTGGCGCTCGAACACCCCGAGCTGGTCAGCGCGCTGGTGATCAGCGGCAACGGCACCAGCGAGCCCGAGTTCACCGACCCGTGGCTCGGCGAGGTCGCCGCCGAGCAGGAGGCCGCGCTGGCCCGCGGCGACGGAGAGGGCTGGATCGAGGCGTTCACCCGCCTCGCCGCCGGGCCGCACCGGAGCCTGGACGAGGTCGACCGGGAAGTGGTGCGCCGGCTCAAGGAGATGACCCGGAACACCGTCTCCAAGCACACCCCCGACGAGCCCCGGTACCTGGTGCCGGTGGCCGACACCTGGAAGCGGCTGGCCGGGATCACCGTCCCGCTGCTGGCGATCAACGGCGGCCTCGACTCGGTCGACCACATCGGCATGGCCGAGCGGGTCGCCGGCACCGTCGCCGACGGGCGGGTGGTGACCGTCGAGGGCACCGGGCACTACCCGAACATGGAGCGGCCGGAGGAGTTCAACGCCCACCTGCTGGGCTTCCTGCGCTCCCTGCGGGGCTGAGAGCAACCCCCGGCGAGGCGGGGCCTCAGGACCCGATCGGCGCCTGCCACACCAGCCGGGTGCCGCCGCCCTCGGCCGGCTCGACGGCGAAGGAGCCGTCGACCCGCTCGGCGCGCTCCGCCAGGTTGCGCAGCCCGCTGCGACGCCCGCCCTCGGGCACCCCGACGCCGTCGTCCGTCACCGTCAGCACCACCTGCCCGGCCAGGGCGCGCAGCGTCACCTCGACCCGGGACGCCTTGGCGTGCCGGGCGGCGTTGCTGAGCGCCTCGGCGAGGACCGCGACCACGTGCCCGGCCAGCTCCTGCGGCACGTCGGTGTCCAGCAGCCCCTCCATGCTCAGCCGGGGCGGGAACCCGAGGGTGCCCTGGGCGTCGGTGACCGCCCGGGTGGCGCGGGCGCGCAGGCCGCGGTCCGGCTCGCTGTGGGCGCGCAGGCCGAAGATGGTCGAGCGGATGATCTTGATGGTCTCGTCCAGGTCGGCCACCGCCCGGGCCACCCGGTCCGCCGCGGCCTCGCTCTCGATCAACCGGCCCGCGCTCTGGAGCGTCATGCCGGTCGCGAAAAGCCGCTGGATCGCCAGGTCGTGCAGGTCCCGGGCGATCCGGTCGCGGTCCTCCAGCAGGTTCAACTGCTCGGCGTCGCGCCGCCGTTCGGCCAGCTCCAGGGCCAGCGCCGCCTGGTCGGCGAAGCCCAGCAGCGGGCCGGTCTCCTCCGGGCCGAAGGGCGGCTGCCCCTGCCGCCGGGCCAGCAGCAGCACGCCCCGCCCGTACCCGGCGCCGGTGCCCAGCGGCACCGCCACCGCCGCGCCCAGCCCGTCGAACCGGCCCGCGGGGCCGGCCGGGAAGCGGGCGTCGGAGGCCAGCTCGTCGCTGGTGGCGGGCGAGCCGGAGAGGTACGCGGCGCCGGACAGCGTGCCGTCCACCGGCACCGTCACCCCCAGCCGCGCGGACGGCGTGCCGCCCAGCGCGACCTCCACGCTCAGCTCCTCGGCCCGCTCCTCAGGCCCGGCCACCGCCACCGAGACGTCCGCCAGCTCGGCGCCGGATATCTCCCGGGCCCGGCGGGCGATCAGCTCCACCACCTCCAGCCGCGGCGCCCCCGACAGCAGGCTGCGGGTGATCTCGGTGCTCGCCCGCAGCCAGCGCTGGCGCAGCTGGGCCTCCTCGTACAGCCGGGCGTTGTCGATCGCCACGCCGGCCGCGACCGCCAGGGTGGCGATCACCGCCTCGTCGTCCTCGTCGAAGTCCAGCCCGCCGCGCTTGTCGGTCAGGTAGAGGTTGCCGAACACCTCGCCGTGCACCCGCACCGGCACCCCCAGGAAGGTGTGCATCGGCGGATGGTTCGCCGGGAAACCGACGCTCGCCGGGTGGTCGGACAGCACCGGGCAGCGCAGTGGCCGCGGATCGCGGATCAGCTCGCCCAGGATGCCCCGGCCGGAGGGCGGCGGGCCGATCTCGGCCATCTCCTCGGCCGACAGACCCACGGTCAGGAACTGCGACAGCGTGTGCCCGTCCGGACCGATCACCCCGAGCGCCCCGTACCGGGCGTCCACCAGGTCGGCGGCGGCCTCCACGATCCGGTGCAGCGCCTGCGCCAGGTCCAGCTCCCGCCCGACCGCCAGCACCGCCTCCAGCAGGCTGTGCACCCGGTTCTGGGTGCCGCGCGCCGCGTCGATGCGCCACTGGAGCTCCTCCAGCAGCTCGTCCAGGCGCAGCCGTGGCATCCGCGCGCCGCCACCCGCCGCGCTGCCGTCCGCTCCGCCCACCGCTGTCCTCCTCGTCGTGCCCTGACCGGCCCGTCCGGCATCCGGACGCGTCCCGACCGCCTCGCGGACGGTCGCCCCCGCCGTCCCGCTCGGCCCGGGTGCCCGCCCGACCAGCGGGATTGCCGTGTTCACGGTAATGCCCACGTGTCGGTGGTGGGGACGGCGGGGTCGACCGTAGGCTCCGTCGGGCGGGCCTTTCGGCCCGTCGCGCAGGGTCCTGCGGCCTCTGCCGCCGGGCCGTGAGCGGCTGCCAGGGTGGGGACGGAGCGGACGGGGCGTCAGAGCGCACCGCGGCCCGCACCGAACCGCCGAGCGTCGACAGCGTGTCGACAGTGTTGGAGGAAGACTCATGACGTCAACCGTTCTGGTCGGGATCGACGGCTCGCCGCAGAGCACCGCCGCCGCCCACTGGGCCGCCGCCGAGGCGGTGCGCCGGGGCGCCTCGCTGCGCCTGGTGCACGCCTGGCCGTGGCTGACGGACGGGGTGTCCTCCTTCGCCGAGGCGGACGACCTGCCGGAGGCCGTCCGGCGCACCCTCGCCGAGGCCGCCGAGGAGGTCCGCGGCCCGCACCCCGACCTGACCGTGGAGACCGACGCCGTCCTGGACGCGCCGGTGGACGGCCTGCTGGCGGCCGCCGCCGAGGCGGAGCTGCTGGTGCTCGGCTCGCGCGGGCGCGGCGGGTTCACCGGGCTGCTGCTCGGCTCCGTCAGCATGTCGGTGGCCGGGCGCAGCACCGTGCCGCTGGTCGTGGTGCGCGAGGAGGCGACGGCCGGCGCGGCCGAGGTGGTGGTGGGCGTCGACGCCCACGCCCCCGAGGCCGAGGTGCTCGACTTCGCCTTCCGCGAGGCCGCCCTGCGCGGCGCCCGGGTGCGGGCGGTGCACGGCTGGGACCTGCCGCCGGTGTTCGGCTACGCGGGCGGCGCCGTCCCGGCGGCCGAGCTCGACCAGCTGGAGGCCCTGGAGGCCAAGCTGCTCTCGCTCGCCCTGGAGGGCCCGCGCGAGCGGCACCCGGACGTCGAGGCGGTCGAGGTCGTGCGGCTCGGCGCCGCCCGGGCCCTGGTCGAGGCCTCCGCCGGCGCCGCCCTGGTCGTGGTCGGCCGGGGCCGGCGCCCGATCGAGATCGGCCCCCGGCTCGGCCGGGTCGCGCACGCCGTCCTGCACCACGCCGAAGCCCCCGTCGCGGTCGTCCCGCACGGGTGACGGTCGGCCCGCCCGGTGGATCGGTCCCCGTCCCCGATCCACCGGGCGGGTTCCACCGGGCGGGTCTTTGGGCCCTGTCGTGGGCCGGTCCCGGGGCGCACGCTCGGAAGCAGCGGGCCCCGGGACGCCCGCCCCCAGGCCCCGCAGCCGAAGCCCCGCGGTTGAAGGAGTGGAACGCCATGACGCTCGACCCGGCTCTCACCCCGATGCTCAGCGCAGCCGACCTGCGCCTGCTGGCCGCCGCGGGCGGCGCGGCGCCGTCGCTGCACAACAGCCAGCCCTGGCGGTTCGTGCCGACCCCGGACGGCCGCGGGCTCGCCGTCCACGCCGACACCGGGCGCGCCGTACCGCTGGCCGACCCGGTTGGCGCCGCCGTGCACATCGCGGTCGGCGCGGCCGTGTTCAACCTGCGGGTGGCGGCCGGGCGGCTGGACCGGGAACCGGTGGTGCGGCTGCTGCCGGAGCCCGCCGAACCCGACCTGCTCGCCGTGCTCGACCTCTCCCGTCCCGCCGCCACGGCCACGCCCTTCGGCCGCGACCTCTACCCCGCCATCGCCGCCCGGCACACCAGCCGCGAGCCCTTCGCCCACCGCGACGTGCCCGAGGCCGTGATCGGCGAGCTGATCGACGCCGCCCGCGCGGAGGGCGTGGCGCTGGCCGCGCTGGAGGAGGAGGGCGTACGGCGGGTACTGGCCCTGACCGCCGAGGCGGAGAGCCGCAACGCCGCCGACCGGGCCCGCACCGCCGAGACCCGCGCCTGGCTGCGGCCCGACGACGGCACCGCCGAGGACGGCATCCCGCGCTCCGCGCTCGGCCCGCAGGACCACGAGGCCCGGGTGCCGATGCGCGAGTTCTCCGGCCACCCGCCGCAGGGCCCCGCCCAGCCCTCCCAGCGCTTCGAGGCGCTGCCCCAGCTGTGCACCCTCTCCACCCCCGGCGACGGTCCGCTCGACTGGCTGCGCACCGGCCAGGCGCTGGAGCGGGTCTGGCTGCTGGCCACCCTGCACGGCGTACGGCTCACCGTCTGGCACCAGGCGATCGAGTGGCCGGACACCCGCTGGGCGCTGCGCGACCCGGCCGCCGGGCCGGGCCACGTCCAGCTGGTGCTGCGCACCGGCTACGGCCCGCCCGGGGCCGCCACCCCGCGCCGCTCCGTCGAGGAGACCCTCGGCGAACGCGGCCCGGTGGCCTGAGCCGCGCCGCCCGGGTACGGCAGGAGGCCGGACCGCCCTCCCGGGGGTGGTCCGGCCTCCTGCCGTACGGCGGGCGGTCAGCGCGGTCGCCCGGCCGCCGGCAGGACCTGCGCGGCGAGCCGCAGCGGCGGGCTGTGGCGGAAGGTGAGGGTGAACTCCACCCACTGGCCGGCCCGCAACGGCGGCGGGTCGGCGATCATCAGATCGGCGTCCTCCGGGGACATCCGCAGTTCGCCGCCGCCCGGCACCGGCAGCGCCGCCGCCTCCCAGCGGCCCGCCGCGCCCTGGTGCAGATGCCGCTTCGGGGTGATCCGTCCGCCGAACTCCCAGTCGGCGCCGGTCAGTTCGTCGGGCACGTCGCCGGGGTTGCGGATCGTGAAGAACGCCGCCGTGGCGGGGGAGGCGCCCGCGACCGGCAGCAGCACCCAGCCGGGTCCGGCCTCGACCGGGCGGGCGCGCCCGGCCCCGCCGACCGCCGTCCAGCCGGTGAGCAGGACCAGGGCGAGCGCCGCCGCGCCGACCGGCGGGCCGGCCACCTTGAGCCGTTCGACCGCCTTCACCGCCGCCCTCCCCGTCGCGCGGAGCCGCCCCGGCCCGGCTCCCAGGTGCGCAGCCGCAGGCTGTTGCCCACCACGAGCAGCGAGCTGAGCGACATCGCGACCGACGCCAGCATCGGGTTGAGCAGCCCGACCGCCGCCAGCGGGATCAGCACCAGGTTGTAGCCGAAGGCCCACAGCAGGTTGACCCGGATGGTCGCCAGGGTCCGCCGGGCCAGCCGGACGGCGTCCACCACGGCCTCGATGTCACCGCGCACCAGGGTCAGCCCGGCCGCGCCGATCGCGGCGTCGCTGCCGGAGGCCAGCGCCACCCCGAGGTCGGCCGAGGCCAGTGCCACCGCGTCGTTGACGCCGTCGCCGACCACCGCGACCGTCCGTCCGGCGGCGCGCAGCCGCGCCACCACCGCGGCCTTGTCCTCGGGCGAGGCCCCGGCGTGCACCCGCTCGATGCCCAGCTCGGCGGCCACCGCCCGCGCCGCGCCGGGGCCGTCCCCGGTCAGCAGCACGGTCTCCAGGCCCAGCCCGCGCAGCCGGTGGAGGGCTCGCCAGCTGCCCGGGCGCAGGGGGTCGCCGACGGTCAGCACGGCCGCCGCCCGCCCGTCCAGCTCGACGGCGACCGCCGTGCGGCCCGCCTGCGCGGCGGCCTCGACCGCCTCGGCGAGGCGGCGCGGCAGCACGGCGCCGTCCGGCCGCACCACCCGGACGGCCCGGCCCTCGACCGTCCCGGACACCCCGAGCCCGGTCGCGGCCGCGAAGCCGTCCACGGCCGGCAGCGCACCGCAGCGCTCCCGGGCCGCGGCCGCGACGGCCCGGCCGATCGGGTGCTCGGAGCGGTGCTCGACGGCGCCCGCCCAGCGCAGCGCCTCCTCCTCGGTGACGTCGTCGGCCGTGGTGACGGCGGTCAGCTCCATCCGGCCGGTGGTCAGCGTCCCGGTCTTGTCCATCACCACGGTGTCCACCCGGCGCAGGCTCTCCAGCACCTCCGGGCCGCGCACCAGGACGCCCAGCTCCGCGCCGCGCCCGGTGGCCGCCAGCAGCGCCGTCGGCGTGGCCAGCCCGAGCGCGCACGGACAGGCCACCACCAGCACCGCGACGGCCGCCGTCACCGCCGCCTGCGGGGCCGCGCCCGCGCCCAGCCAGAAGCCCAGCACGCTCGCCGCGACGGCCAGCACACAGGGCACGAACACCCCGGCCACCGCGTCCGCGAGCCGCTGCGCCCGCGCCTTGCCGGCCTGGGCCTCGGCCACCAGCGCGGTGATCCGGGCCAGTTGGGTGTCCGCGCCGACGGCCGTGGCCCGGACCACCAGCGCGCCGCCGACGTTCACCGTGGCGCCCGCCACCAGGGCCCCGGGGCCGACCTCGACCGGGACGCTCTCCCCGGTCAGCAGGCTCAGGTCGAGCGCCGAACCGCCCTCGACCACCACCCCGTCGGTGGCCACCCGCTCGCCCGGCCGGACCACGAACTCCTGCCCGGGCAGCAGCAGTTCGACCGGCACCAGACGCTCCTCGCCGTCCGGCAGGCGCAGGCAGACCTGCTTGGCGCCCAGCTCCGCGAGCGCGCGCAGCGCGGACCCGCCGCTCCGGCGCACCCGGCCCTCCAGCAGCCGCCCGGCCAGGACGAACAGCGGTACGCCGACGGCCGCCTCCAGGTACACGTCGGCCGCGCCGCCGCCGTCGGCGGTCAGCGAGAACGGCATCCGCATGCCCGGATCGCCGGCCCCGCCGAGGAACAGCGCGTACGCGGACCAGCCGAAGGAGGCCAGGATGCCGAGGCTCACCAGGGTGTCCATGGTCGCCGCCGCGTGCCGCAGCCCCTGCCAGGCCCGGCGGTGGAAGCCCGCCGACCCCCAGGTCACCACCGGGACGGCGAGCGCGAAGCAGACCCACTGCCAGGCGGTGAACTGCGTCGAGGGCACCATCGACAGCACCAGCACCGGGACGGCCAGGGCGGCGGTGACCAGCAGCCGCCACCGCCCGTCCGGCTCCTCGGGGAGCGTGGCGACGGGCGCCCCGGCGGGCAGCGGCTCGGCGGTGTAGCCCGCCCGTTCGACGGCCGACACCAGCTCGGTGACCGGCACCCCGGCCGGGTGCAGCACCCGGGCCCGCCCGGTGGCCAGGTTCACCCCGGCCGTCACGCCGTCGATCCGGGACAGCCGCTTCTCCACCCGGCCCACGCAGGCGGCGCAGGTCATCCCGCCGACCGCGAGGTCCGTGGCGACCACGGCCCCGGTCACGGCGCTCACCGCATCCCGCCCATGTCGTGCCCGACCATCCCGGGCGACGATCCGCCGCCGCCGCTCGGCCGCAGCCCGGGCGCCACCGGCCCCACCTGACGGCCCACCGCGTAGGCCACCACGAACACCACCACCAGCAGCAGGACGAACCCCGCCAGCACACTCAAGGGCCGGACTCCCGGCGACTTCGCACTCACGCCCCAGCAGTCGGACGGGGCGCCGTGATGGTTCCCGTACGGCCGGAAGTTCTCCGGGTACGGAGCGGGGGAGCACCCGGGCCGCCGTACCGCATCGGAGGAACCCTACAAACCCTGCGCGGGGGAATCCGTCAGGAGCCGTACCTGGTGGCCGTCAATTCCCCTGGCAGGGTGGCAGATGCCAAGAGCGACTTCCGGCCGGTCCCGGTACGGGAGCTGTGCTCTGCCAACAAAGGAGGGCTGCCAGATGAACGCAGTGGTGACCGGTTTGGGAGCCACCACGCCGCTCGGCGGGGACGTCGCCTCGACCTGGGCCGGGCTGCTGGCCGGAGAGTCCGGGATCAGCGCGATCGAGGAGGAGTGGGCGGCCGGCCTGCCGGTGCGGATCGCCGGCCGGCTGCGGGTCGACCCGCGCGAGGTGCTGGACCGGGTGCAGGCCCGCCGGCTGGACCGGTGCGAGCAGACAGCGCTGGTCGCCGCCCGCGAGGCCTGGGCGGACGCCGGGCGGCCCGAGGTCGAGCCGGAGCGGCTGGCCGTGGTCATCGGCACCGGGACGGGCGGTGCGCTCACCATGCTCGGGCAGGACGACGTGCTGGAGGCCTCGGGCGTCCGCAAGGTCTCCCCGCACACCGTCCCGATGCTGATGGCGAACGGGCCGGCGGCCTGGGTGAGCATCGAACTCGGCGCGCGCGGCGGTGCCCACACCCCGGTCAGCGCCTGCGCGTCCGGGGCCGAGGCGATCGCGATGGGCCTGGACCTGATCCGGCTGGGCCGCGCCGACGTGGTCGTCGCCGGGGGGTCCGAGGCGTGCGTCCACCCGCTCCCGCTGGCCGGGTTCGCCCAGGCCAAGGCCCACTCCACCCGCAACGACGAGCCGCAGCGGGCGTCCCGGCCCTTCGACGTCGACCGGGACGGGTTCGTCATCGGCGAGGGAGCCGCCCTGGTGGTCCTGGAACGGGCCGAGTTCGCCGCCGCGCGCTCCGCCCGGGTGCACGCGGTGCTGGCCGGCGCGGGCGTCACCTCCGACGCCCACCACATCACCGCCGCCCACCCGGACGGTCAGATCCGCGCGATGCGCCGGGCCCTGGCCGAGGCGGGCCTCGCGCCGGGCGACATCGGGCTCGTCCAAGCCCATGCGACGTCCACCCCCTCGGGGGACCTCACCGAGGCCGAGTCGGTCCGGGCGGCCGTCGGCCGGCACCCGGCCGTCACCGCCACCAAGTCGATGACCGGCCACCTGTTCGGCGCGGCCGGCGCGCTGAGCGCCCTCGCCACCGTGCTCGCCGTCCGGGAAGGCGTCATCCCGGCGACCGCCAACCTCGACCGGCTCGACCCGGCGATCGACCTCGACGTGGTGGCCGGACGCCCGCGCCACGGCGCCGTCACGGCCGCGCTCACCAACTCCTTCGGCTTCGGCGGCCACAACGCCTCGCTGGTGTTCACCCCGGCAGGTTGAGTCAGCGGCGCACGCTGCGCGGCCCGGTCACCCCGGCGCCCAACGCGCCGACCCGGGCCCGCAGTTCGCGGTCGGCGGTGACCACCAGGCAGGGGCGCCGCGGCGCCTCGGCGCGGGCCGTCCGGACCAGTTCCACGATCCGGTCGTCCCCGCTACCGGCCGCCTCGACCACCCGCACCCCGGGCACCCCGGCGACGCCCCGGGCCGCGCCCTCCACCACCAGGACCACCTCCGAGGGCTCCGGACGCTCCGGCACGCCCCGTACGGCGACGGCGACCAGCGCGTCCCGCAGCCGCTCGGTGGCGCCCCGCCGGTCCCGCCACCAGCCGTCCGGGACGGAGCCGACCACGTTCGCGCCGTCCACCACCAGCAGGGGGAGCGGCGCGGCCTCGTTCCGTTCCCCGGCCGTCAAGCCCGCCACCCGGGGCCGGTCCGGCGGACGGGGTGGCCGGAGGGGTCGGTGGTGAGCCAGGAGCCGTCGCCGAGCGGCCGGATGTCGTCCGGGCCGGTGCCGTGGGCCTCGAACTCGCCCCGGACGCGGCCGGAGCGGGCGTCCACGCGGTAGCAGCGGAACCACTCCTCCTCGTCCTCGGTCTCGCCGACGAGGGTGGCGACCAGGGTGTCCGGGGTCAGGTGGCCGCCGCTCCACTCCAGGACGACGTCCTCCGGGTCGTGCCCGAAGTCCTCGACCGTCAGGGTGAACAGCACCTCGCCCCCGGGGAAGGCGTGGAGGGCGAGATCGGTCTGCCCGTGGTCGACGGTCAGGAAGCGCTGCCCGTCGGGCGACAGGTCGATCAGGCAGCGGTCGTCCCAGGGGTACCGGACGAGTTCCATCCGGCCCCCGGCCGGCGAGCCCAGGTAGACGGTCGTGCCGTCCTGCCCTTCGCCCACGCCGAGCAGCACCTGACCGCTCGCCGGGTGCACCAGCTGCACCCCGCCGTGGCCGGCCGTGTCCAGGTCCGCCCGGGCGAGGACGGCCCCGGTCGCGGCGTCCAGCGCGACCCACTGGTCCGGCCGGCCCCGGCCGGCCATCTCATCGGGCCGGTACACCCACACCACCCGCCCGTCCCAGGACAGCGCGCAGGCGGGGTGGTGGCCGAAGGCCCGGCCTGACTCCGGCTCGAAGCGCGAGCGCCAGAGTTCGGCGCCCTCCGCCGTCAGGCAGACGACCGCGTCCGGCGTCGTGTAGTACGCGTGCCGGTGGTCGGCGGCGACGGCGTGGGCGGTCACCTCGTCCCCGGCCGCGGGCCGGAAGACGACGGCGGGGGACAGCACGCCCACCGCGTCGGCGTCCAGGGCGTAGGCGTGGAGGAGACCGTCGACGAGCCGGGTGGTGGGCCGCAGCGGGCTGGGGGAGGAGGCCATCCCCGGAGGCTACCTGACCGGACCCGGGCCGCCGGACCACCCGGGGAGGCGCCGGCAGGTCAGTCCGCCAGGGTGATCCGGATGCCCACGGTGCCGCGCTCGCCGCGCCGCAGCCGGCTGCCGAGCAGGGTGAGCACGCCGAGCAGACCGTACTTCTGACGCAGCAGGGTGCGGTACGCGGCGGTGCGCTCGGGGCCGAGGACCTCGGCGGTGGCGGGGTACTGCTCGCCGGTCGGCCTGCCCTTGACGTCGCACGGGCCGACCAGCACGTCCGCGCGGTTGCGGATCCGCTTGACCTTCCAGGAGTCCGCGACGGTCCAGACGCCGAGCGCCTCGCCGTCGCGCACCACCCAGACCGGGGTCGGCACGGCGGTGCCGTCCTTCTTGTACGTGGTGACGAGCAGGTAGCTCCCGGAGGAGAGCCGGACGATCCGGGCGAGCCGGTCCGCGGCGGAGGGGTCGGGCGTGGTCATGGCCGGAAGTGTACGGCCGACGACAGGGCGCTCAACGCGGCGGCCGGGCCGCACGGGCACGGGCGGTGCGCAGCAGGGCGCGGGTGCGGCGGGCCAGCCGGCGGTGGCCGCGCCCGCCGATCCCGGTGGCGCCCCCGACGGCGGTGGCGCCGCCCCCGGGGTACGCCGGCTCCGGCAGGGCGGGGGCGGCGCGGCGCCGGGCGGTGACCCGGGCGGTGGCCCAGGCGGCCAGGCCGGTGCCGAGCGCGGCGGCCGTCCACAGGGCGGCGGCGAGGCCGGAGCCGGAGCCGGAGCCGCCGACCGCCGGGCGGGACCACGGCGGCAGCTGGTCGGCGGCCTCCGGACCGTCCTGGGCCCGGGCGGTGGGGGAGGGCGCGGCGGTGTCCTCGACCAGCTTGCCGACCGGCTGGACCTTCCCGGCGGCGGCGAAGCCCCAGTCGAGCAGGCTGGCGGCCTCGTCGTAGACGGTGCCCTGGGCCTCCGGGTGCATCACCGTCACCAGCAGGGTGCGGCCGTCGCGTTCGGCGGCGCCGGTGAAGGTGGCGCCCGCGTTGGTGGTGTAGCCGTTCTTGACGCCGATCAGGCCCGGGTACTTGCCGAGCAGCCGGTCGGTGTTGGCGATGTCGAAGCTGGTGCGCCGGCCGGTGGTCTTGTCCATCCCGCCGGGGAAGCGCGCGGTGCGGGTGGAGCAGTAGGAGCGGAAGTCGGCGTTGCGCAGTCCGGCCCGGGCGAACAGGGTGAGGTCGTAGGCGGAGGAGACCTGGCCGTCCATGTCGTAGCCGTCGGGGGAGACGACCTTGGTGTCGCGGGCCTGGAGCGCCCGGGCGCGCTCCTGCATCTCGCTGACGGTCCGCTGGATGCCGCCGTTCATGTGGGACAGGACGTGGACGGCGTCGTTGCCGGAGCTGAGGAAGACGCCCCGCCAGAGGTCCTCGACCCGGTAGGGCATGTCCTCCTTGACGCCGACCAGGCTGCTGCCGGCGCCCAGGCTGGCCAACTCGGCCGGGGTGACCTTGTGCTCCAGCGAGCGGTCGAACTTGGGCAGCACGGTGTCCGCGAACAGCATCTTGAGGGTGCTGGCCGGAGGCAGCGGCAGATGGGCGTTCCGGGCGGCCAGCACCTCACCGGTGGCCGCGTCGGCGACCAGCCAGGACCGGCCGGTCAGCTCGGACGGCAGCGCGGGCGCCCCGGCCAGCGGCGCGACCTGGACGGCCGAACGGCCGAGCCGCTCCCCGCCGACGGGGGTGACGGAGTCCTGGGCGAGGGCCGCCGGAGCGGCCACGGCGAGCACCAGGGCGGAGGCGGCGGCGCCGGCCGCGGCCCTGGTGGCGGAAGGTTTCTTCTGCGCCGCGTAGGTGGGGAGCACACGGCGAACGTACCCGGGCCGCCGCCGGGCCGCCGGACCTGCTGCTCCGTCCGGAGCCGCGCGGGGAGCGAACGACTTTGGTGGCGCTCGCCCGCACCGATTTGGTGGCGCCCGCCCGCACCGAAAGGCGGATGTCCGGCCCGGGGCGGCTTCCTACGCTCGGGAGCATGAAGACCCTGCTCGGCTACCTCGGTTTCGTGTTGATCGTCGGCGGCGCCTCCGGACTGGTGTCCGGCTGGATCGCCGGCTTCCGGCTGTTCGGGTTCGTCCGGTTCCTGGTGCCGGAGGGCCACGAGACCGCCGGGTACGCCGTCCTGATGGCGCTCGGCGTCCTGCTGGCGATCCCGGCCGCCCGCCGGGGTTAGCCCGCCGAAGGCCCCGACTCCGGAGCCTTGGCCGCCGAAGGCCCGGTCTCCGAAGGCTCGGTCTCCGAGGCCGCCGGCGCCGAAACCTCCGAAGGCTCCGAAACCTCCTGAACCTCCGAAGCCGCCGAAGCCGCCGAAGGCTCCGCCGTCGCGATGCCGTCGAGCAGGACGGCGAGCCCGCTGCGGAACGCCTCCCGGTGGCCGTCCTCCGGGGAGCCGTCGCCGGCCCCCCGCAGGGCGGTGAGCAGGGGGAAGCGCTCCGCGAAGTCCGGTGCCAGCTCCGCCAGCCGGGCCGACCGGGCGGACCACCAGTCCTCGTCGGTGACCCCGGTCGCGGCCGCCGCGCCGCGCGCGTCGGCGGTGGCGGCGGCCAGCCCCCGGACGAACTGCCAGAGCGCTGCGACCGCCCCGCGCAACCGCCGCGGCGGCAGGCCGGCCGGTCGCAGCGCCCCCAACAGCGCCTCCATCGCGGCGAGTTCGGCCGGGCCGAGGACCGGGCGGGCCTGTGAGACCTGGAGCACCCAGGGGTGGCGCAGGTAGCAGGCGTACAGCTCCTCGGCCCAGGCCGTGACGGCCTCACGCCAACCGCCCACCGCCGTCCGCCCGGTGGGGAGTCCGGCCAGCGCCCGGTCGTGCATCAGGTCGAGCAGTTCGGCCTTGCCGGGCACGTAGGTGTAGAGCGCCATCGCGGTGCGGCCGAGCCGCTCGCCGACGGCGCGCATCGACAGGGCGGCCATGCCCTCGGCGTCGGCCACCTCGATCGCGGCGGACACGATCGCCTCCACCGTCAGGCCCGGCCTGGGGCCGCTGCGCCCGGTACGGGGCTCCTCGGGCGCGCCCCAGAGCAGGGCCAGTGAGCGCTGGGCGTCGCCCTGCCCGGCGTAGACGGTCATCCGGCATCTCCTTATGGCGTAAAGTATCGCTGCCACGGCAACTCTTTATGCCGTAAGGTTACCAATCGGAGGGGTTTCGCGATGACACTGCCCGTCACCTTCGTCGAGGTCGTCGAGGTCCACCGGATCACGCCGCGCACCGCCCGGATCACCTTCGCCGCCGAGGAACTGCCCGACACCGTCGGCGGCACGCCCGACCAGCAGCTCAAGCTCTGCTTCCCGCGCCCCGGCCGGCGCGAGCCGCTGCTGCCCGCCCGGCAGGACGACCCGATGGGCTGGTACCAGGCCTACCTGGCGATCCCCGAGGCCGAGCGCCCGCTGCTGCGCAGCTTCACCCTGCGCCGCCGGCGGCCCGGCACCCGGCTGATCGAGATCGACTTCGTGCTGCACGGCGACACCGGTCCGGCCGCCGCCTGGGCACTGCGCGCCGCGCCCGGGGACCGGCTCGGCATGGTCGGCCCCTCCGCGCTGTACGGCCCGGCGGTGCCGTTCACCGAGGCCGCGGCCGCCGCCGACTGGGTGCTGCTGGCCGGGGACGAGACCGCGCTGCCGGCCATCGCGACGCTGGTCGGGGCGCTGCCCGAGGGGACGCGGGCACACCTGTGGATCGAGGTCGCCGACCGGATGGAGCGTCAGCAGCTGGACAGCCGCGCCGAGCTGGAATTGGCGTGGCTGCACCGCGACGGCGCCGCCCCGGGCACCGTGCTGGCCGAGGCCCTGCGGCGGGCCGCCCTGCCGGGCGGGGAGCCCTTCGCCTGGCTGGCCGGGGAGGCGGGCGCGGTCCGGGCGATCCGGCGGCACCTGGTCGAGGAGCGGGGGGTGCCGAAGGCGAGCATCGACTTCACCGGCTACTGGCGCCACCGGCTCACCCAGGACGACGCGCCGACCGCCGAGGACCTGGCGGACGCCCGGGAGCGGTCGGCCGGGTACTGACCCGGCCGGTTCGCCGTCCGGCCGACCCGGTCCGACCAGGGCCGATCGGCTGAAACATGCCGATTCGGCCCGATATCCTCCGTGAATTTTACTGATTGATGGTCAACTTTACTTTCTGATGGGGATTTACCCTCTTGTCGTGATCCTCTCAGGTGCGTTGGAATGCGTCAGCTCTTTCATTTGACGAGAGGATTTACATGATCGGCTGGCGGAAAACCCAGCTAGCGGCCGCCGTCACGGTCACCGCCGCGTCCATGGTCCTGAGCCTGGGAACCATGGCCACCGCGGCTCCGGCCCCCGAACCGCAGGACGCCCGGGCGGCGTCCGCGGACGGGCCCCCGGTACCGGTGATCGTGATCCTCAAGGACCAGATCGCGGACGCCCCGGCCGACCACGGCCACCTCGGCGTCCGGCAGCAGAAGGCCGCCGCCGCGCAGGCGCCGCTGCTGGACGAGGTCAAGGCGGCCGGCGGTACCGATGTCAAGACGTTCGTGGTCGGCAACGCCTTCTCGGCCAAGGTCAGTCCCGCCCTGCGCGCCCGGCTCCAGGCGGACCCGGCCGTCTCCGCCGTGGTGGCGGACACCCAGGTCCAGGTCGCCCCGCCGGCCGCCGGCCAGGCGAAGGCGGCCAAGGAGGCCGCCGCCGGTGCCAAGGCGCCCAGGAACGCCACCGCTCCGCAGGCCGTTTCGGGCAGCAACGGCCAGGGCTCCGAGGAGAACGCCACCAACACGGTCTGCCCCTCCGATCCGGGCAAGCCGCTGCTGGAGCCGGAGGGCCTGTACTCGACCCGGGCCGTCACCGGCAACGGCAAGCCCGGCGTGGAGGACCTGGCCACCGGCAAGGGCGTCAAGGTCGCCTACATCGCCGACGCGCTCGACCCGAACAACCCGGACTTCATCCGGGCCGACGGCTCCCACGCCGTCGTCGACTACCAGGACTTCGCGGGCGACGGCTGGGACGCGCCGAGCGGCGCGGCGGAGGCCTTCGGCGACGCCTCGGCGGTCATCGCCCAGGGCCGCCAGGTGTACGACGTCTCGAAGTTCGTCAACGCCTCGCACCCGCTCCCGGCCGGCTGCAACATCCGCATCCGCGGCCTCGCCCCGGACGCCGACCTGGTCGCGCTGAAGGCCGGCGGCGAGATGATGTCCAACTCCTCGATCCTCCAGTCGATCGACTACGCGGTGCGGGTCGCCCACGTGGACGTCCTGAACGAGTCCTTCGGCGGCAACGTCACCCCGGACAGCGGCGCGCACGACACCATCTCGCTCTTCAACGAGCAGGCCGTCAAGGCCGGTGTCACCGTGGCCGTCTCCAGCGGCGACGCCGGCATCAGCGGCACCGTCGGCACCCCGGCCACCGACCCGTACGTGATCGCGGTCGGCGCCTCCACCGACAACCAGAACTACCAGCAGACCGGCTACGCGGCCTCCCAGTTCTCCAACAGGACCTGGAGCGACAACCGGATCTCCGCGCTCTCCTCGGGCGGCTTCACCCAGGCCGGCCGGACCGTCGACCTGGTCGCCCCGGGCGAGTCGGACTGGTCGGTCTGCACGCCGGACCCGGCCAAGTACACCGAGTGCACCGGCTACAACGGCCAGCCCTCGCCGATCCAGCCGTTCGGCGGCACCAGCCAGTCCGCCCCGTTCGTCACCGGCGCCGCGGCCCTGGTCATCCAGGCCTACCGCGACACCCACGGCGGCGACTCGCCCTCCCCGGCGCTGGTGAAGAAGTTCCTCACCGGCACCGCCACCGACCTCGGCGTCCCGGCCGAGGAGCAGGGCGCCGGCCTGCTGAACGTCCGCGCCGCCGTCGAGGCCGCCCGCGGCTACGACGACGGCGACGGCACCCCCGGCGCGAAGACCGTCGTGGTCAACACCGGCCAGGTCGACATCGCCGGCGCCCCCGGCTCGACCCACACCGCCGACGTGTCCGTCACCAACACCGGTGACAGCACCCAGACGGTGAGCGCCGCCACCCGCCGCTTCGCCCCGCAGTCGGCGAACCAGCAGACCGTTCAGCTGGACTCGGCCTCGGCGGACACCTTCAAGTACGCGACCAACGGCGCGGACTGGGTGCAGAAGCAGGTCAAGTTCACCGTCCCGGCCGGCGCCGACCGCCTCGCGGCCTCGATCGCCTGGCAGGGCGCGCCCAACCCGGTCTCCAACGGGCCGGTGGTCCGCCTGACGCTGCTCGACCCGTCGGGCCGCTTCGAGACCAACACCCGCCCGCAGGGCGGCGCCACCCCGGCGAACTTCGGCCTGGTGGACGTCCCGCACCCGGTGGCCGGCGAGTGGACCGCGGTCCTCTACACCCCGGCGGGCAAGGCCGGGTACACCGGCGCCGTCCAGCTCGGCACCGCCACCCAGCGCGCGGTCCCGGCCGGCGCCGTGAGCCCGAGCACCACCGACCTGAAGCCGGGCCAGACCAAGACCCTCAAGGTCCAGCTCACCACCCCGGCCACCAGCGGGGACTCCAGCGAGGCCGTCGTGGTCTCCGGCTCCGGCGGCAGCACCACCAGCGTCCCGGTCACGCTGCGCAGCCTCGTCCCGGTGAGCAACGGCAAGGGCGGCTTCACCGGCACCATCACCGGTGGCAACGCCCGCAACGTCTCGCCGACGCAGAGCTTCTCCTACGCCTTCGACGTCCCGAAGGGCCAGAAGGACCTGCGGGTCGGCCTGACCGTCGCCAAGGACCCGAAGCTGCTCATGCAGGGCGCGCTGATCAGCCCGAACGGCACGCCGATCGACATCGAGGGCAACGGGCTGTTCGACGCCAAGGGCACCCTGACCGGCACCGGTAGCGGCGTCTCCGCCACCGCCGTCAACCCGGCGGCGGGCCGCTGGCGGTTCGTCCTGAACGTGCTCGGCCCGGTCAGCGGCCAGGAGCTCTCCCAGGACTTCACCGGCACCGTGGAGTTCAACCGGAACCAGGCCACCGCGGCCGGGCTGCCGAACGACCCGCGCACCAGGCTGGCGGCCGGCAAACCGGTCACCGTCCAGGTGAACTACACCAACAACACCGTCGCCACCCAGCGGATCGCGGCCGACGGCCGGCTGGACCGCCGGGTCGACCTGCCGCTGGTGCCGCAGGGCGCCTCCGCGACCGTCACGCTGCCGCTGAGCCTCGACTCCACGGTGCCGTCCTTCCTGGTGCCGCCGGGCACCGACCGCCTCAGGACCGTGGCGGCGTCCTCGACGCCGGCGCAGGTCGAGATGAGCGGCACCGCCGGCTCGCCGGACCTGTTCGGCGACCTGACGAAGGCCCAGAACGGCTCGACCGTCTCGGTCGCCACCGACAACGGAACCGCCGAGCAGCCGATCGTCCCCGGCACCTGGAGCACCTTCGTCCAGCAGATCGGCCCGTTCGGCAACGCGGGCGCGCCGGCCGGCACCTCCACCATCACGGCCACCGCGCACACCCAGGCCTTCGACCCGGCGCTGACCTCCAGCACCGGTGACCCGTACGCCGCCTCGGTGAACGCCTCGGCCCCGGCCGCCGCCCCGGTGACCGTCGCCCCCGGCGCCACCGGCTCGCTCCAGGTGACGCTGACCCCGACCGGCCCGAAGGGCAGCACCGTCAAGGGCGTGCTGTACCTGGTGTCCGGTCCGACCGGCGTGGCCACCGCCAACAACGCCCTGAACACCACCGGTTCGGTGCTCGCGGCGATCCCGTACAGCTACACGGTGAACTGACCGACCGTCAATTCCCCTGGTGTCGAGGCCGCTCCGGAACCCCGGAGCGGCCTCGGTCGTTTCCCGGGCGACGGCGATCGGTGGGGTTCCGGTGCCGGGCGGGTGGGCAGGGTCGGGAGTGGACGTGGCCGAACGGATGGGGAGTTGCGAGTTGAACGACGCGATCAGGCACCACGAGGTCGAGGTCAACGGCGTGCGGCTGCACTACGCGGAGCAGGGCGAGGGGCCGCTCGTCCTGCTGCTGCACGGCTTCCCGGAGAGCTGGTACTCCTGGCGCCACCAGTTCGCGCCGCTCGCCGAGGCCGGCTACCGGGTGGTCGCGCCGGACCAGCGCGGGTACGCCCGCAGCGAGCAGCCCGAGCGGATCGACGCGTACACCGTGCTGCACCTGATGGGGGACATGACCGCGCTGATCGGCGCGCTGGGCGGGGGCCCGGCGGTCGTGGTCGGGCACGACTGGGGCGCGCCGCTGGCCTGGGGCCTCGCGGCGCTGCGGCCGGACCTGGTGCGCGGGGTGGCCGGGCTGAGCGTGCCGCCGCTGCCGGCCGGGCCCGGCGCTCTGTCGACGGCCCGGGAGACGTTCGGCGAGGGCTTCTACCAGATCTACTTCCAGGAGCCGGGCCGGGCCGACGCCGAGCTGGCGGCCGACGTGAAGTCCAGCCTGCGGCGGATCTACTGCGGCCTGCGGCCCGACGGCGGGCCGCAGGTCTGGGTCGTCCCCGAGGGCAAGAAGCTGCTGGACACCGTCCCGGAGCCGGAGCACCTCCCGGAGTGGATCACCGACGCGGACCTCGACGTCTTCGCCGCCGACTACGCCCGGCACGGGGAGCGCGCCTTCACCGGGGGCCTCAACTGGTACCGCAACATCGACCGGAACGCCGAGCTGATGGCGCCGTTCACGGGCGTGCGGATCGACGTGCCCGCCCTGTACGTCGTCGGCGAGCGGGACCTGGTGAACGCGATGATCGCGCCGGAGACGGTGGAGTGGCTGCTGACGCACCTGACGCCCAGGCTGCACCGGCACGTCCGGCTCCCGGAGACGGGGCACTGGACGCAGCAGGAGCGTCCGGCCGAGGTGACGGAGGCGCTGCTGGACTTCCTGGCGCACCTGGACAAGTAGCCGGTGGCGCCGGTCGCGGGACGGCCGCGACCGGCGCCCGTGCTCAGTCGAGGGGGCCGCGCAGGGCGTCGCGCAGGGCGGCGGACTCCAGTGGGTTGCCGTAGTCGCGAGAGGAGACGATCAGCCCGTCGACGACCCGGACGACGTTGATGTAGCCGAGGCTGAACGGCTCGCCGGTGGCGGTGATCCGCCCGTGCACGCGGAACTCGGCGATCACGACCTCCGGGTCGGCGGTCTCGTGCAGGGTCACGTCCTCGACGGCGTGGAAGCTCCACAGGCCGGCGGTGGCCGCCGACGCGCGCCGCAACCGGGCCAAGGTCCTGGCGGCGGCCCGTGAGGCCTTCACCGCCGAGGGCCTGGCGGTGCCGCTGGACGAGATCGCCCGCCGGGCCGGGGTCGGGGCGGGCACGGTGTACCGTCACTTCCCCACCAAGGAGGCGCTGTTCGAGGCCGTCGTCACCGACACCCTGGAGACCCAGGCCGAGCGCGGGCGCGCGGCGCTGGGCGGGGACGGCCCCGGCGAGGCGCTGTTCGCCTTCCTCGCCGAGCTGGTGGCCGAGGCGGCGGTGAAGATGGACCTGGCCGACGCCCTGGTCGGCGCCGGCGTCGAGCTGGGGCCGGGCACCTTCGAGGCCGCCGGGCGGCTCCGCGAGGTGCTCGGCGAACTGCTGGAGCGGGCCCAGCGGGCCGGCGCGGTGCGGGCCGACATCGGCGCCGGGGACCTCCAGGCGCTGATCGCCGGGGCCGTCGCGGCCGAGCGCCGGGCCCCCGCGGGCTCCCGGCCCGGGCGGCTGACCGGCGTCCTGTGCGACGGGCTGCGGGCCGACCGGCTACACCGGTAGCAGCCGGGCGATCAGTTCGCCGAGGCGGCGGGCGTTGCGGCAGGAGTGCATCTCCACGACGCCCGCGTAGGCGAGGGCGGCGGAGTCGCCGGTGGGCCAGAGCGCGGGCTGCTCGGGATTGAGCCAGAACACCCGGCGGGCCCGGGCGTCGATCCGGCGCAGCGCGTCCAGGTTGGGGTCGCGGTGGTTGGTGCGGGCGTCGCCCAGGACCAGCACGCAGGTGCGCGGGCCGACGGCGTCCAGGTGGAGGTCGGCGAACTCGCCGAGCGCGGAGCCGTAGTCGCTGTTGCCGTGGTAGCCCGTCACCCCGGCCTCGGCGAGGATCCGGGCGGCCAGCCGTGCCGGGTCGTCGCCGCCGCGCAGCAGGCCGGTGACCTCGGCGGTGCGGTTGACGAAGGCGAACACCCGGACCTTGCTGAACTGTTCGCTCATCGCCTGGACCAGCAGCATGGTGAAGTCGGCGAAGCCCGCCACCGAGCCGGAGACGTCGCACAGCAGCACCAGCTCCGGGCGGGCCGGGCGGCGCAGCCGGTACGCGGGGCGCAGCGGCACCCCGCCGGTGGTGAGCGAGCGGCGCAGGGTGCGGCGCAGGTCGATCTCGCCGCGGGCGGCGCGGCGGCGCCGGGCGGCCAGCCGGGTGGCGAGCTTGCGGGCCAACGGGTGGACGGTACGGCGCAGTTCGGCGAGCTGGGTGCGGCCGGCGTAGAGGAAGTCGACCAGGTCGGCGGTGGGGGCGACGGCCCGTTCGGCGATCCGCTCGGGGCCGCGCAGCTCGGCGACCCGGCGGCGGGCCTCGCCGGCGGCCATGGCGCGGAAGTCCCGGATGCGGCGGCGGACCTCGTCGGCGAGCACCCGGTCGGAGAGGTCGACGGCGCCCGGGTCGGCCTCGCGCAGGGCGGCGAGGACGCGGGCGAGCAGGGTCTCGGGGGAGAGCCGGCCGAGGGCCTGCTGGGCGGACCAGCCGTCGGAGCCGGGCGAGGAGCCGGTGCCGTAGCGGCCGAAGGCCTCCACCACCTCCCCGGCCAGCCGAGCCTGGGCGGCGCGGTCGTCGGCGGCCAGTGCGGCGGCCAGGCGCTCGCGCAGCCGCTCGCGCAGCGGGTCGGGGCGGCCGAAGCGGGGCGGTTCCGGGTCGTCGGGGACGGGCGGCGGGTCGGCCCGGACGGCCTCGGGGGTGCCGACGCCGAGCGGGAAGAACAGGTCGAAGGCGGCGTCGAAGACCGTCCGCCCGCTCTCCGAGCGCAGCAGGGCGGCGGCGAGGCCGGCCCGCACCTGCTCGCGGTCGTCGAAGCCGAGGACGTCCAGCACGGCGGCGGCGTCCACCGTCTCGGCCGGGCCGATCGGCAGGCCGTGCCCGCGCAGGGCGCGGACCAGGCCGGTGAGGCGGGCGGCGGTGTCCGCCGGGGCCGGGGTGGTCATGCGAGGGTGAGCTTCCGGGCGGCCTTGCGGACGTCCTCCTGGTGCTTGAGGATCACCCCGAGGGTGTCCCGGACGACGGCCTCGTCCAGGGTGCCGGCGCCGAGGGCCAGCAGGGTGCGGGCCCAGTCGATGGTCTCGGCGACGGACGGCGCCTTGCGCAGGTCCATGGCGCGCAGCGCGCCGACGATCCGGACCAGCGACTCGGTCAGCGCCGCGTCCAGGCCGGGCACCTTGAGCCGGACGATCCGGCGCTCCAACTCGGCCTCGGGGTAGTCGAGGTGGAGGAAGAGGCAGCGGCGGCGCAGCGCCTCGGAGAGCTCGCGGGTGGCGTTCGAGGTGAGCAGGACGAAGGGGCGGCGGCTCGCGGTGATGGTGCCCAGCTCGGGGACGGTGACCTGGAAGTCGCTGAGCACCTCCAGCAGCAGTGCCTCCACCTCGACGTCGGCCTTGTCCATCTCGTCGATCAGCAGCACCGTCGGCTCGTCGCCGCGGATCGCGGTGAGCAGCGGGCGGGTGAGCAGGAACTCCTCGCCGAAGATGTCGGTGCGGGCCTCCTGCCAGCCCTCCTCGCGGCCGGCGGTGATCCGCAGCAGCTGCTTGGCGTGGTTCCACTCGTAGAGGGCACGGGCCTCGTCGATGCCCTCGTAGCACTGGAGGCGGACCAGCCGGGCGCGGCCGATCTCGGCCACCGCCTTGGCGAGTTCGGTCTTGCCGACTCCGGCGGGGCCCTCGACCAGCAGGGGCTTGCCGAGCCGGTCGGCGAGGAAGACGGTGGTGGCCACGGCGGGGGAGGCCAGGTAGCCGGTGGCGGCCAGTCGTTCGGCGGCGTCCGCCACCGAGGTGAAGAAGCCCGTGCCGTGTCCGTCGCTGCCGCTCATCAACCCGCCCCGTTCCGGTTCGCCGTCTCCGTGCGGCGCCACCCTACCGGCCGGTCACTTCGCTGTCTCGGGGTGCGGCCGGTGGCGTCGGGCGCGGTCCGGCGGCGTACGGGCGGGCGTGGCGGGCGCGGTGCGGCGGCGTACGGCCCGGTGGGGGTGCCGTACGCCGCCGTCGTCATGCCGTCATGCCGGCACGGCGGGCCGCTCGTGCCCCGGCGTCAGTTGACGAAGAGGACCGGCTGGCCGGGCGCGGTGACGTCGACGACCGGGCCGTAGGTGGCGCTGAAGTACCCCGTCGAGAAGCACAGGCTGGAGCCGGTGACCAGGGTGAACGGCTGGGCGGAGAAGCCGATGGTGTTGCCCGTGTTCGAGGTGGTGCCGCTGATCCCGCTGGTGTTCTGGTACACGCAGTTGACGCTGCCCAGGATGGTGTTGAGCACCACGGTGGTGCCCAGCGCGCCGGAGGCGCCGGGGGTGAGCGAGACCGGGTTGCCGGGGGCGTCGCTGACCGTGTTGACCCACGGCAGGTTGTTGACGGTGATGCTCTTGACGCCGGTGACACCCACGACGTTGGAGGTGCAGGAGCCGAAGTTCTGGGTGTTGAGCTGCTCGGTGGCGCTGCCGGGGGCGGCCGGGTTGGAGGTGACGGTCGCCGAGAAGGAGGAGGTGGCACACTTGACGCCACTCGTCCCGGTGGCGCTGTTGTAGAAGGTCGCGTAGGTGCCGGACACCAGGTTGGCGGACAGCACGTCGCCGACGGCGACGGCCGGGCCGGACGGGCTGCCGGTGGTCAGGACCGCCGGTCCGGCGGCCTGGGCGGGGGCCACGGCGGCGCCGGTGAGGGCGAGCGAGGCGAGGGCGGCGGTGGCGAGGGTGCGGCTGATGCGCATGAGGGTGCCTCTCTCCGTCCAGCGGACGGGTGGGGGAACCCCCGCGTGCGGGTGTGGTGGTGTGCACGGCGGGGGGAGGTGCAGGTCGTACCGGGGGCTTCGTACCGGAGGGGTTCGTACCGGTTGCCCCGGCCCAGGCCGAGGGGCGGGCGGGCCCGGCGCCACGGGCCCGTCCGTGCGGTACGGCGGTGCGGACGTACGCGGAGTGCGCGTACGGCGGTGCGGCCTTGCGGTGGTGCGACGGTGCGGTGGTTCGGCCTCGCGGACGGACGGCGGCGTGGAGCGCCGCGGCACTGCGCCGTTCGGTCGGGGACGTGCGGTGCCGTGGCGGCACGTCGACGGCTGCCACCGTCGCGGTCCCGCCTCCGCTGTGGTCCCGTGGCCTGGGCGAACGCCCGGGCCCGACGGAGCCCCCGGAGGTCCGACCGGTGGAGGCGTGCTGGCCCACCGGTTGGAAACCTGTCAGTGTTGTAAACCCGGTGTTCCGCCAATGTCAATACAGGACACAGGAGTTGGTGATGGATCGGAAACACCTCCGCGGAGCCGACGTGGCGCTGCTGCCGGGTGCCCGGACCGGCCGTGATCCGGCCCGCTCGATCAAACCCGGGCCGCGTCGGCTGCCCGCCGGCGTGGTCGCCGCGACCCAGCGCGAACGGCTGCTGGACGGGCTGGTGCGGACGGTCGCCGAACGCGGCTACCAGCACGCCACGGTGAGCGACATCTGCCGCGCGGCGGGTGTGACCAGGCCGGTCTTCTACGAGCTGTTCAGCGGCAAGGAGGACGCCTTCCTGGCCGCGCACCGGTACGGCACCGGCGTGGTGATCCGGCGGATGGCGGCGGCCTTCACGGCCGAATCCGACTGGTGCCGGGGGATCCGCAAGGCGCTCGGCGTGATGCTGCAACTGCTGGCCGGAACACCGGCGTTCGCCACCATGGCGGTGATCGAGATCGAGGGGGTCGGCCCGGCCGGCCGGCGTGAGCGGGCGCAACTGCTCACCAGGTTCCGGACGTTCTTCGCCGAGGTGCCCCAACTTCCGGGCGGGGTCGAGTCGAAGGAGCTGGTGGACGCCGTGGTGGGCGGGGTCTACAGCGCGGTCTACCGGTGGATCGACTCCGGCCGGACGGATCAACTCCTCGATCTCCTCCCGGTGTTGAGCATGTTCTGTCTGTCCCCGTTCCTCGGGCCGGCGGCGGCGGCCGAACGGCTGGGGGTGCGGGACTGGCCGCAACGTGTCGCGGATTGGTGAAGAAACCTTCGCGCACCTGTATTGACCCGGCCAATACCGGGCAGTAGCTTCCCAGTTACTTACCGCGCGCCGACCAGGCCCGCCCCGCTGCCGAGGGGCCGGCGGTCCGGTCGCGCCGGGGAACGCTGTCCGCGCCAGGGCAACGTGCCAAGTGCCTGCACACCCATCTCCACCCACAGGGAGCACACATGGCCATGTCCGAGGACGCCGCCACGGCGGCCGAGACCCCGCAGACGCCGAGCGGGCCGAGAAGGGGCCGGGTCCGGATGAAGCGGACCGCCCTGATGGCGGTACCGGCCGTCGCGGCCGGGGGAGTCCTGATGGCACTCACCGCGCAGGGCGTGCTCGCCGCCCAGTTCTCCATCTCCGGAATGCCGTTCACCATCACCGCCGACAAACTGGACGGCGAGGGCTTCGCGCAGTTCGGCGCGCTGGACTCGATGATCCCCGACAGCCCCAACGCCGGCTCCACCGGCGGACAGGTGCTGGTCGCGGTGTCGGCGATCAAGAAGGCCGAGATCACCAACCTCTGCCAGAGCGTCGACCTCGGCGGCATCAACCTGCTGATCCGCGCGGGCGACAAGGGCACCCCCGTGTCCGCCTCCGACCTCACCACCGACTCCGACCTGCTCTCCGGCAACGCGGAGTTCAAGAACATCGAGATCGGCGGCGACGCCAGCACCTACACCAAGGCCGGACCGGTCGGCAAGGGCAACCCCGGCGTCTTCGGCCAGCAGGCCGACCACGTCACGCTGACCAACCTGAACCAGCACAACTACGCGAGCACCGCCGTCGGGTTCAAACTGCCGAACCTGCGGCTGAGCTTCAGCTCCACGGGCTGCTGACATGGCGGAGTCCGTACCGGAGCCGGCCGACACCGGCGAGGGCACCGCGGTCCGGGCCGAGGGGGTGGCAGCCGAGGGGACGGCGGCCGCGCCCGTCGCCCAGGCCGTCGCCGCCCCCGACGCCGGTCCTGCCGCACGCCCGGTCAAACGCGACTGGCGGGGCAAGCGACCGTTCTGGGGCGGACTGCTGGTGACGCTCGGCGGTGCCGAGATCCTGTTCACCCTGAAGGCCCCGCTGCCCGTCATGCTGCACATCGGGATGCAGGGGCTGGCCGGGTACCTGGTGCCGGCGGTGATGGTGCTGTGCGGCCTGCTGATCCTGTTCAACCCGGCTCAGCGGCTGTTCTACTCCTTCGTCGCCGTGCTGGCGTCGCTCGGCACCTGGGTCACCTCCAACCTGGGCGGCTTCGTGATCGGGATGCTGCTCGGGGTGATCGGGTCCTGCCTCACCTTCGGGTGGCTGCCCGACCAGCCGCTGCGCCAGGGCCGGCAGCGGCGGCTGGAACGCCGGGAGGCGCGCCGGGCGGGAGTCTGACGGCGGTGCCCCGGGTCCTGGTGGTAGGAGAGCGCCAGGGCGCGGGGCGCCCTTCCGTCGTGCCCGCTCCGCCGCCCGCCCCGCCGCCCGAACCGCCGTCCGGTACGCCGCCCGAACCGCCGTCCGGTCCCGCTCCCGTGCCCGTCCCCGCCCGAGTGTCCGGATTCGCACCCCGGCGGCCGGGAACCGTTCCGTCACGCCCGTCACATCCGCAAGGGGTCGTTGGTCCCGGGTCCGTCCGGGGCGATCGGCCCTTCTCGTGTTCGACGGCTCGGCAGTTCACTGGGCGGGACATGGACAACAGCAGCAGCATCAGCACTGGCACCGCCACCGCCACCGCCGAGTACGACCGCCTGATCGCCCGCCATCACGCGATGCGCCTGCGACGCCAACTCCTCGCCCCGTCCGCGTCCGGCGGCGGCGACTTCGGGTACGGCGCCTACGGCGAGGACGGCGGCTACGACGGCGCCGCCGACCAGCACCTGATCCGGCGCGACCTCGACGTGATCTCCCCGCTCGCGGACCTGATCGACCACCTCTACCTGGTGATGTTCAGCCACCGCCCGTACCTGCGATCGCTCTTCCCCGCCTCGATGGAGTTCCAGCAGCTCCACCTGGAGCGGATCTTCCACCACCTGATCGACAACCTCCACCGCCCGGCCGAACTGGAGCGGACGCTGCGCCAGCTCGGCCGCGACCACCGCAAGCTGGGCGTGCGCCCGGTGCACTACGAGGCCTTCGAGGAGTCCCTGTGCGCGGCCGTGCGGCACCGGGCCGGCGAGCGCTGGACGGAGGAACTGGAGGGCGCCTGGGTGCGGATGCTGCGGTTCGCCGTCGGCGCGATGGTCGCCGGCGCCGACTCGGCGCTCACCGAACCCCCGTACTGGCACGCCGTGGTGACCGGCCACGAGCGCCGCCGCCCCGACCTCGCCGTCGTGCGGGTGCGCACCGGCGAGCCCTACCCGTACCGGGCCGGCCAGTACGGCACCGTCGAGCACCCGGCGCTGCCGCACACCTGGCGGCAGTACTCGATGGGCTGCGCCCCGCGCGCCGACAACGAGCTGGAGTTCCACGTCCGCCGCACCGGCCCCGGCGGGGTCAGCGCCGCGCTCGTCGAGCACACCTCCGTCGGCGACCGGCTGCGCCTCGGCCCGCCGCGCGGCAGCCTGATGCCCGACGGGGACCCGCGCGACCTGCTGCTGGTCGCGGGCGGCACCGGCCTCGCCCCGATGAAGGCGATCATCGAGGAGCAGACCGCCCACCGGCCGACGGGCCGGATGGTCCACCTGTTCGTCGGCGCCCGGGACCGCGCGGACCTCTACGACTGGCAGGCGCTCTCCGAACTCGGCCTGCACAAGCCGTGGTTGACCGTCACCCCGGTCACCGTCGGGGAACTCGCCGGCACCGTCGCGGCGGCCGGCGACTGGCGCGACCACCTGGCCTGCGTCACCGGTCCGATCGGCATGGTCGGCTCCGTGCGCACCCGGCTGGCGGCGGCGGGGCTGCCCTCCACCCAGATCCGCTTCGACCAGGCCCTGTACCGCTGACCCCGGCTCCCGAGAGAGCCCGCCGCCCGCCGGCTCCCGGGCGGCCCCGCCCCGCTCCGCGTCCGATGGCAGGAAAGGTGGGGAACAGGTCATTGCTGCCACCGCGGCCCGCTGCCAGGCTGGCCGCATGAGAGCGCGCCACGTGGTCATCGTCCTCTTCGAGGGCGTCCAGAGCCTCGACGTGACCGGGCCCCTGGAGGTGTTCGCGGGGGCCGCCAGGGCCGGCGGCCCCTCGGGGGCGTACCGGGTGACCACCGCTTCCCCCGGTGGCTCCCCGGTGCGCACCCAGAGCGGACTGCGGCTGCTGCCGGACGCGGACCTCGCCGAGGTCGCTGCGGCGCACACCCTGCTGGTTCCCGGCGGGGAGGGCACCGGCTGCCCCGACACCGCCCTGGTGGCGGGCATCCGGGACCTGGCCGACCGGGCCGAGCGGGTGGTGTCGGTGTGCACCGGCGCCTTCCTGCTCGCCGAGGCCGGGCTGCTGGCCGGGCGCCGGGCGACCACGCACTGGGCGTACTGCGAGGAGCTGGCCCGGCGGTTCCCGGACGTGGAGGTGGTCCCGGACCCGATCCACGTCCGGGACGGGCACGTCGCCACCTCGGCCGGGGTCACCGCCGGGATCGACCTCGCGCTGGCCCTGGTCGAGGAGGACCTCGGGCGGGACACCGCGCTGCTGGTCGCCCGTCACCTGGTGGTCTTCCTGCGCCGGCCGGGCAACCAGGCCCAGTTCAGCACCCAGCTGGCCGCCCAGGTGGCGGTCCGCCGGCCGCTGCGCGAGGTCCAGCGGTGGATCGCCGAGCACCCGGAGGCCGACCTGTCGGTCGAGGCCCTGGCCGACCGGTCGGCGCTGTCGCCACGGCACTTCGCCCGCGCCTTCACCGCCGAGGTGGGCGTCACCCCGGGCCGGTACGTGGACGGGGTCCGGCTGGAGGCCGCCCGGCGGCTGCTGGAGGACACCGACGACGGCGTCGAGCAGATCGCGCGCTCCTGCGGCTACGGCACCCCGGAGGCGATGCGGCGCGCCTTCGTCCGGGCCCTGGCCGCCCCGCCCGCCGAGTACCGCCGCCGCTTCCGTCCCGAACCCATCGGAGGTCACTGATGCGCGTCGCCGTTCTGCTGTACGACGAGTACACCGCCCTGGACGCGGTCGGCCCCTACGAGGTGCTGTCCCGCATCCCCGGCGCCGAGGTGGTGTTCACGGCCGCCCGGCGCGGGCCGCTGCGCACCGACATGAAGAGCCTGGCGCTCACCGCCGACGCCACGCTGGACGAGGTGGACTCGGCCGACGTGCTGCTGGTGCCCGGCGGGCCGGGGACTCCGGCCCAGCTGACCGACCGGGCCGTGGTCGAGTGGGTGCGCGCGATCGACGCGACCACCACCTGGACCACCTCGGTCTGCTCCGGCTCGCTGCTGCTGGGCGCGGCCGGGCTGCTGGAGGGGCGCCGGGCGACCTCGCACTGGATCTGCCTGGACCAGCTGTCCACCTTCGGGGCGCGACCGACCGGCAGCGAGCGGGTGGTGGTCGACGGCAAGTACGCGACCGCGGCCGGGGTCTCGGCCGGGATCGACCTCGCGCTGACCATGACCGGCCTGATCGCCGGGGACACCGTCGCGCAGGCGATCCAGCTGACGATCGAGTACGACCCGCAGCCGCCGTACGCGTCGGGCTCCCTCGCGAAGGCGTCCCCCGAGGTGGTGGCGAAGGCCAGGCAGCTGCTGCTGGGCTGACGCCCGGCCGGGGGGGGGGGGGGGGGGGGGGGGGGGGGGGGGGGGGGGGGGGGGGGGGGGGGGGGGGGGGGGGGGGGGGGGGGGGGGGGGGGGGGGGAGGGGGG